>NZ_JABXFD010000054.1 GCF_013372625.1 Actinomadura sp. BRA 177
CGCCCGCGGCCGCGTCCGCCGCGGCGGCGGCGGACGCGGCCGGGTCGGCGGCCCGCAGCGCGTGCGCGCGGGTCAGCCTGGCCAGGCCGACGTCGCCGGTCAGTGCCGGGTTGGCGATCGCCTCGGCGATGTCGGCCCAGTTCGCGGCGTCGGCGTCGTCCTGCGCCGCGCGGACGCAGGCGAGCGCTTCGGCGCAGCTGCCGAGCGTGCCGAAGTCCAGGCCCTGGTCGCCGGTGCCGCACGCGGCGATCAGCGCGGTGGCGCCCTCCTCCAGCCGGCCCTCGTTGACCACCGCGATGGCGCGGGCGACGTGCGCCATGTGCGTCCACCACTCGCCCGAGCCGGTGTCGTTGGCGACGGCCTCGTCCCCGGCCCGCACCGCGCGCTCGTGGTCGCCCATCCAGGACGCGGTCAGGCACTGCTGGATCAGCCCGTAGGCCAGCACCTCCTGCGAGCCCAGGTCGCGGCCGACCGCGGCGGCCTCGTCGGCGACGGCGGCGGCCTCCTTCAGCCGCCCCAGCTGCGCCAGCACGCGGGACTGCCCGGCCAGCATGTAGCCGAGGATGAACGTCTGCCCGGTCGCCCGGGTGATCGCCACCAGCCGCTCCGCGTGCCGCAGCGCCTCGTCGTACATGCCGAGGAACACCTCGGCGAACACCAGCCAGGCGAAGCAGTCCAGGCAGTCG
>NZ_JABXFD010000595.1 GCF_013372625.1 Actinomadura sp. BRA 177
TTCTGTGTGTGCGAGATGTGTAGGTGTGCTGTCATGTTCTTATTTTTTTGTAAGGGTGGGGTGGCCCCGAGAGCCTCCCCTTGCCTCTTCGACGCCGGCGTCGGCTGGGTCTCCCGGACGGGCGCGCGCCCGTCCCCCTCGGCCCGCCCCTCGTACGGCGCGGTGTCGCCCCGCTCGGCGATCCACGCCTCCCGCAGCGCGGGCAGCCCCCGGCGGACATCGGTCTCCTGCGCCGGATCGGTGTACGGCCCCGACGTGTCGTACAGGACGACGACGTCGCCGTTGGTCAGCGGCACCTCCCGCATCGGGACCCGCACGTCCGGGCGCGACCCCTGCAGGTAGGTCTTGCGGGCAGCTGGAACCACACGTTCTGTCATGACGACCCGATCTCTCCCTACGCCGGCATTACCCGGTCAGGTTCATGCGGTCAGCGGCCGTCCCAGCCGCTATCTCAGCCCGGTTCGCCGGACCCCCGCGATCTGTCGCCCCCGACGCTAACCCGCCGCACCCCCGTTGCCGCAACCGCCGCCGCCGGGGTAGAACGCGCCCGCGCGACGGCCTGAGAAGATCGGGGCATGCCTTACCAGGAGTTCGCGCTCACCCCGGTCGGCCATGTCTCGTCCATCCTGACCGACCGGGCGTCCGCGCCCAAACAGGGCACCGAAGGCGCGCCGGAGGCGTGGCTGGTCTTCGAACCGGCCGTGTTCCCGGCGCTGGACGGCCTCCGCCCGGGCGACCGGATCTTCGTCCTGACGTGGCTGCACCTGTCGCCGCGCGACGTCCTGAGCGTCCACCCGCGCGACGACCCGTCCACCCCGATGCGCGGCGTGTTCGCGACCCGCTCCCCGGACCGCCCCAACCCCATCGGCCTGCACCCGGTCGAGATCCTGGAGGTCACGGGCCGCCGCGTCCGCGTCCGCGACCTGGAGGCCCTGGACGGCACCCCGATCCTGGACGTGAAGCCCATCCTCCCCTGCGAACCCGGCACGTAGCCCACCCCGCGCGGTCAGCACGTCGAGTGAAAGAGCCCGCCGACGGCCTCGGTCTCGGCCAGCGAGTTATAGAGCGCGACCGCCCGGGTCGTCTCCTCCACGTGCACCTCGACTCCGGCGTCCTCCAGGACCTTGAGCGTCTCGGGCATGGTCCGCAGGCGCAGCCGCATGCCACGGCTGAGGACGACCACCGTGCATCCGCGGTCGAGCAGATCCTGGACGTCGCCCGGCTGGATGCCCGGCTCGTGCCTGGTGCCGTGCTCGGATCAGTCCCACTCGCGTCCGCCGCCCGGATAGAGCTTGAAGTCCTTGCCGCCGTGCAGGCCCTCCACCTCCATGCGGCCCCACGAGATGTGCGTGATCCGGGGTGATCTCTCCATCGCGCTCCCTTCCCTCGCTCTCTCGATATCACGCGCTGCCGCCGGAGATCGGCGTCGCCGCGTACCGGACCGTCCAGGAGGCCCTGACCAACGTTGTCAAGCACGCCGCCGCGGAGCGTGTCTCGGTGGCGCTCGCGCGGGACGGCGGCGGGTTCGTCGTGACCGCCGTCCTCCCGCTCGCGGACGCCGTCAGCCCGCGGTGACGTCGGTCGGCTCGCCGGTTCACGCGGCGCCGTCCGTCCGGTGGATGTGATGAATGCCATCCTCGGCGGGGTCTTCGCCCGGTTCGACTTGTCCGCCGGGAATCTCCCAACCTCGGTGGCGTATGAACCGGTGCCGCCGGATCAGCAGCGCCCGGCCGTGCCCGTCCGCCGCCGCCACGTCCGCCGCGGGTCGCACCGGATGGACGCCATCGGGGGCTTTCCAAGCCTTACCGGTAGGGTCAGGATCAAGGGGGACCAGGGGAGGCGAACGCGTCGGTGAGCACACTGCAGGAAGCCCCGCAGGACCGGATCCTCACGGTGCCGAACATCCTGAGCCTGGCCCGGCTGGTGGGCGTCCCGCTGTTCCTGTGGCTCATCCTCGCCGAGGCGGACTGGTGGGCGCTCGGCGTGCTGGTGTTCGCCGGCCTGTCCGACTGGCTGGACGGCAAGCTGGCGCGCGCGCTGAACCAGACCAGCAAGCTCGGGACGGTGCTCGACCCCGCCGCCGACCGGCTCTACATCCTCGCCACGCTGATCGGGCTCACCATCCGCGACATCATCCCGCTGTGGCTGGTGGTGCTGCTGGTCGCCCGCGAGTTCGCGATCCTGCCGATCGCGCCGGTCGTCCGGCGGCTGGGGTACGGCGGCACGCTGCCCGTCCACTTCATCGGCAAGGCGGGCACCATGTGCCTGCTCTACGCGTTCCCGCTGCTGCTGCTGGGCGACCATGACGGCGGCGCGGCGACCGTGGCGAAGATCGTCGGATGGTCCTTCGCCATCTGGGGGACGGGCCTGTACTGGTGGGCCGCCGCCCTCTACTGGACGCAGACGCGGCAACTGGTGCTGGCCGGCCGCGGCTCGCCCCCGGCCTCCGGGCCGGACACCGCGCACGATCCGGATGAGCGGGGCGATCCGGGCGCGGAACCGCCGGCCGGCGAGCAGAAGGGAGCTGAGACCCCCCGATGAAGGCCGTCGTGATGGCGGGAGGCGAGGGGACGCGGCTGCGTCCGATGACCGCCAACCAGCCCAAGCCGCTGCTGCCGCTCGTCAACCGGCCGATCATGGAGCACGTGCTCCGGCTGCTGAAGCGGCACGGGTTCACCGAGACCGTCGTCACCGTCCAGTTCCTCGCCGCGCTGATCCGCAACTACTTCGGCGACGGCGAGGAGCTCGGCATGTCGCTGAGCTACGCGACGGAGGAGATCCCGCTCGGCACCGCCGGCAGCGTCAAGAACGCCGAGGAGGCGCTGCGCGACGACCGGTTCCTGGTGATCTCCGGGGACGCGCTCACCGACATCGATCTCACCGACATGGTGCGGTTCCACAAGGAGAACGACGCGCTCGTCACGATCGGGCTGAAGCGCGTCCCGAACCCCCTCGAGTTCGGCATCATCATCGTGGACGACGAGGGCCGCGTGCAGCGGTTCCTGGAGAAGCCGACGTGGGGCCAGGTGTTCTCCGACACCGTCAACACCGGCATCTACGTGATGGAGCCCGAAGTCCTCGAACACGTCGCGGAGGGCGAGTCCGTCGACTGGTCCGGGGACGTGTTCCCGAAGCTGCTCGCCGAGGGCGCCCGCCTGTTCGGCTACGTGGCCGACTGCTACTGGGAGGACGTCGGCACCCACGAGAGCTACCTCAAGGCCCAGGCCGACATGCTGTCGGGGCAGGTCGGCATCGAGCTGGACGGTTTCGAGATGTCGCCCGGCGTGTGGGTCTCCGAAGGGGCCGAAGTGGACGCCGAGGCCGTCCTCAAGGGCCCCCTCTACATCGGCGACTACGCGAAGGTCGAAGCGGGCGTCGAACTGCGCGAATACACCGTCCTCGGCAGCAACGTCGTCGTGAAGGAAGGCGCGTTCCTGCATCGAGCGGTCGTCCACGACAACGTGTTCGTCGCGCCGTCCACGAACCTGCGCGGGTGCGTCGTCGGCAAGAACACCGACATCATGGCCGGCGCCCGCGTCGAAGAGGGCGCGGTCATCGGCGACGAGTGCGTCATCGAGGCCGAGGCGTACGTCTCCAGCGGCGTGAAGGTGTACCCGTTCAAGACGATCGAGGCCGGCGCGGTCGTCAACACCAGCGTGATCTGGGAATCGCGCGGCCAGCGCAACCTGTTCGGCCCGCGCGGTGTCTCCGGGCTCGTCAACGTCGAAATCACCCCCGAACTGGCGGTGCGGCTGGCCAGCGCCTACGCGACCACCCTGAAAAAGGGCTCCACGGTCGTCACCGGCCGCGACGTCTCCCGCGCCGCCCGCACCCTGAAACGCGCCGTGAACAGCGCGCTCACCGCAAGCGCCATCAACGTCAACGACCTGGAGGCGACCCCGCTGACCGTTGCCCGGTTCGAGACCGGCCGCGAGGACGCCGTCGGCGGCATCTACATCCGCACCACCCTCGGCGACCCGCAGGGCGTCGACATCCTGTTCCTCGACGCCGGCGGAGCCGACCTGTCGCAGGCGGCGCAGCGCAAGCTGGAACGCGTCTTCGGCCGCCAGGAGTACCGCCGCGCCTTCCCCGGCGAGATCGCCGAACTCACCTACCCGCCGCGCGTCGTGGAGACCTACACGCGCGATCTGCTGCGCCGCGTCGACATCCGCGGCGTCCGCGAGGCGGGCTTGAAGATCGTCCTGGACTGCGCGGGCGGCGTCGCCTCACTCGTCCTCCCCAACCTGCTCGGCAAGGTCGGCGTGGAAGTTCTCACCCGCAACGCGGGCCTCGACGAGGCCAACCCGACCGAAACCCTCGCCGAGCGCATGCGCGACCTGGAACGCCTGGGCGACCTCGTCTCCTCCTCCCGCGCCGCGTTCGGCGTCCGCTTCGACCCGGTGGGCGAGCGAATCTCCCTCGTGGACGAGAACGGCGAGCTGGTCGGCGACGACCGCGCCCTCCTCGTCATGCTCGACCTGGTGGCGGCCGAACGCCGCGGCGGCAAAGTGGCGCTTCCAGTGACGACCACCCGCGTCGCCGAGCAGGTGTGCCGCTTTCACGGCGTCCAGGTCGAGTGGACGTCGACGTCCCAGGACGTCCTCACGAAGGCCGCCGCCCAGCCCAGCGTGATCTTCGCGGGCGACGGCCGCGGCGGTTTCCTCATGCCCGAGTTCAGCGGCACCGTCGACGGCATCGCCGCCTTCGTCCGCCTGGTCGGCCTGGTCGCCCGCACCCGCCTGACGCTGTCCCAGATCGACCGCCGAATCCCCGACGCCCACCTGCTGCGCCGCTCCGTCCCGACCCCGTGGGCGGCCAAGGGCAGCGTCATGCGCCACGTCGTGGAGGCCGCCGGAGACCGCACGATCGACACCACCGACGGTGTCCGAGTAGTAGAGGACGACGGCCGCTGGGTCCTGGTCCTCCCAGACCCGGCCGAGGCAGTGACCCACCTATGGGCCGAAGGCCCAGACGCCGACGCCGCCCAGTCCCTCCTAGAAGAATGGGCCACCGTAGTAGAACGCGCCGGCTCCTAACCCCCTCAACTGCTCTTGGCAAGGCTGGCTTTTGGTCAGTCCAGCGGGATGTCGTCGGGGTTCTCGGTCGCGAGGTCGGCGAGGACGGTCAGTGCGTGCGACAGGGTCTCCAGGGGTGGTGAGGCCAGGCCGATGCGGACGGCGCGCGGGGCGGCGGCCGTTCCCACGACGAAGGCGGCGGCGGGGGTGACGGCGATGCCGCGCCGGGCGGCCGCCGCCACGAACGTCTCCGCGCGCCACTGCGGCGGCAGGTCCCACCAGCAGAAGTACGAGGACGGCCCGGACCGGACGGCGCCCGCGAGGCGTTCGGCGACGATCTCCTGGCGGGCCGCGGCGTCCGCGCGCTTGGCGCGGGTGATCTCCTCGACGGTGCCGTCGGTGATCCAGCCGGTCGCCGCGTCGAGCGCGAAGCGCGCGGGCCCCCAGGCGCCCGAGCGCAGCGCGGCGGCGACGCGTCCGGCCAGCGCGGCGGGCGGGACGGCGAACCCGAGACTCAGGCCGGGCGCGAGGCGCTTGGACAGGCTGTCGACCAGCACGGTGCGCCGCGCGGCCAGGCTCGCGAGGGGCTGCGGCCCGTCCTCGGGGAGGAACGCCCAGACGCGGTCCTCGATCGCGTCGAGGCCGAGCCGCTCCAGGGCGCCGGCGATCTCGACGCGGCGCTGCCACGGCATCGTCGTCCCGTGCGGGTTGTGGAGCGTCGGCTGGAGGTAGAGCGCGCCGAGCGGGGCCGCGCGGTGCGCGTCGGCGAGGGCGTCGGGGCGCAGCCCGTGCTCGTCGGCCGCGACCGGGACGAGCGTGACGCCGAGCCGGGCCGCGATGCCCTTGATCACCGGATAGGTCAGCGCCTCCACGGCGAGCCGCCCGCCCGGCGGCACGAGCGCCGACACGGCGCCCGCGATCGCCTGCCGCCCGTTCCCCGCGAACAGCACGGACTCCGGGGCGGGACGCCAGCCGGGAGCGGCCAGCAGCGCCGCCGCGGCCTCCCGGGCGGCGGGGGTCCCGGTGACCCGTCCGGGGCCGAGCGCCGCGTCCAGCACGTCCGGACGCAGGAGCCGCTCCATCCCGGCGGCCAGCAGCGTGCCCTGTTCCGGAATCAGGGGATAGCTCAGCTCCAGGTCGACCTTCGCCCCGGTGGGTTCCGCGAGTGCCGGGACGGGCGCGGGCCCGGCCGCCCGGACGAACGTGCCGCGCCCGACCTCGCCCCGGAGATCTAGCCTCAGATCATTCGAGCACACGGGAGTGCAATGATCTCGCTCACCGCCGCGGCGGCCGTCGCCGCCTTCGCACTCGGGCTCGTCCTGACGCCGGGCCCCAACATGATGTACCTTGTGTCGCGGTCGGTGACGCAGGGCCGCCGCGCCGGGCTGATCTCGCTCGGCGGCGTCGCCGCCGGGTTCCTGGTCTACGTCGCCGCCGCCACCGCCGGGCTCACCGCCGTCTTCACGCTCGTCCCAGCCCTGTACACGGTGATCAAGCTGGCCGGGGCGGCGTACCTGCTGTGGCTCGCCTGGCAGGCGCTCCGCCCCGGCGGCACGACGGCGTTCGCCCCGAGGGGCCTGCCCGCCGACCCGCCGCGCCGCCTCTTCACGATGGGCCTGGTCACGAACCTGCTCAACCCGAAGATCGCCATCCTCTACGTGTCGCTGCTGCCGCAGTTCGCCGACCCGGACCGCGGGCGCCTGGCCGTCCAGATCATGCTGCTCGGCCTGCTCCAGATCACCATCGCGATCACCGTGAACTGCCTCATCGTCCTCGGCGCCGGCGCCCTCGCCGCCTTCCTCGCGCGCCGCCCCGGCTGGCAGCGCGTCCAGCGCTACCTGATGGGCTCGGTCCTGGCCGCACTCGCCGTCCACATAGGGCTCTACCGTCCCGCCACCACCTGACGACTCCCGCTGCCGTATTGGCGGGGTGGGGCGCGGGTTCGGGCTGCGGGGCGTCGGGGACTTGCCATGATGGGGCGGTGATCGCACGACGGGACGACCCCGGTGACCGCCGGCCGCCCGGACGGCGGCGGCCCGGCGCCTCGCGGTCCGTCTCTTATACCCCTCTGGCGCCGCCGCCGCAGGGGGAAGGGGGAGTCCCGGCGGCGTGCGTACAATACTAAAACACAAACAGA
>NZ_JABXFD010000204.1 GCF_013372625.1 Actinomadura sp. BRA 177
GGTTGTGTGTGTTGCTATGTTTTTTTCGTGGTGTCGGTGGATCCGTATTGGTGGTGAGCGCCGCTTTTTAGGTGAGTGACAGGGAGAGCGCGGGGGGCTGAACTCGCCTCTGCGTCGGCAGCGTCAGAGGTGCCGAAGGGACGGGCCCGCGGCGGGCGGCGAGCAGCAGCCCCGCCGCGATGAGCAGCACGCCGGCGCCGGCGCAGCAGAGCGGGACGACGGTCTTCAGCAGGTGGATCTTCCCGGCGCCGTCGCTGGACCGGGCGAGCAGCGCCCGTTGCGACTCGGGCGTCATCTTCAGGGTGAAGTCCGCGACGACGAGCCGGCCCGGCCCCTCCTTGGGACGCAGCGTCGACAGCACCCGCTGCTGCTGGTCGATCGGCGCGCCCGTCCTCGGGTCCACCCAGTACGTTGCCTCGGCCTGGTAGTAGCGGTCCACGGGGACGGCCGCGCCGCCCTTCGGGAGCCCGAGCAGCTCGGGCGGGACGTCCGGCAGCTCGCCGGCGACCTTCGTCTCCGGGACGCGCTCGACGAAGCGGTAGGTGAGCACGCCGTTGACGCGCTCCTCGCCGTCGAAGGCCACCGGCCAGGCGCGCCGGGTCGAGGAGTCGAACAGCTCCAGGTCCTTCTTCCGGGCCTCCACCGGCCAGAACAGCCCGATGCCCGACTGGCGGACGCTCTCGTCGCCGCCGATCGCCGCGCCGCAGCAGTTCGTCAGCTCACCGGTGCGGCGGTCGAAGGCGTACCGCTGCTTCTGCAGCTCGATCGTGGTGCCGCGACCCACGTCCTGGACGACCGTCGTGGTGTCCCACACGGCGATGCTGCCATCGCTGGAGCCGGAATCGCCCCGGACGGTGTTGGTCGCCACGATCGTCGCGCCCGTGCGCGGCGTCGCCTTCGACGCGTCGAAGTAGGAGGCGTCGTCGGCCCGCAGCCGGGTGACCTGGTACACGTCCGTCGGCGCGCCGATCAGCGCGGGGGCGACGTAGAAGCGGACGAGCAGGCCCGCGGCGAGCAGGAACGCGCCGAGCCCGATGAGGGACGCACCGATGAACCGTCGCACTACCGCCTCCCGGCCCCGTGGTCGGAGTCGCGACCAAACGTGATCTTTCGCCTTTGATCGTCTTGTGAGTGTCCTACATCACAGTCCCAAAAGAAATGAATCCGGACCGGAAGCTGCGAAGAGTGTGCGGACGCCCACCGGAGTGAGGACCAGTTAACGCGCGGGTGACGCGGGTGATCCATCCGGGAAATACGGGCCGCGCAGCATCGGGGTTCATGGGAGCCGACAGCAGAACCGGCCGGCGGCTGGCCGTGGCCGGGCACGGACCGGCCGCGCACCGCCTCGTGGAGGCGCTGCGCGCGCGAGACGCCGCCGGGACCTGGACCATCACCGTCATCGGGGAGGAACCTCGGACCGCCTACGACCGGGTGGCGCTGACGACCCACCTGGAGGGCGCCGGCCTCGCCTACCCCGCGCACGGCGGCGAGGTCGCCGTCCGCACCGGCGAGCGCGTCACCGGGATCGACCGCGCCGCCCGGACGATCACCACCTCGAAGGGCGGGACCGTCCCCTACGACGCGCTCGTCCTGGCCACCGGGTCGGCACCGTTCGTGCCGCCGGTCGAGGGCGCGGACCTGCCGGGCGTGTTCACCTACCGCACCATCGACGACCTGGACGCGATCCGCGAGTACGCGCGCGGCCGGGCGACCGGCGCCGTCGTCGGCGGCGGGCTGCTCGGCCTGGAGGCGGCCCGCGCCCTGCAGGGCCTCGGGCTGCGCAGCGGCGTCGTCGAGGTCGCGCCGTGGCTGATGCCGCGCCAGCTGGACGAGGGCGGCGGCGCGATGCTGCGCCGCCACATCGAGGGCCTCGGCATGGCCGTGCACGCGGGCGCCCCGATGCGCGCTCTGGAGGCCGGAGACGACGGGGCCGTCCGGCGCGTCCTGCTGGACGAGGGGACGGCCATCGACGCCGAGGTCGTGGTGTTCTCCGCCGGCATTCGCCCGCGCGACGAGCTGGCGCGCGGCTGCGGCCTGCCGGTGGGGGAGCGCGGCGGCATCGTGGTGGACGGGGCGTGCCGCACCGAGGACCCCGCCATCTGGGCGATCGGCGAATGCGCATTGGTAGGCGGCCCAAATGGCGGCACAGTCTACGGGCTTGTCGGGCCGTGCTTCGCCATGGCCGAGGTCGTCGCCGACCGGCTCCTGTCGGACGAGAGCACCGCCGTTTTCGAGGGCGCCGACATGTCGACCAAGCTCAAGCTCATGGGCGTCGACGTCGCCAGCTTCGGCGACCCGTTCGCCGGCCCGGACCGGGGCGCGCTCGGCGTCACCTACACCGACCCCGTCGCCGGCGTCTACAAGAGGCTCGTCGTCAGCGACGACGCGCAGACCCTCCTCGGCGGCGTCCTCGTCGGCGACGCCGAGTCCTACGGGACGCTGCGCGCCCACGTCGGGCGGAGCCTGCCGGGCGCACCCGAGCAGATGCTGTTCGGGGGAGTGGAGGCGGCGGGTGGCGACCTGCCCGGCGCGACCGTCATCTGCTCCTGCAACAACGTCACCGCCGAGGGCATCCGCTGCGCGATCTCCGAGCACTCGCTCACCGACGTGCCCGGCGTGAAGGACTGCACGCGGGCCGGGACCAGCTGCGGAAGCTGCGTCCCGCTGGTGAAGCGCATCCTGGACGCCGAGCTGACCGCCGCCGGGATCGAGGTCGGCAAGGCCATCTGCGAGCACTTCGACTACAGCCGCGCCGAGCTGTTCGACATCGTCCGGGCCGGGGAGGTCGCCAGCTTCACCCGGCTCGTCGAGGAGCACGGGACGGGCCGCGGCTGCGACATCTGCCGGCCCGCCGTCGCGTCCATCCTGGCCAGCCTCGGCAACGGCCACATCCTGGCGGGCGAGCAGGCCGCGCTGCAGGACACCAACGACCACTTCCTCGCCAACCTGCAGAAGAACGGCACCTATTCGGTCGTGCCGCGCGTCCCCGGCGGCGAGATCACCCCGGACAAGCTCATCGTCATCGGCGAGGTCGCCCGCGACTTCGGCCTCTACACCAAGATCACCGGCGGGCAGCGGATCGACCTGTTCGGCGCCCGCGTCGAGCAGCTCCCCGACATCTGGCGGCGGCTCGTCGACGCCGGGTTCGAGTCCGGCCACGCCTACGGCAAGGCGCTGCGGACGGTGAAGTCGTGCGTCGGGTCCACCTGGTGCCGCTACGGCGTCCAGGACTCGGCCGCCATGGCGATCCGCCTGGAGCTGCGGTACCGGGGGCTGCGCGCCCCGCACAAGCTGAAGTCGGCCGTGTCCGGCTGCGCCCGCGAGTGCGCCGAGGCGCAGAGCAAGGACTTCGGCGTCATCGCCACCGAGAACGGCTGGAACCTCTACCTCGCGGGGAACGGCGGCATGCGGCCCCGGCACGCCGACCTGTTCGCCACCGACCTCACCGACGGTGAGCTGATCCGCTGCATCGACCGGTTCCTGATGTTCTACATCCGCACCGCCGACCGGCTGCAGCGCACCGCGACCTGGCTGGAGTCCCTCGACGGCGGCCTGGACTACCTGCGCGAGGTGATCGTGGACGACCGGCTCGGCATCTGCGCCGACCTCGACGCCGCCATGGAACGCCACGTCGCGGCCTACTCCGACGAATGGCGCGACACCCTCGACGACCCCGAGCGGCTCCGCCGGTTCGTCTCCTTCGTCAACGCCCCGCGCACCCCCGACCCGAGCATCGGGTTCGAGGTCGAGCGCGACCAGATCAAGCCGCTCCCGCTGGAGGTGAAGCGATGAGCGTGGTCGTCGTGGGGAACGGCATGGCCGGGTCGCGCTTCGTCAGCGAGCTGCGCGCCCGCGACACCGCCACCCCCGTCACGGTGTTCGGCGCCGAGACCCAGCGGCCCTACAACCGGGTGCTGCTGTCGAACGTTCTCGCCGGGGTGACGCGGCCCGACCACATCAGCCTGGTCGACGCCGCCTGGTACGCCTCCCACGGCGTGGACGCCCGCCTCGGCGTCGAGGTCACCCGCGTCGACCGCGCCGCCAGGACCGTGCACGCCTCCGACGGGACGGTGACGCCGTACGGGACGCTCGTCCTCGCGACCGGCAGCACCGCGTTCATCCCGCCGATGCCGGGCCTGCGCGACGGCCTCCCTGAGGGCGCCCTGGTGTTCCGCACCCTGGACGACTGCCGCCGCATCACCGAGCTGGCCGCGTCCGCGCGCCGCGCCGTCGTGGTCGGCGGCGGGCTCCTCGGCATCGAGGCCGCGCGGGGGCTGGCGGGCCGCGGCCTGGACGTCACCGTCCTGCACCTGGCCGGGCACCTCATGGAACGCCAGCTCGACCCCGCCGCCGGGAAGGTCCTGGCCCGTACCCTCGCCGCGCTCGGCATCGGCACGCGCCTGCAGGCCGACGTCGCCGGGCTGCGCACCGCCGGCGGCGCCGTCACCGGCGTCGAACTGGCCCTGCCGGGCGGCGGGACGGAGGTCATCGGCACCGACCTCGTCATCCTGTCCTGCGGCGTGCGCCCCGAGGTGACGCTGGCGCGGGACGCGGGCCTGGCGATCGGCCGCGCCGTGATCGTCGACGACGAGCTGCGGTCGGTCACCGACCCGTCCGTCCGCGCCATCGGCGAGTGCGCCGAGCACCGCGACGAGGTGTACGGGCTGGTCGCGCCCGCCTGGGAGCAGGCCGGCGTGCTCGCCGGGCTGCTCGCCGGCACCGACCCCGCCGCCCGCTTCACCGGCGCCCGCCAGATCACCCGCCTCAAGGCCGCCGGGATCGAGCTCGCCTCGATGGGGGAGACCCACTTCGGCGACGACGACGAGGACGTGGAGGTCGTCCGGTTCACCGACGCCGCGCGCGGCACCTACAAGAAGGCGGTCATCCGGGACGGGCGGCTGATCGGCGCGATCCTGCTCGGCGAGACCTCCGCCGCCGGGACCCTCACCCGGCTCTACGACCACGCCGGGCCGCTGCCCGCCGAGCGCCTCGGCCTGCTGTTCCCCGGCGTCGGCGGGGCCGCCGAGGCCGAGTCGCCGCTGCGGATGCCGGACGCCGCCACCGTCTGCCAGTGCAACAACGTCAGCAAGAGGGAGATCCGCGCCTGCTGGCAGGCCGGCGCCCGCACCGCCGACGGCGTCGCCCGCGCGACCCGCGCCGGCACCGGCTGCGGCGGCTGCCGCGACACCGTCGAGGGCATCCTCGCCTGGCTGGACGGCCAGGACTCCGCCGACGTCGCCTGAACCCTGCCGCCCGGGCCGGCCGGGGGCGGTGGGTAGGCTCCGCCCCATGCTCGACGGACGGCCGCTGATCGACGCGCACGTGCACACCGCCCGGCTGCCGACCCTGCCCCCGGCATGGCGGCGGTGGGCGGAGGAGTTCGGCGCGTCGCACCCCTGGCAGGACCTCTACGACGCCGGCGGGACCCTCGTCCCCGAGCGGGTCGACGCCTACTTCGAGGACGAGGGCGTCGACATCGCCCTGCTGCTGTGCGAGTACAGCCCGAAGACGACCGGCACGCAGCCCATCGAGGACCTCCAGCCGCTCATCGAGCACAACCCGCGCCGGTTCCGGCCGATCGCCAACGTCAACCCGCACCTGCACTACCCGATCGGCGCCGAGGTCGCGCGGCAGCTGGAGTTCGGCGCCGCCGCCCTGAAACTGCACCCCGTGCACGGCGGGTTCAGCGTCGCCGACCCCGAGCTGTACCCCGCCTACCAGGTGTGCCGCGACGCGGGCGTGCCCGTCGTCGTGCACTGCGGCACCAGCTCGTTCCCCGGCTCGGCGAACAGGTACGCCGACCCGACGCCGATCGACGACGTCCTGCGGCTGTTCCCCGGCCTGACCTTCGTCCTCGCGCACGGCGGGCGCGGCTGGTGGTACGACGCCGCCGCGTTCCTCGCGCTGTCCCGCGAGGAGGTGTGGATCGAGCTGTCCGGGCTGCCGCCGCGCCGGCTCCCCGAGTACTACGCCCGGCACGACCTGCGCCGCCTCGCCCGCAAGTTCATCTTCGGCACCGACTGGCCCGGCGTCCCCGGCGTCGCCCGCAACGCCCGCGCCGTCGCCGGTCTCGGACTGGACGAGGAGACGCTCTCCCTCGTCCTCGGCGGCAACGCCCTCCGCGTCTACAAGGGCCTGTCCCTTTGACACATCCGCAGGAAAGGACCGTTCCCATGACCGACACCGGCCCGTTCACCGAGGACGTCGTGCGGCAGATCATGCGGCACATGAACGACGACCACGCCGCCGACTGCCTCACCATCTGCCGGGCGCTCGGCGGCCGGCCCGGCGCGACCGCCGCCCGGATGACCGGGCTGGACGCCGACGGGATCGAGTTCGCCGTCAGCGACGGCGGCACCGAGCACCCCGTCCGCATCCCGTTCTCCGCGCGGCTCACCGAACGTCCGCAGGTGCGGCACGAGGTCGTCCGGATGACGGAGGAAGCCCGCTCAGCGCTCAGCGGCTGATCCCGGATTTCGGACGGGCCGGAAAAGGGGGTGCGGTTTGCCTCGCGGGCGTGCGGAGATCCGGTAGGCAGCCGAGGGGCCCGCGACACGGGTCCCCGACCCCCAACCGGAGGCCGACATGCTCGCGATCGTCGCCGCGATCGTCTTCGCGCTAGCCCTGCTCTTCGACCTGGCCGACGTGTCCTCGGACGCCATCAACAACGGGACGCTGACCGTCCTCGGCCTGCTGCTCATCGCGCTGCACTTCGCCGGCGTGGGAACGTCCACGAACTGGCGGCCCCGCCGCTACAGCCGGCGGCGCTGACCGATCACTCCGTACGGGAGAACCGGACCCGGCGCCGCGCCGGGTCCGCCTCCTCCAGCCGCACCTTGACCTGCTCGCCGAGCTGCAGGTCCGCGCCCTCGCAGCGGCCGAACACCGGCGGCGCCACCAGCTGGACGCGCCCGCCGGTGCGGTCGCCGTTGACGTCCACCACCACCGCGTCGAAGACGTCCCCGACGTGGTCGCGCAGCAGCAGCGCCTCGACGAGGTCGACGCAGGCGTGGTCGACGTCGGCGGCGCGGCGCAGCGCCCGCTGCATCGTCTCGGGCAGCCCCGGCAGCGCCTCCCGCGCCCACCCCGGCACCGGCCGCCCCGCCGCCAGGGCCAGGCACACCTCCGTCGCGTAC
>NZ_JABXFD010000201.1 GCF_013372625.1 Actinomadura sp. BRA 177
CCTCGATTTCCCCCCCGTGGCATCACTACCTGTACACCACCCAGCACCTCATGCTACGCGGCCCCCGCCACGCCATCGGCCGCAAGCCCTAGGCCCTCTCCCTTTCCCTCCGCCGTTTTGTGATTTCCCGGCCCCCCAGAACCACAACACGCCGCAAGTCAACGGAGAGGGCCTAGGGCTTGCGGCCGATGGCGTGGCGGGGGCGGGGTGCTTAGGGTCGCCGTCATGACTTCGAGTGGATGGGCGCTGGTGCTCGGGCCCGGCGGGCCGGTCGGGACGGCGTGGCTGCTCGGCCTCGCGGCCGGGCTGCGCGAGGCGGGCTCGGACCTGGCGGACGCGGATCTGATCGTCGGCACGTCGGCGGGCGCGATCGCGGGCGCCGCGATCAGGACCGGACGGGATCTCACCGAGCTGGCGGAGCTGCCGCCGCCGAGCGAACCGCGACCGCCGGCGGACCTGTCGGTGATGGGGCGGGCGTTCGAGTTAGGCGCCGACCCGGATCTGGGGCCGGACGAGG
This sequence comes from Actinomadura sp. BRA 177, assembly GCF_013372625.1. Lineage (GTDB taxonomy): Bacteria > Actinomycetota > Actinomycetes > Streptosporangiales > Streptosporangiaceae > Spirillospora. The sequence goes on from NZ_JABXFD010000201.1 coordinate 518, forward strand.
TCAGGCGCCGGATCGGGCGGCTCGCGCTGGAGGCGGGGGCGCTCCCGGAGGAGCGGCATCGGGCGAGCATGCGCTTCCTCGTCGGGACGGACGAGTGGCCGAGCGGCCGGCTCCTGGTCACCGGCGTGGACGTCGCGACGGGCGAACCGGTCGTATGGGACGCGTCGAGCGGCGTCCCGCTGTCGGCGGCCGTCGCGGCGAGCAGTTCCGCGCCGGGCTTCGCCGAGCCGGTGACGATCGGCGGCCGCCGCTACATGGACGGCGCTTTCGCGGGCGGCTCGAACGTGGCGCTCGCGGCGGGCGCCGGGACGGTGGTGGTGATCGAGCCGTTCGCGCACATGTCGGACGGAGCGGGACCCGATGTCCGCATCGTCCCGGACGAGGGGTCGCTGGAGGCGTTCGGCGACAACGTGGGCGACATGTCCCGCTGGTCGCCGGTGTACCGGGCGGGACGACGCCAGGCGCCGGACGCCGCCCGGCTGATCGGGTCGTGTGTCTCGATATCGAGAAAGGTAGGGTGGCGGGATGCGCGATGAGGTCGACAGGCTGGTCGAGGCGTGGCAGACCGAGCGTCCGGACCTGGACGTGCGGCCGCTGCAGGTCCTCAGCCGCGTGTCCCGGCTGGCCCGGCACCTGGACCGCGCGCGGCGCGCGGTGTTCGTGGCGCACGACGTGGAGTCGTGGGAGTTCGACGTGCTCACCGCGCTGCGCCGGGCGGGCACGCCGTACCAGCTGAGCCCCGGCCGGCTGCTGCGCGCGACGCTGGTGACGTCCGGCACGATGACGAACCGCATCGACCGGCTGGCGGCGGCGGGCCTGGTCGAGCGGCATCCGGACCCGCAGGACAAGCGCGGCGTGCAGGTCCGCCTCACCGAGGCGGGCCTGACGCGCGTGGACGCGGCGTTCGCGGACCTGCTCGAACGGGAGCAGATGATCCTGGAGGGCCTCAGCCCGGAGCAGCGGGACGTTCTAGCCGGCCTCCTCCGTACCCTCCTCGTCCCGTTCGACCGGGACTAGGACAGGGCGGCCTCCAGGGCGGCGGCCAGCCCGCAGAGCCGCTCTTCGCCTCCGGCGGGCCCGATGAGCTGGACGGACGCTGGCAGGTGCGACCCCGGCAGCGGCACGGGCAGTGCGAACGCGGGCAGCCCGGCAACGTTGACCTGGCCGGTCAGCGTGGTGAGGACGAGGTCGGATTCGTCCGCCTCGTCGGGTTCGGGGGCGACGCAGGTCAGTACCGGGAGGGCGATCGCGGCGTGCCGGGCGAGGATCGCGTCCAGTTCGGCCCGGAGCGACTTCTGGAGGCCGAGGGCCCAGTCGAGCATCCCGGCCTCGGACACGTCCTGCATCTGCTGGATGCGCCGGTGGATGCGTCCGCTCAGCTTGGCCGGGTCGCCGAGCAGGTGGCCGTTCTGCTCCCAGCCTTCGACGCTGACGATGACGCCGTTGACGGTGGCGGCCTCCTCGTAGTGCGCGGACGTGACCTCGCTGAGCGGCCCGAGGCGACGCAGCGCGTCGTCCACGGCGGCGTCGATCGCGGGGTCCACGCCGGGGACGCGGAGCCGCGCGACCGGCAGGGAGGCGTCATACGGGACGGGCGTGAACCCGGGTTCGATGAGGTCCATGCCGAGGACGACGGCGGCGACGTCGCGTCCCATGGGCCCGACGACGTCCAAAGTCGGCGACAGCGGATACACGCCCTCAAGGGGCACCCGCCCGTTGGTGGTCTTCAGCCCGGCGATGCCGCAGCAGGCGGCGGGGATGCGGATCGACCCGGACGTGTCGGTGCCGAACGCGACGTCGGCCTCGCCGGTGGCGACGGCGACGGCGGAGCCGCTGGACGAGCCGCCCGGCACCCGCGACGGGTCGAGCGGGTTCACCGGCGTGCCGGACCACGGGTTGACGCCGTCGGCGGCCATGCACAGCTCGTTCAGGTTGGCCTTGCCGGCGATGCGGGCGCCCCGCGCGCGGGCGGAGGCGACGACGGGCGCGTCCGCGGCGGCGGGTTCGGCGCGCTCGGCGATGGCCCGGCAGCCCGCCGTGGTGGGCAGGCCGGCCACGTCGATGGCGTCCTTGACGGCGAGCCGCGGGCCGTCGCCGGGCGCGTCCGTCTTGATGATCCAAGTCGTCATTGAGGGATGATCCCCGGTCCGGGCCGGATACTCCAGTGGCCGTCCTGCTAGCCGAGATCCTCGGCGAGCATCAGCCACTCCTCTTCGACGGTCGCGGCCTCGGCCTGGATCTCGCGGAGCCGGCCGTCCAGTTCCTGGAGCTTGCCGTAGTCGGTGGCGTGCGCGGCGAGCTGCTCGTGGAGGTCGGCCTCCTGCCCGGCGAGCTTCTCCAGGCGGCGTTCGAGCTGGTCGAGTTCCTTGCGGGCCTTCCAGTCCTGCCCGCCCTTGGGCTTCGGCGGCGCGGGCTTCTCGGCGGCGGGCGGCGCGCCCGGCTTGGGCGCGTTCCCGGCGGCACGCCGCTCCAGGTATTCGTCGACGCCGCCGGGCAGCATCGACACGCGCCCGTCGCCCAGCAGCGCCACGACGTGGTCGGTGATGCGCTCCAGGAAGTACCGGTCGTGGCTGACGACGACGAGGGTGCCCGGCCATCCGTCGAGGAGGTCCTCGACTTCGGTGAGCGTCTCGATGTCGAGGTCGTTGGTGGGCTCGTCCAGGAGCAGGACGTTGGGCTCGCCCATCAGCAGCCGGAGGATCTGCAGGCGGCGGCGTTCACCGCCGGACAGGTCGCCGACGGGCGTCCACTGCCGGTCCCCCGCGAAGCCGAGCCGTTCGAGGAGCTGGCTCGCCGTCCACTCGCGCTTGCCGACGGTGATGCGGCGCCGGATCTCCTCGACCGACTCCAGGACGCGCCGGGTCGGGTCGAGGTCCTCCAGGTTCTGCGTCAGGTGCGCGAGCTGGACGGTCTTGCCCTGCACCACTGTGCCCGCCACCGGCTGGACGGACCCGTCCAGCAGCCGCAGCAGGGTGCTCTTGCCGCTGCCGTTGACGCCGACGAGGCCGACCCGGTCGCCGGGCCCGAGCTGCCACGTCGTCCGCGTGAACAGTTCCTTGCCGCCGAGTTCGACGGTGACGTCCTCGATGGCGTAGACGGTCTTGCCGAGCCGCGCGGTCGCGAACCGGGTCAGCTCGACGGAGTCGCGCAGCGGCGGCTCGTCGGCGATGAGGGCCTGCGCGGCGTCGACCCGGAACTTGGGCTTGGACGTGCGGGCCTGCGGGCCGCGCCGCAGCCACGCGAGTTCCTTGCGAAGCAGATTCTGCCGCTTGGCCTCGGTCGCGGCGGCGATCCGGGACCGCTCGGCCTTGGCGAGGACGTAGGCGGAGTAGCCGCCCTCGTAGCGCTCGACGCTGCCGTCGACGACCTCCCACGTCCGGTCGGTGACCTCGTCGAGGAACCAGCGGTCGTGGGTGACGACGAGCAGCGCGACCTTGCGGCCCTTCAGGTGCCGGGCGAGCCAGTCGATCGCCTCGATGTCGAGGTGGTTGGTGGGCTCGTCCAGCAGCAGCAGGTCGGACTCGGGGACGAGGAGCCGGGCCAGCGCGACGCGGCGGCGCTCCCCGCCCGACATGCCGGCGAGCGGCGCGTCCAGGGCGAGGTCGGCGAGGAGCCCGGCGAGGATGTCGCGGACGCGGACGTCGCCCGCCCACTCGTGCTCGGCGCGGTCGCCCAGCACCACGGACCGGACGGTGGCGCCCTCGGGGAAGACGTCCCGCTGGGTCAGGTAGCCGAGCCGCAGCCCCCGCGCGTGCGTGACGCGCCCCGCGTCGGGTTCGGTCTCGCGGGCGAGGACGGACACGAGGGTGCTCTTGCCGCCGCCGTTGCGGCCGACGACGCCGACGCGGTCGCCCTCGTCCAGGCCGAGGGACACGGCGTCGAGCAGCGGCTTGGGCCCGTAGGCCTTGGCGACGTTCTCAAGGTTGACCAGATTCACGACACCGCCAACCCTATTGCCCCCGCCCGACCGCTCGTGCGCTCAGACCTCCTCGCTCAGCGGACGGCCGGGGGTTCTGGCGGGATCGCCGACGTGGCCCTGCGCGGCGGCGCCGCGGCGGGTCGCGCCAGGTGCGTTGTGGCGTATGTCACGTTCACGGCGTACGGCCAGGACGGCCAGCGCCGCCATCATGGCGAGCGCGGCCAGGCCGAGCAGCCCGGACAGAATCGTCATCGCTCCACCTCGCCGGAGGGGTCGGTGCGGCAGGGAATCGCTGTCACGGAGAGTAGGACGCCCGTCGCGCACGGGAGGTTCACACCGGCGATTTCACATAGCGAGATCAGACCACGGGTTCACACCAGGGTCGCGCCGGGGACCGGGCCGGACGCCCGGACGATTTGCTCGGCGACGCCCGCGCCGTCCAGCGCGTGCGCGAGGTCGGCGGCGTCCTCGTCGGTCTCGGCGAGGAACGCGCAGGTCGGGCCGGACCCGGAGACGAGCGCGCCGATCGCGCCGAGGTCGCGGCCGGCGTCGAGGGTGCGGCGCAGCGCCGGGCGCAGCGACAGCGCGGCGGGCTGCAGGTCGTTGGCCAGCGCGGTGCCGAGGCCCTTGGCGTCGCCGGTGGCGAGCGCGGTCATCAGCTCTTCCGAGACGCTCGGCCACGGCGCCGTCCGTCCCGCCTCCAGGCGGAGCCGGTCGCACTCGCCGTAGACGGCGGGCGTGGACAGGCCGCCGTCGGCGGTCGCGAACACCCAGTGGAAGGTGCCCCGGGTGAGGGCGGGGGTGAGCCGCTCGCCGCGGCCGACACCGACGGCGGTGCCGCCGAGGACGGCGAACGGCACGTCGCTGCCGAGGTCGGCGCCGATCTCCATCAGGTCGTCGCGGGACAGGACGGGCTGCTCCCGGTCGTCCCAGAGCCGGGCGCAGGCGACCAGCGCGGCGGCGGCGTCGGCGCTGCCGCCCGCCATGCCGCCCGCGACCGGGATCGCCTTGCGGATCTTCAGCGCGACGCGGGGTTCGACGCCGAGCCGGTCCGCGACGAGCCGGGCGGCCTGCGCGGCGAGGTTGCCGTCGTCGACGGGCACGCCGGCGACGTCCACCCGCGAGTGCGGCGCCGCCTGGACGCGGACCTCCAGTTCCCGCGCGGGCTCCGCCGTCACCACGTCGAACAGCGACACGGCGTGGAAGACGTTGACGAGGTCGTGGTAGCCGTCGTCGCGGATCGGCCCCACGCCGAGCTGGAGATTGACCTTGGCGGGGACGCGTACGGTCACTGCGCTCACGATCACGACCCTACGGGACCGCTAGCCCCCGCTGGTGACGGGGAGGTTGCGGGGGTTGAAGTAAGGGGTCGTGGCCAGCTCGCGGAGCGCGGACGTCGCGTGCTTGTCGCCGTTCACCGAGTAGGCGCGGCGCTTGTCGCGGGCGTTCTCGGCCTGCTCGTCGGAGTTGAAGTAGACGACGGCCTTGACCTGCGGGTCCTGCAGGGTCTTGGCGGCCTCGCGGAGCCAGTCGGCGCGGCGCGTGCCGTAGGCCTTCGGCACCCCGAACTCGGCGATCATGATGGGCTTCTTGTGCTTGCGGGCCCATTCCATGAACAGCTTCACGGACTCGGACAGGTCGCGGTAGTCGTAGTCGCCGCCGGGCTGGGCGTCGGCGCAGATCCAGTCGACCTGGTCGTCGCCGGGGTAGTAGGAGCCGGCGTCGGGGCCGCCGAACCCGCGCGCGGTGGGGCACCACACCCAGGCGACGTTGTCGACCTGCTGCTCCTTGAAGATCTCCCGCAGGTGCTTCCACGCGGCGATGTAGTCGGCCGGGGAGTGGACGCGCTTCCCGGCGGAGGACCGGTCCATGTCCCGCGACCAGCGCAGGAACACCGGCTTGCCGAGGTCCTTCACAGCGCGGGCGCGCTTGGCGATCAGGTCGTCGTACTCGCCTTGGACGATCTTCCGGGTGTCGGCGCCGCCCCAGGTCAGCAGGAGGTACCGGTTGCCGTCGGCGACGGACTTCTCCAGGGCGCCGGGGAAGTCGCTCTTCCAGCTCCGGTAGCTCTGCACGATGTCGAGCTGCCGGCCGAGCCGCTGCTCGAAGCGGGCGATGGGCGCCATGCCGGGCTTGCCGGCGTCCTTCCCGGACGGCGAGCCCGACGGTGTCCCGGACGGCGCCCCCGACGGGGACGACGACGGCCGCCCGGTGCCCTCCGGCGGCACCCAGGCACCGAAGTAGGCGCCCTGCTTCGGCGGGACCGGCGCGACCCCGGCCCGCGCCGTCGTGGTGATCTTCGGTGCCGCGCCGGCGCCGTCGCCGCAGCCGGCCGCCACCGTCGCGACCATGCCCGCGGTCGCGAGCAGCGCCGTCCCCACGAGGGGCACCCGCCTCCCCAGGAGGGGCACCCTGGTCCGCGCCGTCCGCGAACGCGCCTTCACATCGACCTCCGGCTCGTGCTGGTGTTGTGCCGCCCCGCGCGACCGCCCCGGCGGAATCCGCCCGCCTAGGGGGTCGGGGATCGATCTCCCCGGCGTGAAGGACCATACTCGGCAATACGGGCGAAGGCGGCCACGTCCAGAGCTTCTCCCCTGGCGCGTGGATCGACGCCGGCCGCGCGCAGCGCCTCCTCGGCGGCGGCCGCGGAGCCCGGAGGCCTTGACGGCCTGGACGATCTCGTCCGGCGC
>NZ_JABXFD010000718.1 GCF_013372625.1 Actinomadura sp. BRA 177
TCCTCCATCTCGTCCGACGCCTGGCCGCCGCCCGCGCCGAGCGGCCAGGCGTCGGACGAGATGGAGGACGACGACTACTGGGCGACGATCACCTTCGACAAGCCCAAGTTCCCCTGGCAGCACGACCGCGAGCACGGGGACGAGCGCCCGGAGCCCGACCTCGCCGGCGACCCGCTGCACGCGCCGGGCCCGCCGCCCGAGCAGCCGCAGCTGACCCAGCCGGTCTCGATGAGCGCGGACGGCACCGTCCTCAACGGCCTCGGCGGCCACCCCGGCGGCGGCCAGGGCGGCGGCACCGGCCCGCAGCAGCTGCCCGCCCCCGGCGGGTTCCCGGGCGGCGCGCCGTTCGGCAACGACCCCGGCGCGACGTCGCTCGACCCGGTCCCCGCCGACCTCGGCGGCCCGTCCTACGGCGGTCCGGGCGTGCCCGACCAGCCGCAGTACGGCGGGCAGGAGCCACAGCCCGCGTACGGGTCCGCCGGCGACCCGTCCTACGGCGGCCAGGACCAGTACGGCGCTCCCGAGCAGCCCCAGTACGGCTCCCGCGAACCGTCCTACGGCGAGTACGGCTCCGACCCGCTGGGCGGGCGCCCGGCCGCCGGGCCGCCGCCCGCCGGACGCCAGGACTACGACATGCCGCTCGGCCCCGGCGGCCCGCGCGGCATGTCGTAGTCCTGGCG
>NZ_JABXFD010000298.1 GCF_013372625.1 Actinomadura sp. BRA 177
ACTCCGGCAGGAACCACCCCGCCACCGCGCACAGCACGCACGCCGCCACACTCGCCGCGCCCAGCGCCCGGTAACCCCCCGCCGCCAGCACCGGCGACGCCACCGCCGACGCCGCCACCACCGCCAGCAGCGACACCGCCTCCGACCGCCCGATCAGCCGCGCATACGCCCCCGCCGCCCCGGCACGCTCCAGCTCCTCGTACACCAGCGCCTGCATCGTCCCCGACCGCAGCGCCGACCCGGCGCCCCACAACACGAAACCCGCGGCGAACGCCGGATACGAGGGAAAGAACGCCCACAGCCCGAAACCCGTCCCCGCGAGCAGGGGAGAGGCCACCAGAAGCAACCGGCGCGAGAACAGATCCGCCCACAGACCGGACGGCAACTCCAGCGCGAACGTCGTGACCGACCAGACCACGAACAGCGACGAGATCGCGGCAGGGGACAACCCGGTATCGGCGAACAACACCGCATAAACCGGATACAGAAGAACGAAATCCTCGAGGAACGCGTAGGCGTACAGCCTCCGCGCGAGCCCCGCCTCAGGTGAAGATCAATGTCGTCGGCGCATACCCGCACCCTAACCGCCCGGCCGCACCCCGCGCACCCCCGAATCCGGCCCGGGGAGGGGCTCAGGCGGCGGGATCCCGCCCGAACAGCGCCAGCAGCCGCGCCTGGTCGCCGGCACCGTCCGCGACACCGACCTCCGGGCCCACCTTGCCCACCGCACGCCCGCGCGGCGCCAGCCGCTCCGACGTCTCCAGCGCCGAACGCACCAGATCCGCGTCCAACTCCACCTGCTGACCGGTGGCCCGCGCCAGATCCCACGTATGCACCAGCAGCTCCGGGGAATACCCCTCCAGCCACTCCCGCAGCGTCACCACGTCCCCGAACGCCAGCGGAATCGTCCGGTCCAGCGCCTCGGGCGACAACTCAGCCATCGTCCGGGCCCGCACCGTCCGCCAAGACGCCACCGGATCCGCACCCGCGACCTCCCGCCAATCCGGATCGTCCTGGGGGAGAGGCCGCCCGGCCGCCCGCATCTCGATCACCAGCAGCCCCGCGGTGACATGCCCCGCCACATCGACCGCCGCCCACCCCTCGCACGGCGACGGCGAAAGCCACCGGTCGGACGGCACCGCCGCCAGCACCGCCTCGAACCCGTCCAACGCACGAACGAAACGCTCAGGAACCACGCCGACACCACCCGGAGCCAGTCACACCGACCCCGCCAATGTAACGACCGGCTCAGCAGACCCGGTCGTAGACGACGCACAACGTGCCGTGCCCACCCGCGGCCTGACCCGCGAGCCCCCACCGCCCCGCCGGCAGACCGTCCTCGAACAGGCGCGGCCCGCCACCGAGGAACACCGGGAAGACCGTGAACGCCAGCCGGTCGACCATGTCGGCCGCCAGCAGCGCCTTGATGACGCTCGGGCTGGACGGCACGAAGATGTCACCGCCCTCGCCCGCCCTGAGATCCACGACCACCTCGGCCGCGCGCCTGTCGACGACCGTCGCCCGCTCCCACGGCGCCTCGCCTAGCGTGCCGGAAAGGACCACCTTGTCGACGCCGACGAGCCACTTCGCGAAACCCTCATCGCTCACCCACCCCATGTCCAGCGGATCGTCCGGACTGGCGTACCGGCCGTCGAGGGAGAGGGCGATGTTGGTGACGACCCTGCGGCCGCCGGTCTGCTCCGTCATTCCGTGCTCCTTGCCTCGGTGTCTTCCATGTCGAGGCTCTGGCCGAAGCTGATCTCGATGCCCGCGGCGAAGTCCGCCGAACCGACCGTGCTGCCGGACACCCGGTAGTGGACGTCGAGGTCCGTGCCCGTACCCGCGGCCCGGAGATCGAAGTCGAGATGACCGGTGAACGCGAGACCGCCGCCGGGCAGCAGAGGGGACAGCCGGTCGGCCAGACGCTCCGCAGGCCGCACATCCTCAACGAGCCCCTCCGCGCGCCCGGCGACCACGTCCGAGCCCTCGGCGTCCTCGGCATCGCGGTACTCCAGGACGATCCGCCCACCCGCCCGCGCCTCGAACACCATCTCCGAAACACGCAGGTCATCAGGCGTCCACCACCGCGCGAGCAGCGCAGACTCGGTCAGATGCCGCCAGACCACATCTGGGTCGTGGCGGGCCCGCCCTGTTCATCCGGCAAGACGACCGTCTCGGACCTACTGTTGGAACGACTACGCCCGTACTTGAGGCAACTGGAGCCCCCAGACCACGGGGGACCGGCACGGGAGTGCGCGCGGAACGCGTCTCACCGACGTCGGGGCGCTGCTGGCGTTCTTCCACATCCTGTTCGGGGACTGCTGACGGCGGGGTTCTTTAACGCACACATGCCAGGGGACTACGTGCGGGACGGCGCGCTCGTCGCGTTCGCCGACGCCGGGGAACGCTGGTCGGACACCACAATCGTCCAAACCGCGGGCGTCAGCGAGCGGATCCTCGGGCACCTGCTACGCGGAGAATCGTCGACCAGGGCGGCCTGAGGGGTGGACATCATCAGGAACGCCCGCGCAAGTCAGCGCGGCAGGCGCATGTAGGCGGCCGGGGGTGTCCCGCTCCTGGCGTCGAAATCCGCTCTACTTAACATAATGTGCATTATCGACCAACGATCAGAACGCCTTGAAGCGGGGCGACCCGGGCCGATATGTGGCTCTCCGCGCAGGTACAGCTTCTCGTGGCGGTCGGCGCGACGGTGATCTCGTCTCGCGCGATCAACAACGTCGCGGACTCATCCGGCGTCGTCCGTCGTGGGGCGCGAGTTTTATCGGGCGGCGGTCGGGTCGAGGGTGATCCAGTAGCGGTCTTCGCCGCGGGCGCGGCCGGTGTGGACGCCGCCGTTCGCCACGATCACGCGGCGTGACGGGTCGTTGTCGGCGGCGCACGTCAGCAGGACGCGGTCCAGGCCGAGGCGGCGGCATTCCAGCAGGCCGGCGGCCAGCATCCGGGTCGCGTGGCCGCGCCGGCGCCAGGGCGTGACGACGTGGTAGCCGACATGGCCGCCGACTTCGGCGAGTTCGGGTGTCAGGCGGTGCCGGACGATCAGCGTGCCCAGGTAGTGCTCGCCGGAGATGTACCAGAACGTCGTGCACGGGACGCCCCAGCGCTGCTGGACGCCCCGGCGGTGTGCGACGAACGCGGTGAAATCGCGGTACGCCTCGTCCAGCCAGTCCGCAGGGTCGCCGCTCGCCAGCAGGTCGGCCCGCTCCCCGGCCAGGAACGACTCGCGCACCGCAGCCGTCGGCGCGGCCAGGCGCGGCGGCGGGACGAGCTCGTTCATACGCCCAAGTCTGCCGGAAGCCGATGAAACCGGTGCCGCGGTCCCTCACCTCCTGTCCCCCGATCAACACGACAGCTGCGCGAGAGGGTGGCCCCGGCCCCCCTCCTCCGCTGGGGTCGCGCCACTCCCCGGCCGCAAACCGGACAGAATCTGGATTCTGTCCGGTTTGCGTATTTTGTCCCGATAGGTCCGTTTGGGTGTGGGGTGTCAGGGGTGTGTGGTGAGGTCGGCGAAGCGGAGTGCGTTGCGGACGGCGGCGCCGCCCGGGTCGTTGTTGAAGTACACGTAGGCGTCGCCGGCGAGTTCGTCCGCCCAGCTCTTGAGGGTTTCGTCGGCGTAGTGCGGCCATGGCTCGGCGGGGCCTTCGTGGAAGCGCAGGTAGAGCCACCCGGTCGTCCGCCAGAGGGGTGTCTGGGGGCGGCCGAGGCGGTCGGTCCAGCACAGCGCGGCACCGCGCTCTTCCAGGACGCGGCGGGTCTCGTCCGTCCACCAGGTGGGGTGGCGGGGTTCGACGGCGACACGGACGCCTTGCGGGAACTGCCGCAGGCACGCGTCGAGGCGGCCCGGCTCGGCGCGCAGGGTGGGCGGGAGCTGCAGCAGGACGGGCCCGAGCTTGGGGCCGAGGCCGGCGGCGGCGGTCATGAGGCGCGCGACGGGTTCCGCGGGGTCGTTGAGGCGTTTCATGTGGGTCAGGTAGCGGCTGGCCTTGACCGCCATGACGAAACCGGGCGGGGTGTTGCCGCGCCACAACTCGAACGTCTCGCGGCCGGGCAGCCGGTAGAAGGCGTTGTTGTTCTCCACCGTCGCGAAGACCTCGCTGTAGCGGTACAGCCAGCGCCGCTGCGGGACGCCCGGCGGGTAGAGGACGCCGCGCCAGTCGGCGTACTGCCATCCCGATGTGCCGATGAGCATGCCGCCACTCCCCTCGTCCGTCCTGTGCTCATACCCGCGCCGCGTTCTGTCGGTGGCGGGCGGTAGCGTCCGGCGGGTGCGTCCTTCCGATGTTCAGCGTCTGACGGTGGCCGAGTGCGTGGACCGGTACGGGGAGATGGTGCGGGCGAAGACGTCGACGGGTGCGCTGGCGCCCGCGTCGGCGGAGATCTACGCGCGGGACGTGGTGACGTTCGCGGCGCTGGCGGGTGCCGAGCGGGTGCTGGACGATCTGACGGGCGAGGACGTCGATGAGGTGCTGCTTCGGTTCGCGCGCAAGCCGGATGAGCGGCGGCGGGCACGGCGGGTGGAGTCGGGCGGCGCCCCGTTGCAGAGCGCGGCGTCGCAGGCGCGGTTCCGGCGTTCGGTGTCGGCGTTCTTCCGGCATGCGGTGGTGGCGGGGTGGGTGCAGCTGAATCCGATGGACGCGGTGACGGTGCGGCCGAAGCAGCGGGGCGGGCTGCGGGCGGAGCGGCGGGCGCTGACGGTGGAGCAGGCGGAGGGGCTGCTGGGCGCGGCGCGCGATCTGGCGGAGGAGCCCGCAGCCGCGCGGCGGCGGCGGGATCAGCGGACCGAGTTGCGGGACGGGCTGATCGTGCTGCTGCTGGCGGCGGTGGGGCCGCGGGTGTCGGAGCTGACGGCGGCGAACGCGGAGGACTTCTTCGTCAACGGGGGGACGCGGTACTGGCGGATCTTCGGCAAGGGCGGGCGGACGCGGGACGTGCCGCTCCCCCGTCCGGTGGCGGAGGTGCTGGACGCGTATCTGGCGGACGGCCGGACGCTGCTGGACCGGGGGCGGGAGCCGAAGGCGCTGCTGCTGTCGTGGCGGGGGCGGCGGCTGGCGCGGGGCGATGTGCAGGGGGTGATCGACCGGGTGCTGGAGCGGGTGGAGCCGGTGCGGCGGCGGAGTGTGACGCCGCACGGGCTGCGGCATACGACGGCGACGCATCTGCTGGCGGCGGCGACGGACATGGACGCGGTGCGGCGGGTGCTGGGGCATGCGGACCTGTCGACGCTGGGCCGGTACCGGGACGAGCTGCCGGGCGAGCTGGAGGCGGCGATGCGGGTGCATCCGCTGCTGGGTCCGGTGGAGGGGCGGCGCGGCTGACGCGCCGCTCCCCCGGGCTGTCAGGCGGGGAGGGTGCGGGCGAGGGCGTAGGCCTCGGTGAGGTCGGTGCCGCGGTAGTCGAGGGCGGCGATGTCGGCGAGGTGGTGGTCGGCGTTGACGGCGACGGTGTTGGCGAGGTGCCGGAACAGGGGCGCGTCGGACATGGAGTCGCCGTAGGCGGTGCATTGCGCGGGGGCGAGTCCGTGGCGGGCGCGGAGTTCCTCGGCGATGCGGACCTTGTCGGCGGGGGTGAGGATGCCGGCGGGGTCGAGGGTGCCGGTGAAGGGCATCGGGGGGAAGCGGGAGGCGATGACGTCGTCGAAGCCGAGGTCGAGGAGGTGGCGGGCGAAGAAGTCGGGCGACATGGTGATGACGGCGGAGTGCTCGCCGCGGGCGCGGATGTCGGCGCAGACGTCGGCGATGCCGGTGAGCCAGGTCGCGGCGGTGTAGGCGGCGGCGACGATGCCGGGGGTGAGCCGGCGCCAGAGCCGGTGGATCTCGATGGAGAAGCCGCGCGTGTCGAGGGTGCCGGCAGCGAAGCGGGCCTCGAGGTCGTGGAGTTCGGGGAGGGTGCCGAGGTGGCGGGCGATTTCGAGGTTGGCGGTGGTGCCAGCGAGGAGTGTGCCGTCCATGTCGAAGATGTGCAGGTGTCCCACGGGATGTGAAGTGTGCCGGACGCGGGGGCGGCGCCGCGAGCGGTTTTCAGTCGTCGCGGGCCGGCCAGATGGCGTAGGAGACGAGGATGGCGGCCCAGATGGCGAGGGGCGCGGCGGGCCAGTAGGCCGTCCACTCCCCTGCGCGGAGGGCGGAGACGGCCCAGATGGCGGTCATGATGGCGGCGCCGCCGGTCCAGTAGCGCCATTCGGCGGCCCAGGTGCGTTCGTCTGCGTCGTTCTGGGCGGCGCGGCGGGCGTTGTCGGCGCGGATGCGGGCGGCGTGGGACGGGGGCAGGTCGGCGGTGAGGCGGTTCAGGTCGCCGCGGGTGGTGGCGGCGAGGGCCTGATGGAGGCGGCGGTGGTGTTCGGTGGTGTCGAGGGCGCCTTCGGCGAGGGCGTCGCCGAGGCGTTCGGCGGTGGTGTCGCGGTCGTGGTCGGAGGCGCGGACGGGGTCGTCGACCCGGTGTTCCATGGTGGGCTCCCTGGTGGGCGGTGTGGTTCCAGGGTGGCGCGGCGGAGGGCGGCGGGTCGTCCTTCGGGATGAGGAACGGGGTGTACATCGTTCGCAGGACGCGGCGCCGGCCCCCTGTCGAAAGTCGGGGGTGTTGGTGGCCGTTCGCGGGATCCGCGGGGTGGTGGTCGTTTTCTAGCGTCGTGGGCATGGACGGGGTTTGGGGTTTGGTGGACACGGCGGTGACGTCGCCGTGGTTCTACCTGGTGCTGTTCGCGGTCGCGGCGATCGACGGGTTCTTCCCGGTGGTGCCGAGCGAGAGCCTGGTGATCACGGCGGGGGTGTATGCGGCGTCGGGTGAGCCGGACCTGGTGGCGGTGGTGGTCCTGGCGGCGGTGGGCGCGTTCACCGGTGATCATGTGTCGTTCCTGCTGGGGCGCCGGGCGGGTGGCCGGCGGGTGCAGCCAGGGGGCCGCGGAGGGCGAGGCCGGGGGAGGCTCCGGCGCGGCGCGCACGACGCCCGGGGCGTCGGGGCCGATGCGGTGCAGGACGGCCGCGGCCAGGTTGCGGGCGCCCGGGCCTCCGGTGCGCATGACGTCCAGAAGGTCGGCGGCGGCGTCCTTGGCGTCGTGCGCGGCCAGCCAGCCGTCGATCT
>NZ_JABXFD010000427.1 GCF_013372625.1 Actinomadura sp. BRA 177
CTCGTGCCCGGGGGCGGCGGCGCGGACGAGGTCCATCAGCAGGGCGAAGCGTCCGTCACCCGACTTGTAGACGCCGTGCCCGAATCCAGGGATGCGCTCGCCGCCGCGCAGCCGCTCCCCGAGCACACGGGACGCCGACGCCGGGTCGGCGACCTCGGCGATCAGCCGTTCCGCGCCGTAGGACGCGCCGCCGTGCAGCGGCCCGCTCAGCACGCCGAGCCCGGATGAGACGACCGCGTACGGGTCGGCGCGGACGGAGGCGGCGACCCGCGCGGCGACCGTGGACGCGGCCAGCTCGTGGTCGGCCAGCAGAATCATGGCGGCCTCGAAGGAGCGCAGCAGGCCGGGCTCGGGCGGTTGCGCGCAGAGGCGGCTCCAGAGCCGTTCGGCGATGCCGCCTTCGGTGTGGTCGGCGGCGGGCGGGAGGGCCTCGACCAGGCCGGAGATCAGCGTCCGCCCGGTCGCGGTGACGCCCTCGGGGTCGAGGTGGTGGCGCAGCGGGTCGGTGGCGGCGAGCGCCGTGACGATCAGCTGGAGCCGGTCGAGCGGCAGGAGGCCGGCGGGCAGGCCCGACTGGGCGGCGACGGCCGCCGCCACCCCGTCCTCGCGGGCCTGCCAGGGCTCGGTGTTCGCGTCGTCGGCCGTCCAGAGCCAGGCGGCGGCGTCCTCGAACGTCCCGGACTCGGCCATGGCCAGGACGTCGCGCCCCCGGTAGTACGGGCGGTCGGCGCCGAGCGCGGTGATCGCCGACTCGATCGCCAGCTCCCCCGGGCCGGGCGGGCGGCGCGGCTTCCCGCGCCGGGCCAGCTCCTCCACCTGCGCGGCGTCGAAGAGGCTGCGCCGCCCGTCCGCCGCGTGCCTGCGGCGCAGCACGCCGCGGCTCACGTACGCGTACAGCGTGGCGGGCTTCACACCGAGCCGCTCGGCGGCGGCCTTCGCGTCGATCCACTCGCTGACCTGGTCGTTGTCCATGTTCTCCGCTCTGAATATTGATTATGGTCAATATTGATACATGTAGATGACGGTGTCAATCTGTGGGCATGCCTCAGATCCACTTCCTGGACGTCACCAACCGCGACGGCGTCCAGACGGCCCGGACCGGGCTGTCCAAGTTCGGCAAGACGATGGTCAACTTCTTCCTGGGACGGCTCGGCGCGGCGCAGTCGGAGATCGGCTTCCCGTTCCTGTTCCACGAGGTCCCCTACGTGCGGGCGCAGATCGCGCTGGCGGAGGCGGGCGCGTTCGGCGGCCTGCGGCTCTCCGGCTGGTGCCGGGGCGTCGCGCAGGACGTGGAGAAGGCCGTCGAAGTGCGGGCGGGCGGCACCGGCCTCGCCCACTACAACCTGTCGATCTCGACGTCCGACTACATGATCGCGAACAAGTTCCGGGGGCGGCTGGACCGGGGTGCGATCATCCGCGAGATGGTCGCGGCCGTCCGCGCGGCCAAGGCGGGCGGGGCGCGGACCGTCGGGGTCAACGCCGAGGACGGTTCCCGCACCGACGACGGCTTCCTCAAGGAGTTCGCGCTGGCAGCGAAGGAGGCCGGCGCCGACCGCGTCCGGTACTGCGACACCATCGGAGGCGACACGCCAGACCGGATCAGGGAGCGTTTCGCGAAACTGGCGTCCGCCGTAGGGATGCCGGTCGAAACCCACTGCCACAACGACCTCGGCCTGGCCGTCGCCAACTCCATCAGCGGCGCGCTGGGTGATCTGGAGACGGGCCAGGACGCGTGGATCAACACGTGCGTGAACGGCATCGGCGAGCGGTCGGGCAACGCGGACCTACTGTCGACCATCCTCGCGTTCCGGCACGGGTTCGGGCTGGACGAACGCGGCATCGAGATCGGTGACCCGATCGATCTGTCGTGGGCGCGGCGGTTCGCGCTGTGGGCGAGCTACGCGTTCGGCCAGCCGCTCCCCTACAACCAGGTCGGCGTGGGACGGAACGCGTTCGCGCACGAGTCCGGCATCCACGCGGACGGCGCGCTCAAGGACCACGGCAATTACGAGCTGTACGACGAGCAGACCCTCGGCCCGTTCCCGGACGACTGGCACACACGTCCCGGACGGGTCGTCCTCACCGGCGAGTACGGCGGCAAGGCCGGCTTCAGGCATGTCATGGACGGGCTGGGCATCGAGCCAGTGGACGGGGACCTCGCGTTCAAGCTCGTCCAGTTGTGCAACGCCCAGACGGGCCGTCCGCTGACCGATGACGAACTCCGCCTGATCGGCACCTATCCGCGGGAGTTGTCGCTGCTCTTCCCCGGGCAGACCGGCTGATCGCAGGATTTGTCGGGGGCGGGCTCTACGTTCTCGGGCATGGCGAGCAGCACAGCGGCGGCCGGCGCCGCGCAGTCGTACACGTACACGCGGCCGTCCGGGCTGGACGCGGGCCTTCTGGGCCTGTCCACGTCCGGCGGGACGACGAGCAGCGGGCCGCAGGCGCATCCGCACTTCTTCAGCGGGGTCCTCATCCAGGCGGCGCCGGCCGCGGCGGGTCTGCTCGCCCTGGCCGACGTCGCGCAGACCCGGTACTTCCAGCCGCGTCCGACGTCCTTCCGCGATCCGGTCGTCACCTGCAACGGCGACCGGATCCGGATGGAGTCGTTCTCCGCGTGCGGTGGCGTCTACGCCAGGCTGGACGTGCTGGAGCCCGCGCTGGACGGCGACGTCCACGAACGCGGCACGACGAACGTGGACGTCAACGGACCCTTGCGCGAAGCCCTGGCCCGCGTCGGCGGGTCCGATCCGCTGCATCTGGCGGTCGGCGCCGAGGAACTGGCCGTGACGACGATGGACGGCGCGGTCGTGGAGAAGAAGGTGCCGCTGCCCGACCGGTGGCTCCGGGGCTTCGCCGAGGTCCAGGTCATCACGGCGGGGTTCGATCTCCGTGGCGAGTTGAAGGGACCCGACGCGGTGCGGTTCCTAAGGTCTCTGCCCAAGCGCGCGCGGGAGGCCCTGTGGGCCGTACCCGCCGGACGGACGCTGAGGGTGTCGTCCCGTCCGGCCCCTGGCGCGGTGTGCCTGGCAGGCCCCGACCGTCTGCGCACGATGCTGCCCCTGCTGCGCTTCGCCAAGGCCATGCGCGTCTATGGGCCAACCGTCGCCAACGGCAGCGGGCCCGTGTCGAGCGTCTGGGAACTGGAACTCCCAGGGATGCGCTACGTCCTCACCCTGTCGCCCCAGCATTTGCGTGGCTTCTCCGGTGAGGGCGCCGTGCTGGAGGACATCTCCACCGACGAGGCCGCAGGAGACGCCGACCTGCTCGGCGCGCTGCTCTCCTTCGAACCGCGCGTCGAACCCGACCTGCTCGCCGAGCGCTCCGGCCTCACCCTCGCTCGGACGAAGGCGGCGCTGACCCAGCTCGGAACGTCCGGCCGCGTGGGGTTCGACACCGCCGAGGCCGCGTTCTTCCACCGTGAGCTGCCGTACGACCCGGCACGCGTGGCCTCGCTCAACCCGCGCCTGCGTTCGGCGCGCACACTCGTCGAGGACGGCGGCGTGCGCTTCACGTCCGACGACACGGCGATCGTGCTGAGCAACGGCAGTGAACGGGAGGTCCGCTTCGACGGCGACCGTGTCACCTGCACGTGCCCGTGGTGGTTCGACCATCGCGGTGAGCGCGGGCCGTGCAAGCACGTCCTCGCGGCCCGCATCGTCCGCCGCGACGCCGAGCAGATCGTGGAGGCCGCGCGATGAGCATGCCGCATGCGCTCCAGAAGGCGATCGAGGCCGGCGACCCTGAGATGGCGGCGCGCACGGTCATGGACCTGGACGCATCAGAACGCCGCACGGCCGCCGCCGAACTCCCCGCGCTGCTGAAGGCGATGCGCGCCAGGACGGAGTACGGGTTCCTCGGCGATCAGGCCATGTGCGCGCTGCTCGTCGCCGGCGGCGGCACGATCGGCGGCCCCGCCGCCGCGGCGGCCTGGCTCTGCCGCAGCGATCTGCGGGTGTGGTGGTGGGGCGAGGGCAACACCGTCCTGGTCCGGCTGCTGTGCGAGGTCACGTCGGACCGCCCGAAGGAGTGGCGCGCCGAGGTGGCGCACCGGATCGCCGCCCGGGTGCGGGTCTCCGATGAGGAATGGTCGCGCTGGCATCTCGCGGCGGCGCTGATCAGGTCGGCCGGTGCCGCTCCCCCGGTATCGGACGGTTTCGTCGTCGGCTGGGTGTCCGCCCCCGGCCGAAGGGACCATCTCTCCGAAGACCCGTTCCTCGACACGCTCCTCCCGAAGCTGTTCGAGGTGGACGGCGTGGGGGCCGCCCTCGCCAACGACGCGACATGGATGCAATGGGACAGAACTCGTAAGAGCACGTGGGTGAGCGCACTGTCCGAGCTGGCCCGCGCAGGACGCATCGAACGCGCCCCCCTCCTGGACGGCTGCGTCAGCCGTTTCCTGCGCGGCGGCACCGCGCACAACCTCCGCTGGTTCGTCCAGCTCCACGACGCACTAGAACCGACCGACACCGAGACGGCCCCCCGCGTCCGCGACTACGTCCGCCTGCTGCCGACCGCACCGTCGACCGTCGCGGATCTCGCGCTGCGGCAGGTCCGCCGCGCCGACGACCTGGAAAGCCTGGACGCGGCCCTGTTCTCGGAAGCCGCCGACGCGCTGCTGTTCCGCCCGGAGAAGAAGCTCGTCCGGGCCGCGTTGACCTGGCTCGACCGGACGGCCCGCAAACGCGACCGGGCCGACGCCACGGTGCGCGCCCTCACCGCCGTCTTCACCTCCGACGCGGTCGACCTGCGGGACCGCGCCGTGAAGATCGCGGTCAAGCACGCCGCGCACGCGAGCGAACCCGTCCGCGCGGAGGTCCGGGACGCCGCCGGTGGTCTGCCCGCCGAACTGCGCGCGGCGATCGCCGGGGCGTTCGGCGAGGTCGAGGCCACGGTCGAACCCGAGCCGCTCATGGGCCCGCCGCCCTTCGTCCCCCGCGAGATGCCCGCCCCCATCGGCTCCCTCGCCGAACTGGCGGACGAGTTCGCCGTCCGGCTGCGCTCCGAAGAGGAGTGGCCCGCGACCGAGCGCTTCCTCGCCGCGCTCGTCGAGTTCGCCCACCGCGACCTCGCCGGCACCCGCGAGGCGCTCCGCAAGCAGGCCGACGACCTGGCGCCATGGCTCACGAAGCCCGACGACCATCCGTACATGCGCAGGCACGTCCAGGAGAGCTGGATCCAGTTCCCGGTGCGGAACCTGCTCCTTCTGGGCAAGACGCACAACCTGGCCGATGTCTTCGCGGCCCTGGCGCTGCGCCGCTCCCGTTCGGCCGGAACGGTGAACGATCCGCAGCTGAAACGGTTCCTCAAGTGGCGGCTGCACGAGATCGCGTCCGCCGTCGGGACGGCACCGCTCCTCCTCGCGACCCCCACCGAGGCGAGCGGCCACATCGCGTCCGACATCCTGGTCGGCCGCCTCGAACGCCTGGAGGCGGCGGGCAGCGCACCGGGGGGCGCCGACCTCCTGCAGGCGATGCTCCGCGTCCCGCGCGAAATCGACCCGGCGGCCGCGGTGCGCGCCAAGGCCCTGACCTCCGAGGCCGGCCGCAAGGTCGCGTCCTGGCTCGCCGCGGGCGGGCTCGCCGACCCGGCCGTCACCTGCACCGTCCTCGACACCCCCCTAGCCACCGTCGGCGGACGCAAGCTCCGGTTTCCCTCCCAGGTCCTGTCCATCGTGGACATGCCCGGCGACTCCGAGATCGACCGCCTGTGCGTATTCCCCGAACCGGACCGGCGGGACTTCGGAGCGCGGAACTTCGACCCGCACACCGGCCACTGGCCCGCCGTCCTGCCGTCCCACCGCGACATCGTCGCCGCCCATCTCGTCCCCTACCTGGCCGGCTGGGAGGACTACGGCTGGAACCAGGGCACCCTCATGCTGGGCCTGGCCGAGGCCGACGGACCCGCCGGCTCCGCCACCGGTACGCTCCTCGCCCACACGCTGGCGAACCAGGACCAGGACGAGCGGGCGAAGGCCGTCGAGGCGCTCCTCGTCCTCGCCGCCCGGGACGCGCTCCCGGCGGCCGAGACGGGCACCGCCCTCGGCAGGCTCTGCGCGCTGGGCCGCATCCCGCCCCCCCGCACCCTCAAGGCCCTCACGGCCGCCGCCGACGCGGGCGCCCACGCCGACGTGTGGACGATCCTGGCCACGGCCCTCCCGCACATCCTCCCCGCGCCGGGCGAACGCGCACCGGCCGGCCTCCCGTCCCTCATCACCCTGGCCACCCGCCTGGCCGAGGTCACCGGCGCCAAGGGCGCCATCCCGGAGGTCGCGGACGTGGCGGCACGCGGCGGCTCCAGCCGCCTGGTCAAGGAATCCGCCCGCCTCCACCGCACCCTGACCGCAACCTGACGACGCATACCGGTGTTGACGAAGATGTCGTCCCCGCATGGGACGCTGAGACCACCGGGAAGGAGCGCCCACGATGACCGAGACACTCGCGTTCGGCACGGTCGACACCGTGCTCGGCCGCCTGCTCGTCGCCGAGACCGAGACGGGCGTCGTCGCACTGCACTTCCGCGACACCCCAGCCGCCCGCGCCCGCACTGCCAAAGCCACCGGCCTACCCGTCGTCGACGCCCCGGACCGCCTTGCCCCGGCCCTATCGGCCCTAAGCGACTACTTCGCCGGCGACCTGAAGGACTTCGAGATCCCCATCGACTGGCGCCTCACATCAGACGCCCAACGCCAGGTGCTCACCACGCTGTACGAGTCCGTCCCCTACGGCAAGGTTCTCACCTACGGCCAGCTGGGCGATCGCAGCGGCACCGGCGTCCACGCCCAGGTCATCGGCCAGATCATGGGCAGCAACCCGATCCCCCTGATCGTCCCCTGCCACCGCGTCGTCGCCTCCAACGGCCTGGGCGGCTACAGCGGCGGCTCCGGCGTCGAGATCAAACGCTGGCTCCTCACCCTGGAGGGCGCCCTCCCCGCAACCCTCGACTGGGACCTCACCCGCGCTCCCTGAACGCGGGGGCCGGTCAGGCTGGGGTAGGTGCGTAGGTGATGCCGGTGAGGGCTTCCGAGGCCTCCCAGAGGCGGGTGGCGTGGCGGTTGGACTGTGGGGGTGTGGG
>NZ_JABXFD010000721.1 GCF_013372625.1 Actinomadura sp. BRA 177
TGCATGTCAGTATTCTGCTTGTTTTTTTTTGTTCCAGGAAGAGACGGGCAACCGGGAAGGGGGCCGTCTCCGGGGGCCGGGGGTGGGGATAAGGGGCCGGGGCCAGGAGATCCGGCGAACCGGCAGGAGGTGCCCCGATGGGGACCGCGGTCGTGGCAGGGATCGGCAGCCGGCTTCCGCCCCGCGCCGTGGACAACGCGGAACTGGCGGCGCGGCTCGGCAGCTCCGACGAGTGGATCCGCACCCGCACCGGCGTCTCCCGCCGGTACGTCGCGGAGCCGGGCACGGCGGTGTCCGACCTCGCGGCCGGGGCCGGGGCCCGCGCGCTGAAGTCGGCGGGCGGCGGCCCGGTGGACGCGGTCGTGCTCGCGACGCAGACCCCGGACCATCCGTGCCCCGGCACGGCGCCCGACGTGGCGACCCGCCTCGGGCTGTGGTCCGCCGCCGCGTTCGACGTCGCCGCGGTCTGCAGCGGCTTCGTCTACGCGCTCGCCGCCGGCACCGGCCTGATCGCCGCCGGCATCGCCGGCCGCGTGCTGGTGATCGGCGCCGACGCGTTCTCCGGCATCCTCGACCCGGCCGACCGGGCCACCTCGGTGATCTTCGGGGACCGTCCCCTATCCACCTCTGACGCCGCCGCCCAAGACGCGACAGCACACCACCGTGCGCGCCC
>NZ_JABXFD010000183.1 GCF_013372625.1 Actinomadura sp. BRA 177
GTACAGACGCCTCATACCGGGCCGTGATCATCCCGGTATGAGGCGTCTGTACGGTGAGCGGGCTCTCCGCCCTCTCACCGGACAGGAGTCGGCCCATGAACAACGCCACCCGGCATGGAATCGGCGCGCTCATCGGCGTGGTCGCCACCCCCTTGATCGCGGGCTGCCTGGCCTACAGCGTCGATGACGTGCGCCTGTCGGTGGCCTCCGGCCTCCAGGCGAAGATCGATGATGTCCCGGCGCCACACGACTGGGCGGCGCTCGGCCTCCTGCTGGTGGGCGCCGCCGTGATCGGCCTGGTGGTGAACGCGCGGCTGTCCCCGCTCGCATCGCTCGTCCCCGGTGTGCTCGGCGGCGCCCTCGGGGTGCTGTGGTTCCTGGAGACGGCATGGATGCTCGACAAGTCCACGCCGGAGTTCGTGCCGGAGGACCTCTACCTCGGCTACACGAACATGGCCGCCAACGGGACCTTCATGATCATCGGAGTCGCGCTCGTCGTGGCCTCGCTGTCGCCTCGGCGCTGGCGCGGCACCCGCACGTCCGAGCCTGCCACGTCGCCCGCGCCCATCGCGCCGAGGAAGCCGGGACCGGGCGAGGACGTGGTCGAGGCGTAGCCGGCCTTGGCCGGGTCGACCACCGTCAGACGGCGGCGAGGACGCCGGGGACGTCGTTGACCACCATCGCGTCGAACCCGGCCTCCGCGTAGGTCGGCGCGGCCTCCGCCGACGGGCACCAGGCGATCGTCTCCAGGCCGGCCTTGTGCGCGACGTCCACGCAGTGCTCCAGCGGACGCAGGCGCGTGTCGGGGTGGTCGATGCCGCACGATCCGGTGTGCACGGCGACGACGTCCAGGCCGAGGCCCGCCGCCGCCGGGACGGCGTGCCACAGCGGGAAACGCAGCCACGTCAGCAGCCCGACCGGGACGCCCGGCAGTTCGTCCCGGAGGAACGTCAGCAGCGACGGGTCGAAGGACGTGACGAGGAGTCGGCGCCGCTTCGCCTCCCGCTTCAGCACGGGGAGGAGCAGCGCGCCAGTACGGCGGGACGGCTCGTCCAGCGCGTCCTCCAGGACGGTCTTGACGTCCACGTCCACCGCGACGTCCGAAGGCAGCGCGTCGAAGATCTCGGTCAGCAGGGGCAGGCCGCTCGCGGTGGCGGGCAGGTCGACCAGGTGGTCGCCGTTCACCGTCGTCGGGTCGTGCCGCAGGACGAGGTGGTCGTCGGCGGTGCGCGTCACATCGATCTCGACCCAGGACAGTCCGGCGTCGACGGCGGCGAGCAGCGACGGCAGCGTGTTCTCGGAGACGGGGGCCGAGGCGCCGGGCGGCGTGAGGTCGCCCGACCCGTACCCGCGATGCCCGATGACCGTGGGCGTGTTGTCGAAGATCAAGGCTTCACCTCGGTGGCGAGATGTTCGGCGATGACGGCGTCGAGGGGCTGGGTGACCTTGAGGTTGCGCTCGCTGCCCGCGACCACCCGGATGGGGACGTCCGGCAGGTAGCGGTGCACGATCCCGCAGTCGTCGGTGGCGCACAGCCCCGGATCGGCGAGCGCCAGCTCGTAGGCCTTGCGGATCGTGCCGAGCCGGAAGCCCTGCGGGGTCTGGAACCGGCTGAGCGTCTCGCGCGGCGGCATCGAGGCGACCACGCCGTCCTCCACCACCACGATCGTGTCGGACGAGGGGACGCCCACCGCGACGGCCTCGCAGTCGTCCAGCGCGTCCAGCACGCGGTCGATGACGGGGGCGTCCACGAACGGGCGGGCCGCGTCGTGGAAGAGGACGCGGGCGTCGTCGGCATGCCCGTCCAGTACGCGCAGCGCCGCGACCGTCGACGCGGTGCGGGTGTCGCCGCCCTCGATCACGGCGGCCGTCTTGCCGAACGGCGCGGCGATCGCGGCGGCGTCGCGCAGGTGCCCGGCCGCCATCACGACCACGACCTCGTCGACGCCGGGGTGCGCGTCGAACGCGCCGACCGCGTGCGCCAGGATGGGCCGCCCGCCGACCTCCATGAGCTGCTTGGGACGTCCCGCGCCCATGCGCTCGCCGACCCCGCCGGCGAGCACCACCGCAACCGTCCGCGTCGCCATGTCACCCCAGTCTTCCCGGCATCCCGGCCACGCTCAACGTACCGGAGGCTCCCCGGCGGCGGACGGACGAATCCGCTCGCACCGCCCGATCGCGCGGGATCGAGTATGGTTACCTCGCCGTGTTGGGGTCCGCGCAGGCGGTGCCGGCACCGCGCCACGACGGCGCCGCGCCACCGCGACGGCACCGTCCGACCCGCGCCGAGGCCCGGCTCGTTCGCGTGCGCCGCGCCGACCGTCTACGTTGCGGGCACGGATCACGTTCGACGTAGGAAAGAGGAAGCATGATCGGCATGGTGCTGGCGGCGGGTGCGGGCCGGAGGCTGCGGCCCTACACCGACACCCTCCCCAAGGCCCTGGTCCCGGTGGACGGCGAGACCACCATCCTGGACATCGCCCTCCGCAACCTCGCCGAAGTCGGGCTGACCGACGTCGTCATCGTCGTCGGCTACCAGGCCGGCGCCGTCGAGGAGCGCCAGGCCGCCCTCGAAGAGCGGTACGGCGTGACCATCACGCTGGTTCACAACGACAAGGCCGAGGAGTGGAACAACGCCTACTCCATGTGGCTGGCTCGGGAGCACTTCTCCAAGGGCGTCCTCATGGTGAACGGCGACACGGTCCATCCGGTGGGCGTCGAGAAGACGCTACTGGCGAACCGTGGTCCGGACATCCTCCTGGCCGTGGACGATGTGAAAACTCTCGCCGACGAGGAGATGAAGGTCATCCTCGACGGTGAAGGCCACCTGAAGACCATCACCAAGCTGATGGACCCGTCGACCGCGGGCGGCGAGTACATCGGCGCCACCCTGATCGAGCCCGCGGCCGCCGAGCCGCTGGCCGACGCGCTCAAGGCCACCTGGGAGCGCGACCCCGACCTCTACTACGAGGACGGCTACCAGGAGCACGTGAACCGCGGCGGCCGCATCGGCGTCGCGCCGATCGGCGAGGTCGACTGGGTCGAGGTCGACAACCACGACGACCTGGAGAAGGCCCGGCGGATCGCCAAGGGCTACTGACGCCGTCCAGCCTGGCAAGCGCGGGACGACTTTGAGCGAGGAGGCACATGCCCCTGCTGACGCGGATGCTCAACGCGCCGCTCTCCATCGACGTGCGGCGCGGCGCCGTCGCCGCCCTCGGTGAGCTGCTCGCCGACCGGCGCATCGCCACCGAGGGACGGGTGGCGATCGCGGTCGGCCCCGGCCAGGGCGACCAGATCGCCGAGCACGTCCGGCACTCCCTGGCCGCCTGCGAGGTGTACCAGGTCGCGGGCGGCACCGTGGACGCGGCCGTCGAGCTGGCGGCCAAGCTGCGCGCCGGGTCCTACGAGGCCGTCGTCGGGATCGGCGGCGGCCGGACGATCGACGCCACCAAGTACGCGGCGACGCTGTCGGGCATCCCGATGGTGTCGGTCGCGACGAACCTGTCCCACGACGGGATCTGCTCGCCGGTCGCCTCCCTCGTGCACGAGAGCGGCAAGGGCTCGTTCGGCGTGGTGATGCCGCTCGCGATGATCATCGACCTGGACTACGTGCACGCCGCGCCGCCCCGGCTGATCCGGGCCGGGATCGGGGACGTGCTGAGCAACCTGTCCGCGGTGGAGGACTGGCTGTTGGCGGGCGAGCAGTGCGGCGAGCGGATCGACCGGATGGCGCTCACCGTGGCCCGCACCGCCGCCGAGGCGCTGCTGCACCAGCCGGGCACGATCGAGTCGGACCGGTTCCTCACCGTCCTCGCCGAGAGCCTGGTGCTGTCGGGGATGTCGATGGCGTTCGCCGGCGACTCCCGGCCCGCCAGCGGCGGCGACCACGAGATCATGCACGCCATCGACCAGCTCTACCCCGACACCGCCAACCACGGCGAGCTGGCGGGGATCGGCACGGCGTTCTGCTTCCACCTGCGCGCCACCCGGCTCCCCCCGGACGAGGCGGGCGCCGCGCCGGAGCGGCTGCACGAGATCCTCGCCTGCCTGGGCCGGCACGGGCTGCCCCGCCTTCCGGGCGAGGTCGGCCTGTCCGTCGAGCAGTTCACCGAGGCCGTCCTGTTCGCGCCGCAGACCCGGCCCGGCCGCTACACCATCCTGGAATACCTCAATCTCGACAAGGGCGAGGCCCGCAAGGCGGTGGAAGAGTATGTCCAGGCCCATGGAGGCTGACCTCGCCGGGCACTCCGCCGAACCGTCCGGCGAGGACCAGCGGCCGCACCGCAAGGGCGCGAAGGTCGCCGACGTCCGCCGGTACGGGCAGCCGCCCGGCCTGAAGGACCGGCGCAACGAGGAGCACTGGGCGGGCCGCCTCTACATGCGGGACGTCTCCCCGTACTTCGGGTGGGTCGCGCTGCGCCTCGGGTTCAGCCCGAACCAGCTCACCTACCTGATGATGGCGAGCGGCGTGCTCGCCGGCGTCGTCGTGTCGCTGCCCGCGCCCGAGCTGTGGACGGCGCTCGGCGGCGCCGTCCTCATCCAGGTCTACCTGCTGCTCGACTGCGTGGACGGCGAGGTCGCCCGCTACCTGAAGCAGACCTCGGTGGCCGGGGTGTTCCTCGACCGCATCGGCCACTACCTGTCCGAGATCTCGCTGCTCATCGGGCTCGGGTTCATGGCGCAGGGCGGCTGGCGGAACGGCGGCTGGGTCGAGCTCGGCCTCGTCGCCGCGCTCGGCGCCGCGCTGATCAAGGCGGAGACCGACAACGTCGTCGTCGCCCGCGCCAAGTCGGGGCTGACCGCCGACCCGTCCGGCGGCGACCGGGCGCTGCGCCCCCGCTCCACCCGCATCGCGCTCGCCCGGCAGGCCGCGTCCATGCTGCGCTTCCACCGGATCATCGGCGCGGTCGAGCTGTCGCTGCTGATCCTCGCGGCGGCCGTGGTCGACACCGTCTTCGGGTTCGACACGCCGGCCGCCGTCCGCGTGCTGATGGTCGCGGTGGCCGTCGTGGCCGTCCTGCAGACCGTGCTTCACCTGGTCAGCATCCTGGCCTCCCGGAGGCTGAAGTGAAACTGTCCGTCGTCGTCCTGACCATGGGCAACCGTCCGGAGGAGCTGGCGCGCGCCGTCCGCAGTGCCCTGGAGCAGGAGCACGTGGACGTCGAGGTCGTCCTCGTCGGCAACGGCGTCGACCCGGTCGGCGGCAACGCGGGCGTCGCGCCGTTCGACGACGAGCGCGTCAAGACCATCAGCCTCCCGACGAACCTGGGCATCCCGGGCGGACGGAACCGGGGCGTCGAGGCGTCCTGCGGCGACGTGATCCTCTTCCTGGACGATGACGGCTGGTACCGCTCCACCCGTCTCGGCGCCCACCTGCGCGACCGGTTCTCCGCCGAACCCGACCTCGGCGTCGTCTCGTTCCGCGTCCGCGACCCCGAGGGCGGACGCGGCGAGCGCCGGCACGTCCCCCGGCTGCGCGCGGGCGACCCGGAGCGCTCGTCCCCCGTCACGACGTTCCTCGGCGGTGCCTGCGCGGTCCGCCGCGCCGCGTTCGACGCCGGCGGCGGCCTCCCCGAGGACTTCTTCTACGCCCACGAGGAGACCGACCTCGCCTGGCAGATCCTCAACGCGGGCTACCGCATCGTCTACGACGCGTCCGCGGTCATGTTCCACCCGGCCGTCCTGCCGACGCGGCACGACATGTTCTACCGCTACAACGCCCGCAACCGGGTCTGGCTGGCGCGCCGCAACCTCCCGTGGCCGCTCGCGCTCACCTATCTCGCCGTGTGGATCGGCATGACCGTCCTCCGCGAGCGCAAGCCGAGCGCCCTCAAGCCGTGGTTCAAGGGCTTCCTGGAGGGCTGGCGCAAGCCCGCCGGCCCCCGCCGCCCCATCTCGTACCGCACCGCCTGGCGCATGACCCGGACGGGACGTCCGCCCATCATCTAGGGGGTCCGCACGGCCGCCAGGATCAGGTGGGTGAGTTCGGCGATGATGTCGTCGAGCGGGATGTCCTGGTCGCGGGCGGACCAGTGGTGGACGAGGTTGTTGACCGCCCCGATGACGGCGATCATGGTGAGCCGGTAGTCGCGGTCGACGGCCTCGCCGCGCGCGGCCGCCTCCCGCGCCATCGTGGTCAGCGAGTCCTCCCACTGGCCGCGCCACCGGAACCGGCGCTGCTCCAGATTCGCGCTGACGCCGATGACCTCGACGAACGCGATGCGCGCCCAGCGCGGATCGCTCGCGGTGACGGTGACGAACGCGCGGACGGCGCGCTCGACGCGGGTCCCGAGATCGGCGTCCCCGGCGCCCGCGTAGGCGGCGGCGAGCGCCTCCGCCGCGCGCTCGTTGATGCTGCTGTGCAGCGCGGTGAGGAGTTCCTCGCGCCCGGTGAACTCCTCGTAGAAGTTGCGGGTCGACACGCTCGCCGTCGCGCACAGCCGCTCGATGGACGTCGCCGCGTAGCCGCGCGTCCCGAACAACTCCAGCCCGGCGGCCAGCAGCCGCTCCCGCCGCTCGGCGCGGCGCTCCTCCGCCGATCGGCCGCCGTAGCTGCGCCTGGGTGCGGGATTCCGGCCGGTCATCGATCTCCGTTCACCCGTGCGAAAGGGGGCATCGTCAGACTAACCCCCGCGCACTGGCATTTATCACCTACGCGGTGAGCCGTAACTCAGTCGCTCAGCAGGATGTCGCGCCATTCGGGATCGGCGGTGAGCACGGTCAACCGCTGCGTGGCCCGCGAAACCGCCACATACAGGACCCGCAACCCGCGCGGCGACTGAGCGGCCACGGTCTCCGGCGCGACGATCACGGCCGCATCGAACTCCAGCCCCTTGGCTTCGAGCACGTCCAAAACCTGCACCCGCTCCGGCAGCCCTTCGCCGAGCCGCCCCCGATCACCCTCACTCCACGCCACTTCACTGGCTGCGGTGGGGGCGTCGAAGAGGGAGGTTTGGGTGGTGGCCGTCTCTTGTACACATCTGACGCTGCCGACGGAAAGGATCCTGACGATCTCATCGGGCGGCCAACCCGTAAAA
>NZ_JABXFD010000065.1 GCF_013372625.1 Actinomadura sp. BRA 177
TTTGTTGTAGGTGGCGGGGCCGGGCCCTGCCGTCGCGGGCGGGCCGCCGGCCGCCATGTGCTCGCCCAGCTTGCGCCAGCCTTGCAGGAAAGGCCCCCCCTCGCCCGGGGGGAGCCCCGCCGGCGAGGGGGCCGCGCCGGCCGGCGGCGCCGGGAGCGCCGCGACTGAGTTGCTGGGCCGACGGTGCGGGGGAGACCAGCGCCGCGCTGCTGCTGCTGCGGCACGCCGTCCGCCGGCTGGGCGGCGCGACCGGCGACGTCCTCGGCGCGCTCGTCGAGGTCGCGGCCACCGCGGCGCTGGTCGTCCTGGCCGCTCAACCCTGATGACCAGGGGCGCGCCGGGCCGGGTCGCGGGACGGCAATGCTTGATCCAAAAGGACGAAACCGGTCACCGGGACGACTAACATCGTGCTACGTGACGAGCATCAGCCTTGACAGCGCAGACCTGGCCAGCCTCGACGTCGACGCGATCGTGATCGGCGTCTCCCCCGCCGGCGAGGGGGCCGCGCCGGCGGGCGGCGCGGGGGACCTCGACCGCGCGATGGACGGCCGGCTCACCGGCGCGCTGGCCGCGCTCGGCGCCACCGGCAAGGCCGGGGAGATCACCAGGCTGCCGTCGCTGGGCGCCGTCACCGCCAAGGTCATCGTCGCCGCCGGGCTGGGCGAGGACC
>NZ_JABXFD010000719.1 GCF_013372625.1 Actinomadura sp. BRA 177
AGATGTGTATAAGGTACCGGTCGACGACGTCCTCCCGGCGGACGGACTGGACGCTCCGCTGCCGGCCGCCGGGCCGGTGGACGCGGCCGTGAACCTGCACGGCTCCGGGCCGCAGAGCCACCGGCTGCTGGCGGCCCTGTCGCCGGACCGCCTCCTGGCCTTCGCCTGCGCTGCGGCGCAGCACGCCGGCGGGCCCGCGTGGGATCCCGGCGAGCACGAGGTGGCGCGCTGGTGCCGGCTCGTCGCCGCCTACGGGTTCGACGCCGACCCCGGCGACCTGGACCTGCCCGCCCCGGCGGCCGCGTCGCCCGCGCCGGGCGCCGTCGTCGTCCATCCCCCGTCCCTCATCCACATCTGACGCTGCCGACGAAGCGGCCCGTGCATATTCTCGAGCTCGCCCTGCACCGCAAGAACCAACTCTTCCGCTACGCCTACATCTCCACAGCCGCC
This sequence comes from Actinomadura sp. BRA 177, assembly GCF_013372625.1. Classification (GTDB taxonomy): domain Bacteria; phylum Actinomycetota; class Actinomycetes; order Streptosporangiales; family Streptosporangiaceae; genus Spirillospora. Next base: position 451 of record NZ_JABXFD010000719.1, read on the forward strand.
GTTCATGCGACCGACATATCCAGACCGCTCTCCGCGTGCGGCTACCAACGAAGCAGCCACACTACCACACTACACAACCCAACTC
>NZ_JABXFD010000541.1 GCF_013372625.1 Actinomadura sp. BRA 177
TGTGGTGTGTTCGTCGGCTGGGTGAGTTGTGTATAAGGGACAGGGCCGGCGGTTAGGCGGGGGGCGGTGCCGTGGGGGACGAGGTCCATGCGCAGGCGGCCGCAGGAGCAGCGGGTCCAGAGGACGACGCCTTCGCTGGTCAGGTGCCGGGAAACAACCGTGTTCTCGTTCATGTACACCAGTCTGGATCCGGACGAACGTTGCCGTCTATTTCAGATTTCCTCATCACATCGTGCAATATGGTTACATGATTGATCTGCGGCGGCTGCACATGCTCCGGCTCGTCCACCAGTACGGGACGGTCACGTCCGCGGCGGAGGCGCTGCACCTCACGCCGTCGGCGGTCTCCCACCAGCTGCGCGAGCTGGCACGGGAGTTGAAGGTGCCGCTGCTGGAGCCGCAGGGCCGCAAGGTGCGGTTGACCCCGGCCGCGCACCTGCTGATCGAGCACGCCGACGGGCTGCTCGCCAGGTGGGAGGAGGCCCTCGCCGACCTGGAGTCGCACCGCGCCGGGGCCGCTGGCCCGCTGCGCATGTGCGGGTTCACGACGGCGGTCGGCGGGCTCGTCGCCCCGGCCGCCGGGGCCCTGCTGCGGGACGATCCGGACCTCAGGGTCGAGGTCCGCGAATGCGACACCGACGTGGCCGTCGGCCTCCTCGCCGCCGGTGAGATCGACATAGCGGTCATCGAGCCCACCCCCGACGCCCCTCCGTCCGGCGACCCGCGCTTCGACCGCGAGCCGCTGCTGGAGGAGGCGTACGACCTCATCGTCCCCGCCGGGCATCCCCTCGCACGCCGGCACGGCGTCCGGCTGGAGGACGCGGCGGAGGAGACGTGGATCAGCGTCGAGCCCGAGGTCTGCGCCCACCACCAGCAGGTTCTGACGTACTGCGGCGCCGCCGGGTTCACCCCCCGGTTCGCGCACCACGCCACCACCTGGTCGGTGATCTGGGCGCTGGTCGCGAACGGGCTCGGCGTGTCGCTCGTGCCGCGGCTGGCGGGCGGGCCGTCCGACCAGCCGGTCGTCCGGGTCCCGCTGACCGGCGACGGCGTCCCGAAGCGGCGGGTGCTGACCTGCGTGCGGCGCGGCAGCCGCGACAACCCGCTGATCGTGCGCGGCCTGCGCGCCCTCCACGACGCCGTCCCCGACCGCTGCGCCCGCGACGCGGCAGCCTGAGCCTGGGTCACTCCGCCGCGATCGCCTGCAGGACGTTCATTCGCGCGGCGCGGTGGGCCGGCCACACGGCGGCGACGACGCCGATCAGCGCGCCTGCCGCGACGTATATCGCCAGCCGCCCGTAGGGGATCGCCAGCACCTCCATGCCGCCGTCGCCCTGCGCCATCGCGTGCTGGACGACGATCCCGAGCACGATCCCGGCGGCCACGCCCAGCACCGCGCCGAACAGCGAGACGACGACCGCCTCGTAGCGGATCATCCGGCGCAGCTGGCGGCGCTGCATGCCGACCGCGCGGAGCAGCCCGATCTCGCGGGTCCGCTCCGTCACCGCGAGCGCGAGCGTGTTGACGATGCCGAGCGCGGCGACGATCACCGACAGCACCAGCAGCCCGAGGACGAGGTTGAGGAACAGGTCGATGTCCCCGGCGGCGTCCGCCTTGACCTGGGCGCGGTCCTTGAGTTCGAGGTTGGGCCACGGGGCGAGCGCCGCCTCTAGCGCACCCCGGGACGCGGTCGTCACGTCGATCTCGATGCGGTCGATGGGCGCGTCGGGTGCGTGCGCCCGGTAACCGGCCCAGCTGATGATCATGCTCGGTGCGGACGGGGTGATGGACGGACGGTCGGCGTAGATCCCCGCGATGCGGAACGTCCGCTTCGTCCAATCCTGGTATCGGCCGTCGAACGTGCTCCCGACCGTCCAACCCTGCGCCTTCGCGACGCTGCGGCCGACGAGCAGCTCGTCGCCATGGACGGACGGCGACCCCGACTCCAGCGGCAACCGGAAATGGCCGAGCAGCTCGCCCGGCGCCCCGGCCGTGGCCGTCCGCACGGAGCCGTCCACCTCGAACCGGGCCGTGCGGATCGGGATCGCCGACCGCACGCCCGCGACGCCCGCCGCCGCGCGCACGGCGTCCGGCGCCACCGGCGTGATCTGGCTGCGCCCGGTGACCTGGTAGTCGGCGGTGAGCCCGGCGTCGAGCTGCCGGTCCACCGACGACGCCATCGACTGGACGATCACCGACACCGTCGCGATCAGCGCCAGCCCGATGACCAGCGCGGACGCGGTCGCCGCCGTCTGCCGGGGATCGCGCAGCGCGTTCCGCCCGCCCATCCGGCCCGCGCTGCCGCCGAACCGCGCGAACGGCCAGGCCAGCACGCGGATCGCGGGACGGCTCAGCAGCGGCGACACGACGACCACCCCGGTCATCAGCGAGAGCGCGCCCGCCCCCGTCACGGCCAGTTCGCCCGCCGCGAAACCGGCCGCGACGAGCCCACCGCCGACCACAAAAGCGACACCGGCACCGATGACCCGGCCCCGCAGCGGCCGGGGCGCGGCCGTCCCCTCGCGGAGCGCGGCCACGGGCGGGATCCGCGCCGCGCGCCGCGCCGGGACGAACGCGGCGGCCAGCGTGACGAGCGTCCCCACCGCACACGACACGATCACCGTCGTGGCCGACACGACCGGCGTCCCGAAGGGCAGCGCCTCGCCGCCCGTGGCGACCGTCATCAGCCGGCCCAGCCCGATCGCCACGCCGGCGCCCGCCGCCAGGCCCAGCGCCGATCCGGCCAGCCCGACCCCGGCCGCCTCGCCGAGCACCGACCGCGTCACCTGCCCGCGCGAGGCCCCGACCGCGCGCAGCAGCGCCAGCTCCCGGACCCGTCCGCGCACCAGCATCGCGAACGTGTTGAAGATGATGAACGAGCCGACGAACACCGCGATCACGGCGAAGACCAGCAGGAACGTCCGGATCAGCGTCAGGGCCGACTTGACCGGGGCCGCCTGCTCATCGGTCGCCTGCCGTCCGGTGATCGCCTCCACGCCGGACGGCAGCGCCGCCGCGACCGCGTCCCGGAGCCGCTCCTGCGACACGCCGTCGTCCGCGTGCACGACGATCCGCGCATACGTCCCCGGACGCTCGGACAGGAGCCGCTGCGCGGTGGCCGGCGCGAACGCGGTCATCGATAGCTGGTCGCTCAGCGCCGAGTCGCCCACCTCGAACAGGCCGGTGAGCCGGAACGTCCGCTCGCCGGAGAGCAGCGCCACCGTCACCCGGTCGCCGACCCGGTAGCCGGCGCCGCGCGCGGTGGTGACGTCGACCGCGACCTCGTCCGCGCCGGACGGCGGGCGCCCGGACGTCAGCCGGGGCAGCGACAGGTCCGGGTCGCCGTCCCAGGCGACGCCCGTCTGCGGCTCGGCGCCGACGATCTTCCCGCGCCGGTCGACGACGGCGGCGAACCCGGTGACGACCCCGTGCGCCTTCGCCACCCCGTCCACGCCCCGGACGGCCGCCAGCACCGAAGCGGGGACGGGACGCTCCGCCGCCCGCTCCCCGAGCCCCGGCTCGAACGCCCGCTGCGACCGGACGACCACGTCCGTCCCGCGCCCGAGCTCGGCGAACGCGCGATCGAACGAACGATCCAACGTGGCAGAGAAGATCAACGTCCCCGCAACGAACGCAACCCCGACAACCACCGACAGCAACAACCGCCCACGATGCGCAGCAAGCCCCCGCAACACGAGTTTGAGCAGCTGCGGGGTGCGAAGAGCCGTCCACGGACGGACAAGCCGTTTGATCAGTTGCGGGGTGCCGGGGGCGGTCCATGGACGGGCAAGTCGTTTGAACAACTGCTTGAGCGGCTGTGGGGTGCGGGGAGGTGTTCGTCCACGCCCTAGGCGCTTGACCATCATGTGGCTGATTTCAGCCGGGAGAGCGTCTCGTTGTTAGCGCGGTTCGTTGCGTTCGGGCGCTACGAACGGGCTCGGGTGCACGACTTTCGTAGGGGTGGCCTGGCCGGGGCCGGTGCGTACGGTAATGGGATGAGCGGAGTGGAGCGAGTGGGCGTTCTCTCACGAGTAGGACGCGTGCGCCTGCCGATCCTTCCAGCCGGACGGCCCTGGGATCGGGTCGCCGATGTTGTCGTCTTGCTGGCCGGGATCGCTTTCACCTGGTTCACCGTCATGGACCCGAACACGATCGTCCGCTCGCGCGGCGGCGCGGTGCTGGTGGTCCTCATGGTGCCCGCGTTCGCGCTGCTCTTCCGCCGCCGTGCGCCGATGGCGGTCGGGTGGATCACCGGCGGGGTCGCCGTCGCCGGGTGGCTGGTGGAGTTGGCCGCGCCCGGCGCGCTGCTGCGGGTGGACGCGGATCACAGCCTTGACCAGGTGGTCTGGTGGCCGCCGACCGCGCCGCTCGCCGCGTACGCGGTGATGGCGTTCCCCCGCGACGGCGGCCGCCCCGCCTGGATTCGCGGGCTGCCCGTCGCCGCGCTGCTCGTCCCGATCGCCTTCATGGGCGACGTGCTCCCCGAGTCGGCGATGCGGCACTTCGCGGCCGCGGACACCGGCAGCGTCGGCGCGATCGTCTTCCGCAGCTTCGCCGTGGTGGTCGGCGCGGCGCTGCTCGGCATGTACGCCGCCGCCCGCCGCCGCGTCCTGCAGGCCCTCACCGAACGCGCGGAGCGGGCCGAGCGGGAGCGGCACCTGCTCGCCGAGCGGGCCCGCGCGGAGGAGCGCGCCCGGCTCGCCGCCGAGATGCACGACGTCGTCGCGCACCGGGTGACGCTGATGGTGCTGCAGGCGGGGGCGCTGCGCGTCCGGGCGCCGGACGAGCCGACCCGCGCGGCGGCCGAGGAGCTGCGCGGCACCGGCTGCCAGGCCCTCGAAGAGCTGCGGGACGTGATCGGCCTGCTCCGCCGCGACCCCGGGCAGGCCCCCGCGGAGCCGCTGCTCGACCTGTCCGCGCTGGTGGCGGAGTCGGCGGCGGTCGGCGTCCCGGTCGAGCTGGCGGAGCACGGCGATCCGCCGTCCGCGTCCCCGGCCGTCGGGCGTACCGCGTACCGGGTCGTGCAGGAGGCGCTGACGAACGCGCGCAAGCACGCGCCGGGCGCCGCCGTCCACGTGGACGTCCGGTACCGCACCGACGGCGTTACGCTGAGCGTCCGGAACGCCGCCCCCGCCCGCGCGCCGGACGCCGAGCTGGCCGCCAGCGGTTCCGGGACGGGCCTCGCCGGCCTGCGCGAACGCGTCGAGCTGATCGGCGGGACGTTCACGGCCGGCCCGCACGAGGACGGCTTCCGCGTCGCGGCGTCCCTGCCCGCCTATGTCCCCGTCGCGACTCCCGCCTCATGATCACGGTGCTGCTGGTGGACGACGAGGCGATGGTGTGCGCGCACCTGCGCACGATCCTCGGCGCGGCCGACGACGTGGTGGTGGTCGGGGAGGCGCACGACGGGGCCGCCGGCGTCGAGGCCGTCGTCCGGTACCGCCCGCACGTCGTGCTCATGGACCTGCGGATGCCCGGCGTGGACGGCCTCGCCGCCATCGAGCGGATCGCCGCGCTGCGCTCCCCGCCCGTCGTCGTCGCGCTGACGACGTTCGACGCCGACGAGTACGTGCTCCGGGCGCTGCGCGCGGGCGCGGCCGGGTCCCTGCTGAAGTCGACGCCGCCCGAGGACCTGGTGAAGCTGGTCCGGTCGCGGCGGACGGGCACACGGTGATGTCGGCCGCCGCGACGATGCGGCTGCTCGGTACCGCCACCGGCTGCGCGTCCGACCGGGACCGGACGCGCGCTCTCCTCGACGTCCTCACCGAACGGGAGACGCAGGTGCTGGCGTGTCTCGGCGAGGGGCTGTCCAATGCGCGGATCGCGCGCCGCCTCCACCTCAGCGAGGCGACCGTCAAGGGCCACGTCTCCCGCGTCCTGGACAAGCTCGGCTGCGCGAACCGCACGCAGGCCGGGCTCCTCGCCCGCGACGCCGGCCTGCGCTGACGCGGTCAGCCGCGGTGGTGGCGGGCCCGCTTCACGCCGAACGCCAGCAGGACCGCGCGGACCACCCAGATGACCAGCGCGATCTGCAGGACGGCGAGGAACCCCGTGCCCGGGCCGATCGTGAAGGTCAGCACCAGGAACACCCCGAGCAGCAGCGGGAACGCCGGGAAGCGCGGCCCGTGGCGGTGGGCCATGTGCCGGTGGTGGCGCTGCCACGCGGGGTGACCCGGTCCGCCGAACCCGGCCGGCCCGCCGAACATGAGCGGCGCGCCCGGAAGCGGCGCCTTCTCCGGTTCGGGCAGGCCGGTCGGGGACGGCAGGTCCTTGACGAGGGTGCGCAGGTCACCGTGCGTCTTCGCGGACAGCACGGAGTCCAGCCGCTCGTCCAGCTCGCCGCGGTCCAGCCGTCCCTCGGCGAAGTGGTCGTGCAGGGCCACCATGACGGCGTCGCGCTCGGCGTCGCCGATGCGGATCTCGTCCTGACGTGCCATCTCTACTCCTCCTCGGCGGCCGTCGGCCCCGGGTCCTCGAGGTCGTCGGCCAGGATGCGGTACAGGCTGCGCCGGGTCTCCGCCAGGACGTCCTTCGCCTGCGCGACCTGGGCGGACGAGCCGGAGTGGACGATCTGCATCACCGCGGCCCCCGTCTGCGCGGCCTGCTTGAACAGCTCGGGGACGCCCTCGCCGAAGTCGGGCGTCATCTCCGCCCACGGCTCGGCGAGCCGGTCGGCGTTCTCCTCGACGTGGGCGCGGCCCTCGTCGGTGAGGTGGAAGGTGCGGCGGCCGCCCGCCTCGTCGCCGGCGATCAGGCCCTCGTCGGCGAGCTGCTGGAGCGCCGGGTAGACCGCGCCGGGGCTCGGCTTCCACGCCCCGCCGCTGCGCTCGTTGATCTCCTGGATGATCTGGTAGCCGTTGCGCGGCTCCTCGGCCAGCAGCACGAGGATCGCCGCGCGGACGTTCCCCTCTCTCTTATACACCTCTAACGCTGCCGACGAACAGGAGAGTGTAGCTCTCGGTGGTCGACGTATGCACAGCAACAAAAACCAACAACG
>NZ_JABXFD010000551.1 GCF_013372625.1 Actinomadura sp. BRA 177
TGCTGTTTTTTTTTGTGATGTGCGGGCGTCCACCGGGGTCTACACTCTCCGCTTGGTCGGCAGCGTCAGGTGGGTATAAGAGACAGGTGTGAGGAGCCAGGAGACGAACGTGTTCGCGGGGTCGCGGTGGTCGGAGTCCTGGAGTGGGGCGGCGTAGAAGGCGGCGGTGATGTTCAGGTCGGCCGGGATGGGGACGCTGCTCGCCGCGACGCCGGCCGAGCGGAGGTCGGTGATGTAGACGATGCCGGCGTCGGCCTCGCCGGCGCGGACGCGGTCCAGGACGGCGCGGGCGCTGATCTCCTCGGAGTTCGGCTGGACGGTCACCTCCGCCTTCGCGAGGACCTGGCGGGTGTAGCGGCCCACCGGGACCGAGCCCGCGCCGATGGCCACGGCCAGGCCCGGACGGCGCAGGTCGCTCAGGCCGCGGATGCGCCGGGGGTTGCCGGGGCCGACCGCGATGGTGAGCGTGTCGTGGGTGACGACGCGGGGGCGTCCGGCCAGGTAGTCGGCGGCGTCCTGCATGCTCGCCCGGTCCGCCGCCACGAGGACGTCGCCGGGGGCGTGGTCCGACAGCCGGTCGACCATCTCGGTGGATCCGCCGAAGACGAAGCGCAGCCTCGTGTCCGGGTGCTCCTGGTGGTAGGCCGTCCCCATCTCGCCGAACACCTCGGTCAGGGACGAGGTGGCGAGGACGGTCAGCGTCACCGGCCCGGACGGTCCGCCGCAGCCCGCGCCGAGGCACGGCAGGGCGAGCGCGGCGAGCAGCGCGGCCGCACGGAGGCGCCGCCGTCGGGGGGAGTCGGGCATATGGCCTCATCCTACGGTCGGGCCCCTTTCGCGCCGGTGATTGCGGCGTGGCGTGTCAGAGGCGCGCACTAGTGTTTCCGGCAACTGGAGATCACGTCCGCGGAGGCCCGACGATGTCCCTCGACCTGATGGAACTGCTGCCCGGCGACTGGCGGGAGCGGCTCGACCCGCTGCTCGACCCGATCGCCACCGCGGCGCTGGGCGCGTTCGTCGCGGGGGAGTACGCCGCGCAGACCGTCTACCCGCCGCGGGACGACCTGTTCAGCGCGTTCCGGCACTGCCCGTTCGACGGCGCCCGCGTGCTGATCCTCGGGCAGGACCCCTACCACGGCCCCGGCCAGGCGCACGGGCTCAGCTTCAGCGTCCGGGACGGGGTGCGGCTGCCGCCGTCGCTGCGCAACATCTACAAGGAGCTGGCCGCCGACCTGGATGTTCCGGCCGCGACGTCCGGCGACCTCACCCGGTGGGCCGACCAGGGTGTGCTCCTGCTGAACGCGGTGCTGACCGTCCGCGGCGGCGAGGCGGGCTCGCACGCCGGCAAGGGCTGGGAGGACTTCACCGACGCCGCGATCCGCGCGCTGAACGACAAGAGCGAACGCGTCGTCTTCGTGCTGTGGGGCGCCTACGCCCGCAAGAAGGCCCGGCTGATCACCGGTCCGCAGCACACCGTGATCGAGTCGGCGCACCCGAGCCCGCTGAGCGCCAAGAAGTTCTTCGGGACGCGTCCGTTCAGCGCCGTCAACAAGGCCCTCGTGGACGCCGGCCTCCCCGAGGTGGGCTGGGGGCCTGAGACGAGCACCGGCTGAGGGCCCGCGCCCTCACCCGTGCGGGGGAGGGGCGCGGGCGGTTTCACCCGGTGGCGGGAAGAGCGGCGGGTGCCGGTCCGGGCATCGTCGGGGCCATGACCGTTTCTGTTCAGCCGCTCACCCGGACGCCGGCCGCACACGGCGGGCCGGGGCGCCTGCGCCTCGCCGTCTGCCTGGTGACGATCGCCGCGTGCGTCCCCTACCTCACCATCAAGATCGCGTGGCTGTCCGGCAGCACGATCGGGTGGAACGACACCTCCGCCGCGCAGGAGTCGGCGCTCTACGTCGGCAACGCGATCACCATGGGCATGGACGCGGTGGCCGTGCTGGTCGCGCTGGCGTTCACGTTCCGGTGGGGCCGGCGGATCCCGGCCTGGCTGGTGCTGACGCCGATCTGGGTCGCGGTCGGGCTGCTCGCGCCGATCGTCCTCGCCGTCCCGCTGGGGTCGCTCCTGCAGGTGCTCTTCTCGGCGGAGCCGCTCACCGGCGGTGACCAGGCGGCGCTTCAAGGCTGGGTGTTCGGTGCCGTCTACGGGGGCTTCACCGTGCAGGGGCTCGGCCTGCTCACGGCGTTCGTCCTGTATGCACGCGACCGGTGGGCGGACGTCTTCGCCGTCCGCACCAAGGACGTCCCAAGAGGCGCGACCCACCCGCTACAGGTTCTCCTAGCGCGGACGGCCAGCGTGTTCGCGACGGCCTTCGCGGTCGTGCACCTCTTCTGGGCGTTCGGCGGGACGGCGGGGCTCCGCCCGGACGAACTCGACCACCGGAACATCGCCCAGCAGCTGGCCGACGGCATGTGGGGCGTGCTAGCGCTCGCCGGTGCCGCCGCCCTCCTGATGATCGTCCAGCGGCGCGGCCGTCCGGACAGGTTCGTGGTGCCGCTGGCCGCCGCCTGGGTCGGCGCGGCCGCCACGTTCGCCTGGTCGCTCTACGGGCTCCTCGTGACGCTCGCCCAGCCCGGTTTCCTGGCGTCCGACACGACCGTCGCGGCCAACCTGACGGCCCTCAGCGGGCTCCTCGCCGGGCTCATCATGGGCCTCACCGGCGCCGTCCTGCTCACCGAACGTCAGAGCGCGAGGCCGATCGCCAGCAGCACGCCGTAGGCGATCTGGAGCCGGCCGGTCTCGCCCAGCACCGGGATCAGGGCGGGGCCGGACGCGCCCTGCAGCACCTTCTGCGTGGGCGGCAGCGACAGCGGCGCCGCGAGCAGCGCGATCAGCACCCACGGGTGCGGCGCCGCCAGCGCCAGGACGAACATGAACGGCAGCGCGGTGCAGGCCGCGTACAGGATCCGGGTCCAGGGGCCGCCGAGCACCACGGCGAGCGTCCGCTTGCCCGACTCCCGGTCGGTCGGGATGTCGCGCAGGTTGTTCGCGACGAGCAGCGCGCAGGCCAGCAGCCCGATCGGCACCGCCGCGGCCCACGCCTCCCACGGCAGCCCCTCGACCTGGACGTACACCGTCCCGACGACGGCGACGAGGCCGAAGAAGACGAACACCGACACCTCGCCCAGCGCCCGGTAGCCGTACGGGGTCTTGCCGCCCGTGTAGAACCAGGCCGCGAGGATCGCGAACGCGCCGACGAGCAGCAGCCACCAGGTCGTCACGGCCGCGAGGACCAGCCCGGCCACCGCGGCGGCGAGGAAGCAGCCGAGCGCGGCGCCGAGCACCTGCTTCGGCGGCGCGACCTTCGACCCGACGAGGCGCAGCGGGCCGACGCGGTCCTCGTCGGTGCCGCGGACGCCGTCGCTGTAGTCGTTGGAGTAGTTCACCCCGATCTGCAGGATGAGCGCGACGAACCCGGCGAGGGCGGCGCGCCACCAGACGGGCTCGCCCGCGCCGACCGCGACGCCGGTACCGACGACGACGGGGACGAGGGACGCGGGCAGGGTGCGGGGCCGGGATCCGGCGACCCAATGGGAGAGCGTGGCCACAGTCACCGCTTGTTCTCGTGGGACGACAGGGGGACTACTCCTTCGATTCTTCCCGATGGAGATCAGAGTCTTTTTCATCCGGCCTTTCGCGGTGGAGCGGCACGGCTGGACTCGTCCGAGGATGAAAAGGGCTCTTGGTTCGGGCGGAGGCGGAGTGAGACGGCGAGCCCGAGGGCGAGGATCGCCGCGGTCGTGAGGGCGGCGTGCCCGGTCGCGACGGCGAGGCTTTCGTCGGCGGCGCGCGCCTCCGCCGCCAGCCCCGGGGCCTCGTGCAGGTCGCGGCCGTACGTCCCGGCGCTCTCCCGCAGGTCGTGCGCCATCGCGGCCTGCCGTTCGGGCGGCAGCGCGGAGTCCGCGAGCCGGTCGGTCATCGCGTGCCCGAGGCTCGTCGCGAACACCGTCCCGATCGCGGCGATGCCGAGCGCCGCGCCGACCTGCCGGGCCGTCGACTGGGTCCCGGACGCCTGCCCGGACTGCGCCGGTGGGACGTCCGCCAGCGATACGTTCGTCAGTTGCGCGGACGGCAGGCCGAGGCCCACCCCGTACAGCAGCATCCAGGGTGCGAGGCCGAGCCCGCCGGTCGTCGCCGACACGGTGAGGCCCAGCGCGACGACCGCGGCGACCTCCAGCACCATGCCGATCTGCACGACCCGGTGCGCGCCGCGCTTGTTCGCGAGCCTGCCCGCGTACCCGCCGGACAGGAACGCGCCGACGGCGAGCGGCAGGATCGCCAGGCTGATCTCCAGCGGGTTGGTGCCGTGCACCCCCAGCAGGAACAGCGGCAGGACGAACAGCAGCCCCAGCTCGCCGACGTTGATCAGGGCCGAGGCCAGGTTGCCGCGGCGGAAGTTCGGGATGCGGAACAGCTCCAGGTCGAGCATCACCGGACGTCCGGCCGCCGCCCGGGACCGCTCCACCACGACCAGCGCGGCGATCAGCAGGACGCCCAGCGCGAGGACGACCGGGACCGGCGACAGCGCCGTCTCCGGCCAGTCGAAGCCGGCCACCGTGAACGGGCGCGTCGGCGTCCACCAGCCGTAGGTCTGCCCCTCGATGATCCCGCACACGAGCGCGCCGAGCCCGAGCGCGGCCAGCAGCCCGCCCGGCCAGTCGATCTCGCGTCGCGCGCTCCCGCCGCGGGCCTGCCGGGTCTCGGGCAGCAGCCACAGCGCCCCGGCGACGAGCGCGGCGCCGAGCGGCAGGTTGATCCCGAACGCCCAGCGCCAGCCGCCGGCGGCGGCGATCGCCCCGCCCGCGAGCGGCCCGAGCGCGGCCATGCCGCTGATCATCGAGCCCCAGACGCCGAAGGCCACGGCCCGGTCCCGCCCGGTGTAGACGGCGTTCAGCGTGGACAGCGTGGCCGGCATGACCATCGAGGCGCCGACGCCCTGCAGGGCCCGCGCGCCGATCAGCGCCGAGCCGTCCCCGGCCAGCGCGGCGGCGACGCTCGCCACCGCGAACACCGCCGTCCCGAGCACGAACAGCCGGCGCCGCCCGAACAGGTCGCCGGCCCGCCCGAACGGGATGAGCAGCGCCGCGAACACCAGCGCGTACACCGAGGTGACCCATTCGGCGTCCGTGGTCGTCAGGCCCAGGTCCGCGACGATCCGGGGGAGCAGCACGCCGACGATCGTGGCGTCCACGACGATCAGCGAGACGCCGAGGCTGATGACGAGCAGGGCGAGCCATCGGTGCCGGACGGCGGGTGCCGCCGCGGCGGCGCGCGGCGGCGTCAGGGAGGTGGACTCGGGCACGGCTTCAAAGATATTGCCGGGTCACCCGTGCACCTCACCGACCCCTGCCTACGCGCTGATGTCGGTGTGCAGGCGGATCTGCCGGACGGGCTCGCCCATGTCGAGCGTCCGCGCCGTCCCGTCGGGGCCCCAGCCCGCCGAGCCGAGGAACGTCCGGGTGACCTCGTCGTCCTCGAAGACCCAGCTGACCAGGGTGGTGACGGCCTCCTCGCGGAGCAGGTCGACGGTCGCGGCGAGCAGCCGGCTGCCGTGCCCGGCGCGGGCGTGCAGCGGGTCGACCAGCAGCGTGATCAGCTCCGCGGTGCCGGCGGCGTCGAGGTCCTCGTCCTCGGCCGGGCCGTGCGCGGCGAACCCCACGACCAGGTCGGACGCCACGGCGACCAGCAGCCGGTGCCGGGGGCTCGGCGGCGCCGCCGCGGCCTCCGCCCACCGCTCCCGCCACGTCTCCACCGCGGCGGGGCCGGTCACCTCGTCGAGGACGCCGTCCGGCAGCAGGTCGCGGTACCCGTGCCGCCACGCCCGCACCTGGATGTCGGCGACGGCGGCCGCGTCCGCGCGCCGCGCGGGCCGCACTCCCACATCGGCCATGCCGTCCCCCGTCCTCGCGCCGGAAACCCGCCGCCCACCCTAGCGATCCACGTTGCTTCAGGTGGGGGGACGCCCCCCACCCCCCGATCAGGACGCCGACTGCCGCCTTCCGCTCCGCTGGCGATCCACTCCAGACGTCAGCCGGCGGGGGTCCTGCGGCGGGCGCGGTAGGCGCGGGTCTTGGTGCGGTTGCCGCAGACGCTCATCGAGCACCAGGACCGGGACCGGTTCTTGGACGTGTCGAGGAACGCCCAGCGGCAGGTGTCCTCCTGGCAGGCCTTCAGCCGGGGCCAGGTCCCGGCGGCGACGGAGTCCATGATCGCGGCGGCGAGGCGGGCGAGGCCGGCGGCGGCCGTGCCGGGCGGGTCGAGCGGGGCGAGCGCGGGACGCGGTCCGGCGAGCGTGATGCGCAGCGGGAGGGCGGCCAGCGCGTCTTCGAGGTCGTCCGGGAAGCCGGCCTCCTGCGGCCCGTGGTGCGCGGACATGGCTTCGCGGAGGCCCTCCCGGAGCGCCACGGCCACGCGGACGTCGGCGTCGCCGGCCGCCGCGGCCGCCGGGACGAGCCCGCGTTCGGCGAGCCATGCGCTGAGCCCGGCGGGCGCGGCGATCCCGTCCGTCCCGGACTCGACGTCGAGCGTGTTGACGAAGTCCACCAGCAGCAGCGCGGGGTCCCCATCGGCGTGAGCGTCGGCCATAACCCCCTCCTGCAGGTCCACTAGGCACTCTACCAAGGCACGACACCTTCATTACAGTTTGACCGGTTGCATCTGGACGACACCGGCGTTACGGTTTAGGTGGTGTCAACGAACCGGGAGAACGAGATGAATCCCCTGCCCTACCTGGCGGGCCTCGCCATGCGGCACGCATGGGCGGAGCGCGAGTACGCACGACTCCACGCCGACATCGTCGAGGCGCGGATCACGGCCCGCGCCCGCGAGACCGAGCGCGCCGCCGAGCGCGCCGCCCGGGCCCGCCGGTGGCTGCTCGGCGGCGTGCCCGACCTGGCTCTTATACCCATCCGCCGCTGCCGACGCAGAGGAACGGGCAGATCCCAGTGGGCGACGCATCAATAACAACAAAAAACAACAG
>NZ_JABXFD010000380.1 GCF_013372625.1 Actinomadura sp. BRA 177
CCTCGCAGGGGTGCTCGGCGTGCGGCCACATCAACAAGAAGAACCGGCCCGACCAGGCCACCTTCAAGTGCACGTCGTGCGGCTTCGCTGAGCACGCCGACGTCAACGCAGCCCGCAACATCGCCGCCCGCGGCGCAGCGGGCTGGGCAGTGAGTCACGCTGCCGACGACGCAGCCTGACACCCACCCACCAGGTGAGACAGCCAGAGCCGCAAGCTCGACCTGCCACGTCAGGGCCGAGAAGCTGACGACGGTGCCGACCGTCCGGACGCCGGGCGCCGAGATCTCTACCAAGGCGACGTTCGTCATCGAGGACCGTGTTCCCGGCGTCAACCAGACATACCTGCGCCCCTACGCGCAGGCGAAGATGTCGGCGCAGACGGAGCGGGAGCTGATCCAGCAGACCATCGACAACGAGACCCAGCCCTGACCTGACACGCGCGGACGGAGCACGGCGCGCCGATGAAGCCCGGTGCCGGACATGCCCCGGCACCGGGTCGGCGCCAGATCGTCTACGGCAGTACCCGCCGAACCCCGGACGCGCGCCGCAGCAGGGGCACGGGAAGGCGCGGCAGCCTCAGCGGTCGGCGCGCGCCTTTGTGGCCGAGCCGGTGAAAATGTCGTCCAGGTCATAGGCCACGGGCACCTCAAGTTGCTCGTAGGTGCAGGACTCCGGGGTCCGGTCGGGGCGCCAGTTGCGGAAGCGGGCGGTGTGCCGGAAGCGGGCGCCCTCCATCGCCTCGTACGCCACCTCCACGACCAGGTCGGGACGGAGCGGAACCCAGCTGAGGTCCTTCTTGCCCGTCCAGCGGGAGACGGCCCCGGGCATCCGGTCGACGGTCGCCTCGGTCTGGTTCGCCCACTCTGACCATGGATGCTCCGAGAGGTCCTCCAGCCGGTACGGCTGCAGCTCCTCGACCAGTTCGGCGCGGCGCTCCATCGTGAACGAGGCCGCGACCCCGACGTGCTGGAGCTTGCCCTCGGAGTTGTAGAGCCCGAGCAGCAGCGACCCCACGATGGGGCCGGACTTGTGCCAGCGGAAGCCCGCCACCACGCAGTCGCAGGTCCGCTCGTGCTTGACCTTGAACAGGACGCGCTTGTCGGGCTCGTACACGGTGTCGCGCGGCTTGGCGATGACGCCGTCCAGCCCGGCTCCCTCGAATTCGTCGAACCAGCGCAGCGCCAGCTCGTAGGAGTCGGACGCCGGCGTGACGTGCACGGGCGCCTTCACCCCGGCCAGCGTGTCGACGAGCCGCTGCCGCCGTTCGCCGAGCGGCACCTCCAGCAGCGACTCGTCGCCGAGCGCCAGCAGGTCGAACGCGATGAACGACGCGGGCGTCTCCTCCGACAGCAGCTTGATCCGGGACGCGGCCGGGTGGATGCGCTGCTGGAGGCCGTCGAAGTCGAGGCGCGTCCCCTTCGGCAGCACGATCTCGCCGTCGACCACGCACCGCTCGGGCAGTTCGCGCTTCACCGCCTCGACCACCTCGGGGAAGTAGCGGGTGAGCGGCTTCTTGCCGCGGCTGGACAGCTCCACCTCGTCGCCGTCGCGGAACACGATGCAGCGGAAGCCGTCCCACTTCGGCTCGTACAGCAGGTCGCCCTTGGGCATGGTCTTGACCGCCTTGGCCAGCATCGGCGGCAGCGGCGGGCTGATCGGCAGGTCCATCCCGCCATCTTGCTCCCCGGCACCGACAGAACGCCATCCCGGGGTCCGATAACGTGCAGGTCATGCGCCGTCTGCTGCCCGAGCCCGCCGCCGGCGTCGACCCCTACGAGACCTACGGCGACCTGCCCGGGCTGCGGCTCAACATGGTCATGAGCGTGGACGGTTCCGTCACCGACGCCGAAGGCTGGACGGACGGTCTCGGCGGCGACGCCGACTTCCGCGTCTTCCGGGCCCTGCGCGCATTGACCGACGCGATCCTCGTAGGTGCCGGGACAGTCCGCACAGGGCGCCTTGGTCCCGCCCGCCTAAGCCACACTCTGCGCGCGCGCCGCCAACGACCGCCCGCACCCACCATCGTGGTGAGCCGCTCACTCGACCTCGATTGGACGCTCCCGCTGTTCACCGAGGCCGAAACACCCACCATCGTGGTGACGTCCCAGAGCAACCGGAAGAAGGCACCAAGCCACATCGAGGTCGTCGCAGAAGGCGAAGACGACGTCGACCTCCCCGCCGCTATCAAGACCCTCCGCGAAGACCTCGGCTACGAGCATCTCCTTTGCGAAGGAGGCCCCACCCTGGCGACAGCGCTGATCCGCGCGTCCCTAGTGGACGAGCTATGCCTCAGCATCGCCCCGACGCTGCTCGGAGGCCCCCGCCACACCCGCCTCCTAGACGGCCTGGACGCCGAGGTACCGCTCGAACCGACGTCCCTCTACACCGACGAGGGCGTGCTGTTCGTCCGCTACCTGTTGCGGGTGTAGCGGAGGAAGAGGAACTCCTCGTCCTGGAACGCGTGGGCGAGCTTCATCTCCGGCGGAACGGGCACCGGTGGCCCGTTCACGATCCGCATCGCGTGCCCGCCGAGCAGCGTCGGGCTCAGCGTGAGGCACAACTCGTCCAGCAGGCCGGCGGCGACCACCTGGGCGAGGACGCCCGGACCGCCTTCGCACAGGAGGCGCTTGTGGCCGCGGGCGGCCAGCTCCTGGACGGCGACGGAGAAGTCGAGCGAGTCCTTCCCGGCGATGATGACGTCGGCGTGCTCCCGTGCGGCCTTGAGCCGTACCGGGTCGGCGGTCGCGGTGGCCAGCACGATCGTCGGGACCTGCGCCGCGGTGAAGATCGGCGCGTCGAAGTCCAGGTCGAGGGTGCGGGACACGATCGCGATCGGCGGCACGGGCGTCCGCCCGTCCCGCACGCCGTCCCAGCCGTCGCTGGGCTTGACCGGCCCGTAGCCCTCGGCCCGCACGGTGCCCGCGCCGACGATGACCACGTCGGCGAGCCCGCGCAGCAGCAGGAACAGGTGCCGGTCGGCGGCGTTGCCGAGGCCGCCGCTGCGCTCGTCGCGCTGCGCCGCGCCGTCCAGGCTGGCGACCATGTTCGCCCGCATCCAGGTGGTCCCGGCCGGATACGCGTACCGCTCGACGAGGTCGACCTCGCCGGGCTCCGCAGAGAGAGTCCGCATAGATCTCTCAAGCTACTGCACGTTTCGTTCGACCGGTCGGATAACAGACTGTGCATCAATCTGTACGAATCCGTCATGGCGGGAGCGTCCGGCGGCGACACTTGCCCTCGGGGGACGGGGAGCACAAGTGCACAGAAGGGAGCGGGGGTGGAGTACGCGGCATTGGGCGCGTGGGTCCTCGCCGCCGTCGCGGGCGGCTACCTGCTGGTCATCTGGATCGTGAACGGGGGACGTTCGACGAAGGTGACGCGGTTTCCGATCCTGGTCGTGGTGGGGCATCCGCTGGCGGCCGCCGGCGGCCTCGCCGTCTGGGTCGCCTACCTGGTCACCGGGAACGCCGGCTACGCGTGGGCGGCGTTCGCGGCCCTGCTGGTGGTCGTGCTGCAGGGCTTCATGCTGTTCACCCGCTGGCTCGTCGGCGGCGGCGGCCGCCACGCCCGCGGCGCGGAACAGGCGTTCCCGGCCGCCGCGGTCGCCGTCCACGGCGCGGTGGCGGTCACCACGGTCGTCCTGGTCTTCCTCACCGCCATCCAGGTGACCCGCGCCTAGGGGAGCCGCCGCAGGACGAGGAGGGCCCGGTCGGTCAGGGGGACGGTGTCGCGGGCCTTGAGACGGGGCCGGTCGCCGAACGAGTCGGGGTCGGCGGTGTCGAGGGTGTACTCCCAGCGTTCGCCGTACTCGGCGCCGGGGAGGGTGAACTCGACCGGTTCGGAACCGGCGTTGATGAGCAGGAGGAAGGAGTCGTCGCGGACGCGGCGGCCGCGCGGGTCGGGTTCGGTGATGGCGTCGCCGTTGAGGAACACGCCGAGGGACTTGGCGAACCCGACGTTCCAGTCCTGGTCGGTCATGCTGTCGCCGGCCGGGGTGAGCCAGGCGATGTCGGCGGCGGCGCCGGTACCGCGTCCGGTGAAGAAGCGGCGGCGGCGGAACACCGGGTGGTCGTGACGGAGGCGCGACAGGATCCGGACGAACTCCATGTCGTCGGAGTCCTCCCAGCGGACCCACGCGATCTCGTTGTCCTGGCAGTAGGCGTTGTTGTTGCCCTTCTGCGTGCGTCCCATCTCGTCGCCGTGGGACAGCATCGGCACGCCCTGGGACAGGAAGAGGGTCGCCAGGAAGTTGCGGCGCTGCCGGGCGCGCAGGTCGAGGATCGCGGGGTCGCGGGTGGGGCCTTCGACGCCGCAGTTCCAGGAGCGGTTGTCGTCGGTGCCGTCCCGGTTGTTCTCGCCGTTGGCCTCGTTGTGCTTGTGGTCGTAGGAGACGAGGTCGGTGAGCGTGAACCCGTCGTGGCAGGTGACGAAGTTGATGGACGCGAACGGCCGCCGCGCGCTGTGCTCGTACAGGTCCGAGGAGCCGGTGAGGCGGGACGCGAACTCCGGCATGGTCGCGTAGGAGCCGCGCCAGAAGTCGCGGACGGTGTCGCGGTACTTGCCGTTCCACTCCGTCCACAGCGGCGGG
Organism: Actinomadura sp. BRA 177; assembly: GCF_013372625.1. Classification (GTDB taxonomy): domain Bacteria; phylum Actinomycetota; class Actinomycetes; order Streptosporangiales; family Streptosporangiaceae; genus Spirillospora. The sequence continues at coordinate 4,589 of NZ_JABXFD010000380.1, forward strand.
AAGTTGCCGACCTGGTAGCCGCCCTCGCCGACGTCCCACGGCTCGGCGATGAGCTTCACCTGGGAGACGACCGGGTCCTGCTGGACGAGGTCGAAGAACGCGGCGAGCCGGTCGACGTCGTGCAGTTCGCGGGCCAGCGCGGACGCGAGGTCGAAGCGGAACCCGTCGACGTGCATCTCCAGGATCCAGTAGCGCAGCGAGTCCATGATGAGCTGCAGCGCGTGCGGGTTGCGGACGTTCAGCGAGTTCCCGCAGCCGGTGTAGTCGAGGTGGTAGCGCTTGTCGTCGTCGCGCAGCCGGTAGTACGAGCAGTTGTCGATGCCCCGGAACGACAGCGTCGGGCCCAGGTGGTCGCCCTCGGCGGTGTGGTTGTAGACGACGTCCAGGATGACCTCGATGCCCGCCTCGTGCAGGGCGCGGACCATCGCCTTGAACTCCAGCACCTGCTCCCCGTACTGCCCGGACGAGCTGTAGGAGTTGTGCGGCGCGAAGAACCCGATCGTGTTGTAGCCCCAGTAGTTGTCGAGCCCGCGTGCCACCAGCGCGTGCTCGGGGATCGACTGGTGCACCGGCATCAGCTCGACGGCCGTCACGCCGAGGTCGAGCAGATGGTCGATCATCACCGGGTGCGCGAGGCCCGCGTACGTGCCGCGCTGCTCCTCCGGGATGCCGGGGTGCAGCTTCGTCAGGCCCTTCACGTGCGCCTCGTAGATGACGCTCTCGTGGTACGGGACGCGCGGCGGCCGGTCGTCGGCCCAGTCGAAGAACGGATTGATGACGACGTTCTTCGGCATGTAGGCGGCGCTGTCGTCCTCGTTCAGCGCGTCGGGGTCGTCGAACCGGTAGGAGAACAGCGACTCGTGCCAGCGGACGTCGCCCTCCACGGCCTTGCCGTACGGGTCGAGCAGCAGCTTGGACGGGTTGCAGCGGTGCCCGTCGCGCGGGCTGAACGGCCCGTGCACCCGGTACCCGTAGCGTTGGCCGGGGCCGACGCCGGGCAGGTAGCCGTGCCAGACGAACCCGTCGACCTCCGGCAGGTCCCGCCGGGTCTCGGTCCCGTCGGCGTCGAACAGGCACAGCTCGACCCGCCTGGCCACCTCGGAGAACAGCGCGAAGTTCGTGCCCGTGCCGTCCCAGGTGGCGCCCAGCGGATAGGGATCCCCGGGCCACACCTCCCGCATGCTCTCCCCTCCCGGCCGATTCCCCTGCCCGTAGATTGTCGCCTACCGCCGGGCCTGGTGCGCGCCACGGCCCGCCACAGGAGTGTCACGGCGGCGGCGGGCGCCAGACGATCTCGTCGTCGCTGGTCTCGCCGGTGGGGCGCAGGCCGGTCTTGGCGGCGACGGCGGCGGACGCGCGGTTGTCCGGGTGGATCGTCGCGACGACGGTCCCGATCCCGTGCGCGCGGAGCCAGTCCAGCAGGGCGCGGGCGGCCTCGGTGGCGAAGCCGAACCCCTGGTAAGGCATGCCGATGACCCAGGCGACGGAGGCGGTGTGCCGCGGCGGCCCCGGCGTGACCGTCGACCCGGCGGACGCGGGGCCCACGGTGAAGCCGGGGGCCGCGGGCGTGACCGTCGCCTGCACGTAGCCGACGGCCTGTCCGTCCCGGACGCGGCGGACGATCCAGTTCAGCCAGCCCTCCTGGTGGAACGGCGCCGGGCCCGCGACCAGGTGCGCGTACCGGGCGCGCAGCTCGTCCAGGGTGAGGGGCTCGCCGCCGATGTGGCGGTGCAGGCGCGGGTCGTCCAGGACGGGCGCCATCTCGTCCGCGTGGTGGACCGCCAGCGGCTCCAGGACGAGGCGCTGGGTACGGATGGTCTCCGCGAGCGGCCCGTACACCCGATGATCGTATGCCTTGGAAGTTCAGAGGCGCCGCGTCCAGACGCCGATGGGGTGCTGCTTCGGGTTGAGCCACAGCCAGGGCTGGGCGTGCCGGAACGACAGGTCGGTGCCCGGCTGCCAGGGGAACAGGCCGTGCCGGTTGGGCCAGACGACCTGGAGGACCGGCAGCGGCGGACGCCGGTAGAACGCGACGGCGCCGGGGAGCAGCCCGTCGTACCAGAGCGGGTCGACGTCCCGGAACGCGGCCTGCTGCCCCCGGACGACGCCGTCGCGGCGTTCGCCGTCGGCCGGGGCGTTCCCCTCGGCGGCCTGCTTGCCGAGCGCGTTGAGGACCTCCTCGGTCTCGTACACGTCGCCGCCGAACATCGCCAGCTCGGGCACCCGGTGGCTGTGCCACAGGCCGATCGTGTACGCCCACCCGGGCCCGTCGGTGTCCGGCTGCACGAGGACGACGCTCCACCCGTACTGGGTGATGTGCACGATGGTGCGCAGCTGGAAGTTGTCCAGGCGGTCGCGGTCGCCGTAGTCACTGCAGATCACGCAGGTGCACGAGGGGCGGTCGCCGGACATGACCCTCAGTTTACGATCTATCGACCCTCGGTCGGCGGGCGCGTCCCCCCGAGCGGACGGTCACCGGAACACGCCGCCGTCGCGCGGCCCGGCCGCGTCCCCGGCGCCGCGCCGCGACCCGCCCGGCCGCCGGATGGACATTTCGTCGCTGTTCGCCGGTCATCGCCAAAACGGCAGGAGAATGGCCTATTTTATGCGGAACGACGTCCATATCGCGCGGGGCAGCCCGCGGCCGTGACCGGAAGGGGCCCCCATGGCCGAGACCGTCGACCCCGCAACCGTCGAGTCCGAGGTTCCGCACGCGGCGCGGATCTGGAATTACTGGATGGGCGGCAAGGACAACTACGCGGCCGACCGCGCCGCCGGCGACGCCGTGGCCGAGGTGTACCCGCAGATCGTCACGATGGCGCGGCTGTCCAGGCAGTTCCTCATTCGCGCGGTGAGCTTCCTGGCGGGCGAATGCGGCATCCGGCAGTTCATCGACATCGGGACCGGGCTGCCCACGATGCAGAACACCCACGAGGTCGCGCAGGGCATCGCGCCCGAGTCGCGGATCGTGTACGTCGACAACGACCCGCTCGTCCTGGTGCACGCCCGCGCCCTGCTGGGCAGCACCACCGGCGAGGGGTCCACGACCTACGTCCACGCCGACTACCACGAGCCCGACCGGATCCTCGCCGGCGCCCGCGAGACGCTCGACTTCGACCAGCCGATCGCGGTCATGTTCATGGGCGTGCTCGGCTACGAGCCCGACCTCGCCGTGCTCCGCGCGATCGTCGGACGGGTGATGGACGCGACGCCGTCCGGCAGCCACCTGGTGCTGTGGGACGGCACCGACACCGGCTCGGAGGTCGTCGACGGCGCGGAGAAGCTCGTCGAGAGCGGCGGCGTCCCCTACGTCCTGCGCGGCCCCGACCAGCTCGCCCGCGCCTTCGAGGGCCTGGAGATGGTCGAGCCGGGTCTGGTGCCGATCAGCGAATGGCGTCCCGACATGACCCCGGTCCCGATCGACGCCTACGGCGCGGTGGCGCGCAAGGGCTGACCGTAATTCGAATAAGTGTCAGGCAGAAAAACGGAATATTCGTGCTGAATCCGACATAGTCCGCTTGCCCGTGATCATCAAAGCATTACGCTATGTCCCGCGTGCCGTCAACGCGCACGTGACCGTCGACGTCGACTCGGGGCAAAGGGACATTGGTGACCGAACAGGATTTCACGCCGTACGAACCCGACGTGGACACCCCGAACGCGGCGCGGATGTACGACTACTACCTGGGCGGCAAGGACAACTACCCGGCCGACCGGGAAGCGGCCCAGAAGATGATGGCGCTCGGGCCGAGCCGCGACATCTGCATCGCCAACCGGCGCTTCCTCGGACGCGCCGTCCGGCTCGCCGCGCAGCAGGGCATCGGGCAGTTCCTCGACCTGGGCACCGGCCTGCCGACGCAGGACAACGTGCACGAGGTCGCCAAGCGGGTGCGGCCCGACGCGCGCGTCGCCTACGTCGACTTCGACCCGGTGGTGCTGACCCACGCCCGCGCGCTGCGGACCATGGACGACACGACGGCCGTGGTCCAGGAGGACGTCCGGAACCCGGACCGGATCCTGGGGCACCCCGACGTGGTCCGGCTGATCGACTTCTCGCGGCCGGTCGCCGTGCTGTTCGTCGCCATCCTGCACTGCCTGACCGACGACGAGGACCCGTGGAGCGTGGCCCGAGCCTTCGCCGAGCGCATGGCCCCGGGCAGCCTCCTGATCGTCACGCACCTGACCGACGACGCCCATCCCGAGGTGGGCGTGGCCGCACGCGAGGTGTACGACGACGCGAACGCGCCCCTCATCCACCGCGGCCACGCGGCGATCTCCCGGTTCTTCGACGGCTTCGAGCTGCTCGACCCGGGCGTGACGGTGGTGAACGAGTGGCGGCCCGACGACGCCGAGGACCGGGACCGTCCCGGCGGCGAGTGGTTCTACGTGGGAGTAGGTCGGAAACCATGACGACGCTTGCCCGCAGGAGACACTGGGCGACCCTCGCGGCGGGGCTCGTCCTGCTCGCCGGATGCGCCGACCCGGACGACGGCGGATCGTCCGACGGCGGCTCCAAGGCCGACGCCAAGAGCATCGCGTTCTTCGGCTTCGCCAAGGCCAACTCGTTCTCCGTGGCGACCTTCGAGGGCGTGCAGGAGCAGGCCGCCAAGGAGGGCGCGAAGGCGGAGTTCCTCGACTCCAACTTCGACGCGCAGGCCCAGGTCCGCCAGCTCCAGGACGCCATCACCTCCAAGCGGTACGGGGTGTTCGTCCTCCAGGCCAACGACGGGACCGCCGTCGTTCCCGCCGTGCGCGAGGCCGTCCGCAACGGCATCGCGGTCGTGGTCGAGTTCACCCCCGTCGGGACCCGCTACGACACCGCCGACCCGCAGGTCCCCGGGACGGTGTCGCTGGTGGACGTGCCCACCCGCAACGGCGAGCGGCTCGGCAAGCTCGGCGCCGGCGCCTGCGAGAAGGTCAAGGACGACCCGTGCGAGGTCGCCTACTTCGAGGGCCTGAAGACGCTGCCGCTCGACAACGCGCGCACCGGCGCGGTCGTGAAGACGCTGAAGGCCGCGTCCGGGGTGAAGGTCGTCGCGCAGATCGAGGGCGGCTACACCAAGGACTCGGGCCGGAAGGCCATGCAGGACCTGCTGCAGGCCCATCCCGGTGTGGACGTGGTCATCGGGTCGTCGCAGGCCCTGTTCGGCGCCGAGAAGGTCGCGAAGGGCAAGGACATCAAGTACGTCGGCAACGGCGCCTCCCGGCAGGCGGTCGCCGCCGTCCGCGAGGGCCGCTGGTACGGCATCCCGTACCTGCCCGTGAAGACCGCGGGTGCCAAGGCGGCCGAACTGGGGCTGGCCAAGGCGCGCGGCGAGAACGTCCCCGCGTCGACCGACCTGTCGTCGCTCGTCCCGAACGAGGGTCTGCTCACCAAGGACCGGGTCGCCTCCTCTGGGATCACCGGCGAATACGACGAATAGCGGCGGCGCCATGGACGTCGCGCTCGAACGGATCCGCAAAAGCTACGGCGGGACGACCGTCCTGCACGAGGTGTCCCTCACGCTGCGCGGGGGACGGGTGCACGGGCTCGTGGGAGAGAACGGCGCCGGGAAGAGCACGCTGGCCCGCATCCTGTGCGGCGCCGTCCCGGCCGAGTCCGGGCGGATCATCGTGGACGGCGTCCCGGCCGTGCTCCGCTCTCCGCGCGACGCACTCCGGCACGGGATCGCGCTCGTCACCCAGGAGGGCGCGATCGTGCCCGCGCTCAGCGTCGCCGACAACGTGTTCCTCGGCGTCCGGCGGCGGGGGCTGCGCGACCGGGCGGGTGACCGGCGCCGCTTCGCCGACCTCGCGCGGCGCGCCGGCATCGCGCTCGATCCAGCCGCCCGCGCGGGCGACCTGCCGCTCGTGCACCGCCAGCAGGTGGAGATCCTGCGCGCGCTGGCGCGGGACGCGCGGCTGATCGCGCTGGACGAGCCGACCGCGCTGCTGCCCGCGCTCGCCGCCGCCCGGCTGCTCCGCCTCTGCCGCGACCTGGCCGAACGCGACGGCCTCGCGATCGTGCTCATCTCGCACCGGCTGGAGGAGGTGCTGGACGCGTGCGACACCGTCACCGTCCTGCGCGACGGCCGGCACGTCAGCACCGCGCCCGCCGCCGAGCTGACGCCGCGCGACCTGCTGCGCGCCATGGTCGGACGTCCCGTCGACGTGCTGTACCCGGAACCTGTGCCCGTCCCGGACGACGCCCCGGTGGTGCTCGCCGTGCGCGGGCTGGCGCGGGGGAGCGCGGTGCGCGGCGTCGGCCTGGAGGTGCGGGCGGGCGAGATCGTCGGCCTGGCCGGGCTCGTCGGCAGCGGCCGGACCGAGACGCTGCGGCTGGTCTTCGGCGCCGACCGGCCCGACGCCGGCGAGGTGACGATCATGGGGCGGCGGGCCGGCGGCCGGTCCCCGTCCCGGGCGATGGCGCTCGGCGCGGCGCTGGTCCCCGAGTCGCGCGCCGAGCAGGGCCTCGTCCTCGTCCGGTCCACCGCCGAGAACCTGGCGCTGGCCAGCCTGCCCGCCCGCCGCCGGTTCGGGTTCGTGCGGCGGGGCGCCGAGCGCCGGGCGGTGGACGAGGCGGCCGGCACCCTCGGTATCCGCGGCGCGGGCCTCGGCCGTCCCGCCTGGACGCTGTCCGGCGGCAACCAGCAGCGGTCGGTGTTCGGCAAGTGGCTCGTCCGCTCGCCCCGCGTCCTGCTGGTGGACGAGCCGACGCGCGGGGTCGACGTGGCCGCCAAGGTCCACATCCACCGGCTGATCGCGGACCTGGCCGCCCGCGGCGTCGCGGTGCTCATGGCGTCCTCGGAGGTCGAGGAGGTGCTCGGCCTCGCCCACCGGGTCCTGGTGATGCGGGACGGTCGCGTCGCGGGCGAGTTCCCGCGCGGAGCGAGTGCCGCGGACGTCCTCGCGTCGGCGGGCCTGCGGTGAGGACGGCCGCGCTCCGCGACCGGGGCATCGTGGTGGCGCTCGCCGGGCTCGTCGTCGCCCTGTCGCTGTCGACCAGCACGTTCCTCACCACCGGCAATCTGGTCAACGTCCTCGACCAGGCCGTCGTGGTCGGGCTGCTCGCCTGCGGGATGACGCTGTGCATCGTCTGCGGGGTGTTCGACCTGACGGTCAGCGCCGTCCTGGCCGTCAGCGCGGTCGTCGCCGTCCTGGTCACCAAATCCGCCGGGGTGCCCGCCGGGTACGCGGCGGGCATCGCGACCGGCGCGCTGATGGGCACCGTCACCGGCCTCACCGTCGCGCTGTCGCGGGTGCACTCCTTCATCGCGACGCTGGCGCTCAGCATCGTCTACCGGGGCCTCGCGGTCGTCATCACCGGCGGCGCCATCGTCTACCCGCAGGTCTCCGGGCTCGACGCGTTCCAGCGGCTCAGCCTGCCGACCGTGCTCGGCGGCATCACCGCGCCGACGCTGGTCCTCGCCGCGGTGGCCGCCGGGTGCTGGCTGCTGCTCGCGGGGACGACGTTCGGCCGCGCCGTGTACGCGGTCGGCGGCAACGCCGAGGCGGCCCGGCTGTCGGGCATCAGGACCGGCCCGGTCCGCGTCGCGGTGTTCGCGGTCAGCGGCGCCTGCGCCGGGACGGCCGGGCTGGTCATGGCCACCCGCGCCGGCTCCGCGCAGGCGAGCCTCGGCACCCTGCTGGAGCTGACCGCGATCGCCGCGGTCGTGATCGGCGGCACCAGCATCCTCGGCGGGGAGGGCGCGGTGTGGCGGTCCCTGGTCGGCGCGCTGATCCTCACCCTCGTCTCCAACGGCTTCAACCTGCTCGGCTGGAACGCGACCTACAAGCAGGTGATCGAGGGCCTGCTGATCCTGGCCGCGGTCACCTTCGACCAGTTCACCCGGGACTCGGCGACGCGCGGCCGGTGACCGGCCGCCGGATCTGGCATCATCGACGTGCCTGCCGTCGTTGTCGGATCGTTCCGGAAAGGGTCTCCATGGCGCGTCGTCCGGGGTTCGCGGCCGAGCGGCGGCAGCGGCTGCTGGAGATGGTCCGCGCGAACGGCGCGGTCTCCATGCGCGAGCTGGCGGCCACGCTGGAGGCGTCCGAGGCGACCGTGCGCCGCGACATCCGGGCGCTGGAGGCCGAGGGCCTGCTCGACCGCCGGCACGGCGGCGCGGTGGCGCCGGGCGGGCTGTCCCGGGAACCCACCTACCAGCAGAAGGCCCAGGTCGCCGCGGCGGAGAAGACGGCGATCGCGCGGCTCGCCGCGGAGCTCGTCGAAGAGGGCGACGCGATCGTGGTCGGCGCGGGCACGACCACCCGGGAGCTCGCCCGCGAGCTGATCGGCTTCGACTCGCTGACCGTGGTCACGAACTCGCTGCTCGTCGCCCAGGTGCTCGCCGAGTCGCGCGGCGTCGAGGTCGTGATGACGGGCGGTTCACTGCGCGGGGCCATCCACGCCCTGCTCGGCGGTGCCGCCGAGCAGACCCTCGCGAGCCTGCGGGTCCGCCGGGCGTTCATCTCCGGCAACGGGCTGACGGCCGAGCGCGGCCTGTCCACGCCGAACATGCTGGTCGCGGGCGTCGACCGGGCGCTGGCGCACGCCGCCCAGGAGGTGGTCGCGCTGGTCGACCACACGAAGGTGGGCGTCGACACCATGTTCCAGACCGTTCCCGCCGACGAGATCGCGTTCCTGGTGACCGACGCCAGGGCGCCGAAGTCGGAGCTTGAGGAGATCGAGAACGCGGGGGTCGACGTCTGGGTCGCCGCCGTGCCCGGCGACGCCTAGCCCCTCGCAAGATCGCTCAATATCTGTCACGGCCGTCCTGGCCTGGTGCCCGGCTGCCCGGATGATCCCGCAGGCTGGACGGATGGTGTCGTTATCTGAGCGATATTGACAGGATCTGATCGAAGGTGGCTCAATGGCGGCACCACCCCGGTTCGCGAAAGGACCTCGATCATGGTCAAGCCCCCCAGACCCGGTGCGTCCCTGAAGTCCGTCATCGCGGTGTGCTCGATCGTCGCGCTCGCCGCGTCGGGGTGCGCCAAGTCCGAGGACGACAAGGGGTCCGCCGCCGGCCAGAACGCGCAGGGGCAGCAGCAGGTCGTCCAGTCGTCCGCCGCCGCCGGGCCGACCTGCACGCTCGACAAGTTCGGGGGCGAGAAGTTCGACCTCGCGAGCGCCGTGGTCGGGTTCTCCCAGTCGGAGAAGGAGGCCAACCCCTTCCGGATCGCCGAGACCGGGTCCATCAAGGCGGAGGCGAAGAAGCTCGGGATCTCCAAGCTGCGCGCCACCAACGCCCAGTCGCAGTTCGGCAAGCAGATCAGCGACGTCCAGCAGCTCATCGCGCAGGGCGCGAAGGCGCTGGTCATCGCCCCGCTCAACTCCGACGGCTGGGAGCCGGTGCTGCAGCAGGCCGCGGCCAAGAAGATCCCGATCATCACCGTGGACCGGCAGATCAACGCGACGGCGTGCAAGGACTACGTGACCTTCATCGGCTCGGACTTCGTCGAGCAGGGCAAGCGCGCCGCCGACCAGATGATCAAGGCGCTGGACGGCAAGGGCAAGGTGGCGATCCTGCTCGGCGCCGCCGGCAACAACGTGACCACCGAGCGCACCAAGGGCTTCAAGGACCAGATCCAGGCCAAGGCGCCCGGCATCCAGATCACCTTCGAGCAGACCGCCGAGTTCGCGCGGGAGAAGGGCCAGCAGGTCACCGAGCAGCTCGTGCAGAGCCACCCCGACATCGACGCCGTCTACGCCGAGAACGACGAGATGGCCCTGGGCGCGGTCACCGCGCTCAAGGGCGCCGGCAAGAAGCCCGGCGATATCAAGATCGTCTCGGTGGACGGCACCAAGGCCGCCGTGCAGGGCATCGTGGACGGCTGGGTCTACGCGGTCGTGGAGTCCAACCCGCGGTTCGGGCCGCTGGCCTTCCAGACGCTGCAGAAGTTCCTGAACGGCGAGCCCATCCCGCAGAAGGTCGTCATCCAGGACCGCGAGTACGACTCGTCCAACGCCAAGGAGGCCCTGTCGTACGCCTACTGACCGCCGACTGATCCGTTCCGCCTCCAGACCGGGCGGCGGGCGCGCATAACCCACCAACCCCGGGGCCCGCCCGCCGCCCACCGGAGATCCCGCCGGGAGCAGCCCGTGTCACCGTCCACGTCCACCGAGCCGGAGCCGCCGCTCATCGAGGCCGCCGGCGTCGCGAAGCGCTTCCCCGGAGTGCTGGCCCTCGACGACGTCTCCTTCGGCCTGCGCGCCGGGGAGGCGCACGCGCTGGTGGGGGAGAACGGCGCCGGCAAGTCCACGCTGCTGAAGGTGCTGACCGGCGTGCACCGCCCGGACGCCGGGGACCTGCGGCTGCGCGGCGAGCCCGTCGCGTTCGGCGGCCCGCTCGACGCCCAGCGCGCCGGCATCCAGGCCATCCACCAGGAGATCGGCCTCGTCCCGCTGATGAGCGTGGCCCGCAACCTGCTGCTCGGCCGGGAGCCCCGGGGCCGGCTCGGCCTCATCGACGCCCGCGCGCTGCACCGCCGCGCCGAGGAGCTCCTCGAACCGTACGGCGTCCGGGTGGACGTCCGGCGGCCGCTGCGCTCCTACGGCGTCGGGACGCAGCAGATGGTCGCGCTCGCCAGGGCCGTGTCGGTGGACGCCCGCGTCGTCGTCATGGACGAGCCGACCAGCTCCCTCGAACCGCGCGAGGTCGAGACCCTCTTCGGCGTCATCCGCGACCTGCAGGCCAAGGGCATCGCGGTCGTCTACGTCAGCCACCGGCTGGACGAGCTGTTCCGCGTCTGCGACCGCGTCACCGTCCTGCGCGACGGCCGGATGGTGCACACCGGCCGGCTCGCCGACCTCGACCGGCTCCGGCTCGTCTCCCTCATGCTCGGCCGGGACGCGGCCGAGGTCCGCGCCGAGGGGCTCACCAAGTTCTCCGGCGGCCACGAGCGGACCGGCGACGTCCCCGTCCTGGAGGCGCGCGGGCTGACCCGCCGCCACGAGCTGCACGGGGTGTCGGTCACCGTGCGTCCCGGCGAGGTCGTGGGCCTCGGCGGGCTGCTCGGGTCGGGGCGCAGCGAGACGGCCAAGGCCATCGCCGGCGCGCTGCCGCTGGACGAGGGCACCGTCGTCGTCGCGGGCACGCCGCTGCGGCGGCCCACCACCGCGAGCGCCACCAAGGCGGGCGTCGCGATGCTGCCCGAGGACCGCAAGGCCGAGGGGATCGTCCCGACGCTGTCGATCCGCGAGAACATCGCACTCGCCGCGCTGCCCGCGCTGTCGCGGGCCGGCATCGTGTCCGACGCCCGCATCGACCGGATCACCGACACGTTCGTGAAGCGGCTGCGGATCAAGGCGTCCTCGGTGCACCAGCGGGTCGGCGAGCTGTCCGGCGGCAACCAGCAGAAGGTGCTGCTGGCGCGGTGGCTGGCCACCGAGCCGAAGGTCCTGCTGCTGGACGAGCCGACGCGCGGCATCGACGTCGGAGCCAAGGCCGAGGTGCAGACCCTCATCGACGAGCTGGCCCGCGAAGGTCTCGGCGTCCTGCTGATCTCCTCCGACCTGGAGGAGCTCGTGGAGGGCGCCGACCGGGTCGTCGTCCTGCGCGACGGCGCGGTCGCCCGGGAGCTGACCGGCGACGAGGTGAGCGAGCAGGGCGTCATGGCCGCCATCGCCGCCGAGCCGGACGCGCCCGCCGAGCCCGCGCCGGCCACCGGAAAGGACGGCGACTGAGATGGCCCAGGTGACGGCCTCCCCGCGGCAGGGGATCGACCGCGCCCGCGCGCTGGCGTGGCTGCAGGACTACGGCGTCTACCTCGCGGTGGCCGTGCTCCTGCTCTTCAACGCCTTCTTCACGCCGCACTTCCTGGAGGTCGACAACTTCCGCAACCAGCTCGTCCAGGTGACGCCGGTCCTGATCGTCTCGCTCGGCATGGCGCTGGTGATCGGCACCGAGGGCATCGACCTGTCGGTCGGCTCGGTGATGTCGCTGGCCGCCGCGATGATCGCGCTCTACCTCGGGTACGGCCTCGTCCCCGCGGTGCTGATGGCGCTGCTCGCCGGCGCGGCCGGCGGGCTGGCGGGCGGGTCGCTGGTCGCCTTCGTCGGGGTGCAGCCGATCGTGGCGACGCTGGCGCTGCTGGTCGGGCTGCGCGGCCTGGCGAACGTGTTCGTCCCGCAGCTGGAGGACTTCCGCGACCCGGCGCTGCTGTCGCTCGGCAGCGACGGCGTCCTCGGCGTCCCGTACGTCGTCCTCGTGGCGGCCGTGGTCGTCGCGCTGGTCGGGTTCCTCGTCCGGCGCACCACGTTCGGGCGGCAGCTGGTCGCGATCGGCGGCAACCGGCGGGCCGGGGAGCTGTCCGGGCTGCCGGTGAAACGGGTGCTGCTGCTCGTCTACATGCTGTCGGGCGTCCTCGCCGCGGTCGCCGGGGTGCTGTCCACCGCGCGGATCCAGGCGGCCGACCCGACCTCGCTCGGGCTGCTCATGGAGCTGTCGGCGATCACCGCGGTGGTCGTCGGCGGGATGCCGCTCACCGGCGGACGCGTCCGGGTCGCGGGCACCGTGATGGGCGCGCTGCTCATGCAGCTGCTCACGTCCACGCTGACCAAGCACGACCTGCCCTCGTCCTGGACGCAGATGGTGCAGGCCGCCATCATCCTCGTCGCCGTCTACGCCGCCAGGGAACGGATGACCCGATGACACCGCTCACCACCGTCAGCCGCGCCGTCGGCGCGGAGCCGCCAGCCGGCGCGGTGCGCGGCGAGCAGGCCGGCCGGCTGCTGCAGCAGTACGGCGCCCCGATCGTGCTGCTGCTGGTCGCGGGCGTGGCCGCCGTCGTGTTCGACGGGTTCGCCTCGGGCGCGAACCTCGCCAACCTCGCGATCACCGCGTCCTTCCTGGCGATCATCGCCGTCGGCATGACATTCGTGATCATCAGCGGCGGGATCGACCTGTCGGTCGGCTCGCAGTTCGCGCTCGGCGGGGTGCTCGCCGCGTGGGCGTCCCAGTACGGGTTCGCCGCCGCCCTTGCCCTTCCGCTCGCGGTCTGCGGGGCCATCGGCCTCGCGCAGGGCTGGATCATCGCGCGCACCGGGATGGCGCCGTTCATCGTGACGCTCGCGGGGCTGCTCGGCGCGCGGGGCCTGATGCTCGCCGTCTCGAACGAGGGGGCCGAGACATACCTCGTGAAGAGCGACGCGTTCGCCGAGATCGGGCAGGGCCGGTTTCTCGGGCTGTCGTATCCCGTCTACAGCACTCTCGCCCTTTTCGTCCTCGGCGGCCTGGTGCTGCAGCGCGGACGGTTCGGCCAGCGCGTGTACGCCGTCGGCGGCAGCGAGGACGCGGCGCGGCTCATGGGTGTGCCGGTCGCCCGCACGAAGATGCAGGTCTACCTGATGACGGGGCTGCTCGCGGGACTGGCGGGCGCGCTGAACGCCGCCCGGCTGTCGTCCGGCGTCACGATCCTCGGGGCCGGCATGGAACTGGACGTCATCGCCGCCGTCGTCATCGGCGGGACGCTGCTCACCGGCGGCGCCGGGACACTGTCCGGGACGCTGGCCGGCGTGCTGCTCCTCGGCGTCATCCAGAACATCATCAACCAGATCGGCAGCCTGACCTCGGCCTACCAGCAGGTGGTCAGCGGCACGTTCCTGGCGGTCGTCGTGGTCGTCCAGCGTTACCTGAGCCGGCTGCAGCGGGCCGCATGACCGGGTCCCTACGCACGTCGGTCCGGCTGGCCGACACGCGCGAACTCATCTACTTCGACGACGGACCCGGCCATGACCGGACCGCGCCCGACCTGCGTCCGCTGCCCGCGCACAAGCCGAGATCGGAGCTGCGGCTCGACCCGGTCATGGGGGAGTGGGTCGTGATGGCGGCGCACCGGCAGGACCGCACGCACCTGCCCGCGCAGAGCGAATGCCCGCTCTGCCCGTCGGGCGGCGGGCGGCACAGCGAGATCCCGGCCGCCGACTACCACGTCGTCACGTTCGAGAACCGCTTCCCGTCCCTCGGCGGCCCGCCCGCCGGCGGCCGGTGCGAGGTCGTCTGCTTCACCAGCGACCACGATGCGTCGTTCTCGCTCCTGCCCGACCGGCGTCTGGAGACCGTCGCCCGCGCCTGGACGGACCGGACCGCCGAACTGAGCCGGCTCCCCGACACCGAGTACGTCTTCGTCTTCGAGAACCGCGGCGTGGAGATCGGGACGACGCTGCACCACCCGCACGGGCAGATCTACGCCTACCCGTTCGTCCCGGCGAGCGCTGCGCGCGCGCTGGACATGGCGCGCCTGCACCGGGCGGAGCGGGGCTCCTGCCTGTTCTGCGCCATCGTGGCCGCCGAGCGTGCCGGCGAACGCGTCGTCGCCCGTTCGGACCGCTTCGTGGCGTTCGTCCCCGAGGCGGCGCGCTGGCCGTACGAGGTGCACATCTACCCGTACCGGCACGTCACAGGCCTGCCCGAACTGGACGCCGATGAACGGTTTGAGCTGATGGTGTTGTACCGGGACGTCCTGCGCCGCTTCGACCGGCTCTTCGACGCGCCCGCGCCCTACATCGCCCACCTGCAGCAGGCCCCGTCCGGGAAGGACGCCGACCTGGCGCACCTGTCCTTCCGGATCTTCACGCCGCGCCGCGCGGAGGGCAAGCTCAAGTACCTCGCGGCGAGCGAGACGGGGGCGGGCGCGTTCATCAACGACGTCCTCCCAGAGGAGGCCGCCCGGCGCCTCCGCACGGCCGGCTGACCCCACGTTGACTTGCGGCGTGTTGCCCTTATGGAAGCTCGTATAAGGGCAACACGCCGCAAGTCAACGGTGCTAGTCGGCGAGTTGCGCGGCTTCGGCGGGTGACAGGGCGCGGTCGAAGACGCGGACTTCGTCGATCGCGCCCGGCCAGAAGTCGACCGGGTTCCCGCCGAACTTGCCCCGGCCGATCACGGTGTTGCCGGTGGAGGCGTCACCGAGGCACGCCTCCGCGCCCTCGGCCTTCTGCCCGTTCACGTACAGGGTCAGCGTCCCGGACGCCGCGTCCCGGACACCGGTCAGGTGGTACCACTGCCCGGTCTGCGGTGCTTCGGGGGCCAGCGCGCGGACGCCCGCGAAGCTGAACGCGAACCGGTTGTCGGCTCCCGAGTACTGCAGGTAGAACGCGCTGTTCGTGGGACCGTCCTGGCTGACGGCCGTCGCGAACGACCCGAGGCGGTCCAGCTTCACCCAGGCGGAGACGCTGTAGCTGCCCGTGGTGTCGAGGATCGCCGCGCCGGTATCGACGAACTGGTTCGACCCGTTGAACTGGAGACCCGACCCAGAATGTCCGGTCGTCCACTGCGGCCCGTTGACGAGGGTCCCGTCGTGGTCTCCGACCGCGTCGGCGGTCGTCGTGCCGGTGCCTTCGCCGAACGGATAGAAGCTCACCCCGTCCAGTCCCGGCGTGCCTGGAGGCTGGTCACCGCCGTCGGACGACGGGTCCGCTTCGATGACCGACCGGTTTGCCTCGCGAACCTGCGCGGCGTCCATCTTCAGCTGCTGCCGGTCGTAGGTGTAGAGGCCGTTGACCTCCTTCTCCACATCGGTGATCTGCGTGTAGACCGAACCGGACACACCGCACTTGACGACGAGCGTGCGCACCTTGTCCTGTACCTCGGTGTAGCGGCGCGTCAGCGTGGACGAGTCGGGCGTCATCTCGTAGGCGAAACTGCCCGCCGGGTCGAACATGTGACCGTCCACCTTGAGGCCGAGCCCGCCGTACTCACCGGCGACCGAGGCCCGCTCACCACTCGGGATCGGCGGCGAACCAGGACCGACGTAGGTGTGGTCGTCGTAGATGTCGCCCTCGCCGTTGTCCGGGAGCGAATTGCAGCAGTTGACGCCGCTGTTGGCATTGACCAGCTGGCTCGGGTCCCAGCTCTTGACGAGGTCGGCGATCCGTCCGGGCTCGTACTCGCCCCAACCCTCGTTGAACGGGACCCACATGACGACCGACGGATGGCTGTCATGCTGCCGCACCATGGCGTGCATCTCGTCCTCGAACTGCTTCTTGTCGTCGGCGGACGGGGTGTGGCCGCCGAACATGGCGGGCATGTCCTGCCACACGAGAAGCCCGAGCTTGTCCGCCCAGTAGAACCAGCGGTCGGGTTCGACCTTCATGTGCTTGCGCACCATGTTGAAGCCGAGCTTCTTGTGCGCGGCCAGGTCGAACTTCAGGGCCTCGTCGGTGGGGGCCGTGTAGATGCCGTCCGGCCAGTAGCCCTGGTCGAGCGTGCCGACCTGCGGGACGAACTTGCCGTTGAGCAGCATGCGCGTCTTGCCGTCCTCGCCCTTGGCGAGGCTGATCGAACGCATGCCGAAGTAGGAGCCGACGTTGTCGGTGACCCGGCGGCCGTCGCGAAGCCGGACCTTCAGCGTGTAGAGGTACGGGTCGTCGGGCGTCCACAGATGCGGCCGGGACACCTTGAGCGACAGTTCGCTGCCCGCCTCCCCGGTCACCCGCCCCACCGGCCGGTGCCCGGCGTAGGCGACCGCTTCCACCGTCGCGCCGGACGTCCCGGACGTCTGAGCGGTGAGCTTGAGCTTCCCGCCGCTTACATCGGGCGTCATCGTCAGATCGGTGATGTGCGCCGCCGCTACCGGCTCCATCCAGACGGTCTGCCAGATCCCTGACGCCGGCGTGTAGAAGATGCCGTCGCCGGGCTTGCGCTGCTTGCCGACGGCCTGGTGCCCGATGTCGGTGGGGTCGTCCACACCGACGATCAGCTCCTGCGCGCCGCGCGGCTTGAGCGCGTCGGTGACGTCCACGGAGAACGCGTTGTAGCCGCCGGTGTGCGTGGCCACCTGGCGGCCGTTGACGTAGACCGTCGCCTTGTGGTCCACGGCTCCGAACTGCAGGACGAGCCGCTGCCCGTGCGTCCGCCAGTTGCGCGGCACCGTGAACGTGCGCCGGTACCACATGTGCTGGACGCTGCGCTGGATGCCGGAGAGCGCCGACTCCACCGGGTAGGGGACGAGGATCCGCTCGTCCAGCTCCTTGCCGACGGGCGGCTGCTCACCTGGGGTGGCGCCGGCGAACTGCCAGAGGCCGTTGAGGTTCTGCCACCGGCTCCGCGTGAGCTGGGGGCGCGGATAGTCGGGGAGGGCGTTGTCGGGACCCACCTCGTGGGTCCAGGGGGTGGTGAGTGGAGGCGTCTTGGGCTGCCACTCGTCCGCGGAAGCGGGCGGCAGCGCGACCGCGCTCACGACAGCCGTGATGAGCGTGATCAACAGGGTGGTTTGGCGACGCACACGCAACGGACAACTCCAATCCGTTCGAAGCCGTCGAGGGCCTTCGCCGCCTTAGCATGAGCGTTTTAGATCGAAGTTGCAATAATATGACCGAACCTTCTCGAATCTGTGCGTGACGATCAGGAGCGTGCGGCGGCCTCGGGTCGCCCGGCCTCCGGCGAGAGGTGTCCGAGGGCCTGGAGGATGCCGTTGACCTGCTCCCTGGCGTCGCCGAAGAGCATCTGGGTGTTGTCGCGGAAGAACAGCGGGTTCTGGACGCCGGCGTACCCGGTGGCCATGGAGCGTTTGAACACGATGACCCGCCGGGCGTTCCAGACCTCCAGGACGGGCATGCCGGCGATGGGGCTCGCGGGGTCCTCCTCGGCGGCGGGGTTGACGATGTCGTTGGCGCCGATCACCAGGACCACGTCGGTGGCGCCGAAGTCGTCGTTGATCTCGTCCATCTCCAGCACCAGGTCGTAGGGGACCTTGGCCTCGGCGAGCAGCACGTTCATGTGGCCGGGCAGGCGCCCGGCGACCGGGTGGATGCCGAACCTGACCTGGGCGCCGAGGTCGCGCAGCCGCGCGGTGAGCGCGGCGACCGGGGCCTGCGCCTGGGCGACGGCCATGCCGTAGCCGGGAATGATGATCACCGAGGAGGCCGCGGTGAGCACCCCGGCGGCCTCCGCGGCGGTGATCTCCCGGTGCCGGCCGTGCTCGGTACCGGACGCGGCGGGCGCCTCAAGGCCGAAGCCGCCGGCGATGACCGAGAGGAACGAGCGGTTCATCGCCTTGCACATGATGGCCGACAGGTAGGCGCCCGAGGAGCCCACCAGCGCGCCGACGATGATCAGGAGGTCGTTGCCGAGCAGGAACCCGGACGCGGCGGCCGCCCAGCCGGAGTAGCTGTTCAGCATGGAGACCACCACCGGCATGTCGCCGCCGCCGATGGAGGCGACCAGGTGCCAGCCGAGCAGCAGCGCCACCGCGGTGACCGCGATGAGCGGCCACGTCCTCGGCTCGGCGACGAAGACGACGGTGAGGGCGGAGAACGCGACGAGCGCCGCGACGTTGAGCAGGTTCTTGCCCGGCAGCATCAGCGGCGCGGACTTCAACCGGCCCGACAGCTTGCCGTAGGCCACGATCGAGCCGGTGAAGGTGACGCCGCCGATGAGGACGCCGATGAAGACCTCGGCGCTGTGGATGCCGAGCATGCCCTCGCGGGCGAGCGCCGCCGCCTCCGTCCCCCCGGGATGGCGCTCGACGTGCAGGTAGCCGCTCCAGCCGACCAGGACCGCCGCCAGCCCGACGAAGCTGTGCAGGAGCGCGATCAGCTCGGGCATCGCGGTCATCTCCACCGCCCTGGCCCGGTTCAGCCCGATCAGCGCGCCGACCGCGACCGCCGCCACGAGCAGCCCGAACGCGGGGACGTCGATGCCGTCGTCGATGGTGAGCGCGACGGTGGCGACGAGCGCCACGGCCATGCCGAGCATCCCGTAGGTGTTGCCCAGGCGGGCGGATTCGTGCCGGGAGAGCCCGGCCAGCGCGCGGATGAAGAACAGTGCCGCGACGATGTACGCCGCGGTCGACACGGTTGCGATCGTCATCGCCTAGCTCCTGATGAACATGGCGAGCATGCGGCGGGTGACCGCGAATCCGCCGAAGACGTTGATGCTCGCGAGCAGGATCGCCGCGAGCGAGAGGGCGGTGATCGCCGCGCTTCCCGTGCCCATCTGCACCAGCGCACCGACCACGATGATCCCGGAGATCGCGTTGGTCACCGACATCAGCGGGGTGTGCAGCGCGTGGTGGACGTTCCCGATGACGTAGTAGCCGATCACGATGGCCAGCGCGAACACGGTCAGATGCACCTGCAGCGCCGCCGGCGAGACCGCGATGAGGCCGAACACCCCGGCGGCCGCGACGGCGGCGCCGATCCGGCGCAGCACCGGATTCGCCCTGCGGGGCGGATCGTCCACCTCGGCGACCCGCTCCACCGGCTGGGCGGCCACCGGTGCCGCCGACACCGGCACCGGAGGCGGCGGCCAGGTGAGCTCACCCTCGCGGACGATGGTCATCGAGCGTTGCACGACGTCATCGAAGTTCAGGACGAGTTGGCCGTCCCGCTGCGGGGTCATCAGCTGGATCAGGTTGACCAGGTTGGTGCCGTACAGCTGGGACGCCTGCGCGGGCAGCCGTCCGGCCAGATCGGTGTAGCCGAGGATGATCACGCCGTTCCCCGTGACCACCCGCTCGCCGGGAACCGTCCCCTCGACGTTGCCGCCGTTGGCCGCGGCCATGTCGACGATCACCGAACCCGGCCGCATCGTCGCCACCATCTCGGCGGTGATCAGCTTCGGCGCGGGCCTGCCGGGGATGAGCGCGGTGGTGACGACGATGTCGACGTCCCGGCACTGCTCGGCGTACAGCGCGGCGGCGCGGACGTTGTAGTCGTCCGACATCTCCTTGGCGTAGCCGGTACCCGGAGCATCGTCGGGCTCGGGCTCGGGCTCGGCGACGGCGAGGTAGTCGCCGCCGAGCGAGCGCACCTGGTCGGCGACCTCCGGCCGCGGGTCGGTGGCCCGCACGATCGCGCCCAGGCTGGCGGCCGCGCCGATCGCCGCGAGCCCGGCGACGCCGGCCCCCGCGACCAGCACCTTCGCCGGCGGTACCTTGCCCGCCGCGGTCACCTGGCCCGTGAAGAACCGCCCGAATTCGTGCGCGGCCTCGATCACGGCCCGGTACCCGGCGATATTGGCCATCGAGGAGAGCACGTCGAACGACTGGGCCCGGGAGATCCGCGGCACCGCGTCCAGGGACAGCGCCGTGATGGGACGCTCGGCCAGGTCCTCCACCAGGTCCGGGCTGAACCGAGGGCTCAGCAGCCCGATCAGCGTGGCACCCGGCCGCAGGGCGTCCAGCCGCTCGGGTGAGGGCGGGCCGACGCCCAGCACCACGTCCGCGGCGACCGCGTCACCGATGGCGGCACCCGCGGCCTCGTACCGGTCATCGGGAAAGCCGGCCCCGGCTCCGGCGCCGGACTCGACGACCACCTCGTACCCGAGTTTCTGCAGTTGAGTGACGGTTTCCGGCGTCACGGCCACCCGCCGCTCGCCGGGCGCCTCCTCCTGGAGAACTCCCACGATCATGGCAACGACCTCACATCTCTGACGTATCAGCGCCCAGACCGGCGCGTCGCGCCGCGGGACCGTGGGGTGCTTGCCTGCCGCCACGGGGCGCGGACGGCGTCGGATATCTCGGTATCAAGCTAATTCTGCCGCGCCCAGCCCGCTTCCGCTATGTGCTAAGTGCCAGTCTTGGCCATGAACGTTTGGTGACTTGAGTGGTGTCGCGCTGCCGTTCACCACGCGTTACCTGCGCACGGGGCCGGGCAGGGACGTTAGCGCTCGTGCGGCAGGACGTTGGGCACTACCGGCGTCGTGCCACCGAATCCGACTCTGAAATCCCAGCCGAACCGATGGAGGAGGCGCGTCATGCGAGCGCTGGTGTACCACGGCCCTGGAAACAAGGCGTGGGAGGAGGTGCCCGAGCCGCAGGTCATCGAGGACGGCGATGCGGTGGTGCGGGTCGACGCGGTGACGATCTGCGGGACGGACCTGCACATCCTCAAGGGCGACGTCCCGGCGGTGACCGACGGGCGGATCCTGGGGCATGAGGCGGTCGGGACGGTCGAAGCGGTCGGCCCGGCCGTGCGGACGGTGAGGCCCGGCGACAAGGTGCTGGTGTCGTGCATCACCGCGTGCGGGACGTGCCGGTTCTGCCGCGAGGGCCGCTACGGGCTGTGCGTGGGCGGTGGCGGGTGGATCCTCGGCCACAAGATCGACGGGACGCAGGCCGAGTATGTGCGGGTGCCGTTCGCCGACACCTCCGTCCACCCGCTGCCGGACGGGGTGCCCGCCCAGGACGTGCTGATGCTGGCCGACATCCTGCCGACCGGGTACGAGGGGGGCGTGCTGAACGGCGCCGTCCGTCCGGGCGACACGGTCGCGGTGGTGGGCGCCGGACCGATCGGACTGTCGGCGATCATGGGGACGCGGCTGTTCAGCCCGAGCCGGGTCATCGCGATCGACCTTGCCGACAGCCGGCTGGAGGCGGCCAAGCGGTTCGGCGCCGATGTCACGGTCAACAACTCGCGCCAGGACCCCCTCGCGGCCGTCCGGGAGCTCACCGGCGGGCTGGGCGCGGACGTGACCATCGAGGCCGTCGGCGTGCCGGCGACGTTCGAGGCGGCGGTGGCGCTGGCGCGGCCGGGCGGCCGTATCGCCAACATCGGCGTGCACGGCGGCCCGGCCGCCCTGCACCTGGAAGAGCAGTGGATCCGCGGTATCACGATCACCACGGGGCTGGTCGACACCTACTCCACGCCGACCCTGCTGCGGCTGGTCGCCGGCGGTCAGCTCGACGCCGGACGGTTCATCACCCACCACTTCCCGATGGAGGAGTTCCTCAAGGCCTACGACGTGTTCGGCGACGCCGCCGACACCGGCGCGCTCAAGGTCGTCCTGACCCGCTGACCCTTCGAACCGTGAGGCCGCAACCCGGGCGAGGGCTGCGGCCTTCGTCCGTCCGGCTTTCTGGGGTGTGTCCGGTGACCGTCGTCCCTTGAACGGTGGGACCTTTGGCCGCTGAAAGGCGGAGGGGCGCGGCCTAGCGTCGACAGTGAACCGAAGGGCGGCCAGGAGGGGTGGACGATGCGGGCTCCGATCGTTGTGGGAATTGACGGCTCCGCGCATGCGTGGCGGGCGCTGGACTGGGCGGCCGACCGTGCCGTCCGCCATCGGCTGCCGCTGCTTGTGGTGCACGGCTCACGTGCCCTCCTGGACGAGGGGACGATCCCGCCGGACGCGCTGCAACGCCTCGCCGGAGAGCGGGAGGACCTGCTCGGCGAGGCCCGCCAGTACGCGCTGAAGCTCCATCCTGAGCTCGATGTCGAGACGCGGCTGGTGCCGTCCGATCCGGGTCGGGCGCTGGTGGCCGAGAGCGAGCACGCCGACCTGGTGACGGTGGGATCGCGTGGCCAGGGCGGTTTCGAGGGCCTGCTGTTCGGCTCGGTCGGCCTGTACACCGCCGCGCACGCCCGTTGCCCGGTGCTGGTGGTGCCGCGTTCGGCCCCGTACCCGTCCGATGCGCCCGCGCAGATCGTGATCGGGGTCGAGGGGGTGGACGATGAGCGCCCCTTCATCGAGTGGGCGTTCGCGGAAGCCGCCTCGCGCGGCGCCAAGATCCTGGCCCTGCACGCGGTGGGCGGGGAGTTCTCGCCACGCCGCCGGGTGATCGAGGACCTGGAGTTGTCGGAGTCCCTGGCCGGTTACCGGGAGCGGTACCCCGACGTCCCTGTCGACCGGCTGGTCTCCGACCGCACTCCCGCCCAGGCACTGGTGGACGCGTCGGAGAACGCGGCCCTGGTCGTGGTCGGCGCCCGCCGCCGGCGCGCGCCCCTGGCCGGGATGGCACTGGGCCGGGTCAACCACACGGTGCTGCACCACGCGCGATGCCCAGTGGCCGTCGTCCCCAACCACGACTGAGCCACGTCTGAATCTGTCGGGTCCGATCGGTGAGGCTCGGAAGCGAGGAGGTGACCTCGATGGACGGACGGGCCGTTCTGGTGGGCACCCTGCGCGGCGTCCCCCTGCTGGTCTGCCCGCTCCGGGGCGGGACGGTGATCGGCGCGCGTGCCGTGCTGCACGAGGCGCCGAGCCCGGTCGCGGTCGTCCATGAGCGCGACCCGAACATCAAGGAGTCGTCATGACCCGAGTCCTGGTGG
Organism: Actinomadura sp. BRA 177; assembly: GCF_013372625.1. Lineage (GTDB taxonomy): Bacteria > Actinomycetota > Actinomycetes > Streptosporangiales > Streptosporangiaceae > Spirillospora. The sequence goes on from NZ_JABXFD010000380.1 coordinate 27,561, forward strand.
CGTACGCCTCCGAGCGCGGAGGAACCGCCGAGATCGCCGACTGGATCGGCGCTGCGCTGCGCCGCGCCGGTGTGGAGGCCGATGTGCGTCCGGCCGGGGAGGTCCCCGAGCTGGACGGGTACGACGCCGTCGTCGTCGGCGGCGCGCTGTACGAAGGGCGCTGGCATCGGGAGGCGCGCCGCTTCGTCCGGCACCACGCAGGCGACCTGGCGCACCGGCCCGTGTGGCTGTTCAGCAGCGGCCCGCTGGACCACACCGCGCGGGAACACGCGATCGACCCCGTTCCGGGTGTCGCCAAGTTCGCCGGCCGGCTGGACGCGCGCGGGCACGCCACCTTCGGCGGCCGTCTGACCTCGGACGCCAAGGGGTTCCTGGCGTCCAAGATCGCCAAACGGATGAGCGGCGACTACCGGGACCGCGAACAGGTCGCCGAGTGGGCCACCGGCATCGCCCGCGAGCTGCGGAGGGTCGCCGTATGAGCCTGCTGCGCGCACTGCTCCGTGGCCATCGTCCCCGGACTTCCGGGCGGTGACGGCGGTTCGGCGCGGAGGTCCCGGCCATAGCGGACCTTCGTCCCTGCAGGTCACCCGGCTGTCGGGGGATGAACTGGGAACAGCGGACCTGGGAAGGAGTGACCATGCGGTACAGCAATGCGGTGAGTCCGTCCGAGCAGGTGTCGGCCGATGCGCGCAAGGCCGTCGAGGACGCGGTGTGGGCCCCTTCGGTGCACAACACCCAGCCGTGGCGGTTCGCCCTGCACGGCGCCCGGATCAGCCTGAGCGCGGACATCGACCGCCGTCTCGACGTGGCGGATCCGGACGGCCGCGAGATGCTGATCAGCTGCGGGGCCGCGCTCTACAACCTGAGAAGCTCGCTGCGCGCGCTCGGATACACGCCAGGCGTCCAGTTGCTGCCCGATCCTGATCGCCCGCACCTTCTGGCCGACATCGTCCTGGAGCCGGGGGAGCACCCGGACCAGCAGACCCTGCGTGAGCACGCGCAGATCCGACGGCGCCGCACCCACCGGGGCGGGTTCCGTCCGGACCCGGTGCCCGCGGGGGTCCTGTCGGCCATGCGGCACGACGCCGAACGCGCGGGGGCCCGGTTGGTCGAAGCCGTGGACGCCCACGTCAAGGGGGCTCTGGCGGCCCGACCGAGGCGGCCGAGCACGTCCAGCAGCGCATGCCGGCGCATGCGGCGGAGATCGCCCGCTGGGCGCCTTCGCCCCGGACATCCCGGACGGACGGCGTCCAGGAAGACGCCTACCCGCAGCAGGTCCCGAAGACCACGCCGCACTTCCCGGCGCGGGACTTCGCGCGCGGCCACGGGTGGGGGACGCAGAGCGCGCAGGACGGGGGAACGGCGCTGGCCGGGCTGACCCTGCTGCTCGTCTCCGACGGCGATGGTCCGGCCGATTGGCTGAACACCGGGCAGGCACTGCAACGAGTGCTCCTGAGAGCTGCGGAACGCGACCTGGCAGCGGCCTTCCACACCCAGGCCCTCGAAGTGCCCGAGTTGCGCGCGTTCATCCGGGCTCGCTTCTGTGGCGGCGCCCACCCGCAGATGCTGCTGCGCCTCGGCGTCCCTGAGGGCGAGGAGCTGGGAACGGTCCGCCGCCCGGTCGAGGACGTGATCGAAGAGACATGACCAAGTGGTCGGTGCCATGGCTCCAAGGCTGAAGGCTGGACTCATGGCCGACGAACCCCGGACCGGTGAAGATCGGGCGAGGCTCGTTCTCTCGCATCCGCGAGCCGCGCGTGCCGATCCTGGTGCGGGAAGGCCGACGGCGGCGCGTTCGAGGACGAGGACGAGGTCGTTCCGGGTCGAGGCGGCACACGGGCGGGTGGCGAGCGGCTGCCGGGCCTGCGGCCCCCTGGACCATGAGGACGCTGGGCGGCTCGTTCACGGCCGACCCCGCCCGGACGGCGGGACGGTCATCACCTGGCAGGCGCCGCTCAAGGGACTCTGACGCGGCGCCCGCAGGGCCGGCCGCCGACAGCTGGCGTGGGCAGAGCCTCACGCCCGGGGGTAGTGGGCGGGGCGGGTGTCGTCGTGGTCGTAGCCGAGCGTGTGGACGACGTCCACGACGCCTTCGGTGGCGGCGGTCAGGCGGACGACGATCGGGATGAGGCTCTTCTGCTCGACGCGCCCGGTGAGGTGGACGACCCCTTCCCGGACGCGGACGTGCAGCTCGCCGGGGTCCTGCCAGAGCTTGTTGACCAGGACGTCCTGGATGACCTCGTCGCGGATCTCGGCGTCGGAGCGGTGGAACACGCGCAGCAGGTCGCGGCGGGCCACGATGCCGGCGAGCCCGCCGTCCTCGTCGAGGACGGGCATGGCCTTGTACCCGTGGGCGTTCAGCAGCCGGGCGGCCTGGGCGATGGTGGTGTGCGGGGCGACGGAGACGACCGGTGCGCTCATCAGCCCGCGGGCGTCCACGGCCGCGGCCTTGGTCCTGGCTTCGGTGGGGCGCCGCAGTCTGGCCAGCCGAGACCGGTGGTCGCCGTCCTTGTACTCCTGCTTGTGGAGCAGGTCGGCCTCGGTGACGATGCCGGTGACGTGTCCCGCGGCGTCCAGGACGGGCACGCCGCTGATGCGGTGTTCGGCCATCGTGTCGGCGATCTCGGCGAACGGGGTCTCTTCGGTCACCGTCACGACGCTCGCGGTCATGACGTCCTGGACCGTCCGGCGTTTCATGGTCTCCTCCTGGGGGTCTCGCCGGCTCAGGGAGCCTCGGACGCGGTGGCGTGGTCCACCGTGACCCACGTCGGCGACCTCCCTGAGTCACCTCCACTCTCCCGATGACGCGGCCTCCGGGGCAGTGCCGACCGTCCCCGCCGCGCGGGACCTTCGGCCCATTCGTCATCGCCTGCGCAGCCGCCCGGCCCTATGTGGTCGGGGGCCAAAGGTCCCTGATGTTCCGGACCGATGCCTCCCCCGGGGAACGGTCCGCATTGAGCAGAGTGGTGGTGAACGAACCCGATCGAGAAGTGTGAGGTGGGAAGGCATGAACGCAGCGCCGATCACCGGGATCGTTGTCGGCTATGACGGATCAGAGAACGGGATCCGGGCTTTGGACTGGGCCGCCGAGGAGGCGCGGACCCGCGGCCTGCCGATGACCGTGATCCACGTGTTCGAGGTCTTCGTCGGGGGCCCGGTGGCCATGCCGTTGGTGGACCTGCGGTCCCTGGCGCAGGAGACCCTGGACGGAGGTGTCGACCACGTCCGGAAGGAAGCGTCCGACGTTCCGGTGCAGGGCGTGCTCGTCCAGGGGCAGGCGGCCGCCAAGTTGATCGAGGCGGGGAAGACGGCCGCCATGATCGTGCTGGGGCCGCGGGGCCTGGGCGGGTTCGCCGGCCTGGTGCTCGGGTCGGTCAGCGCCCAGGTGGTCGCGCACGCCCCCTGCCCCGTGGTGATCGCCAGAGGCGACCTGGACACGCCAGGCCGTGTCGTGGTCGGCGTGGACGGTTCACCGATCTCCCGGGCCGCGCTGGCGCTGGCGTTCGCCGAGGCCGAGCTGCACGGATCCTCCGTCCACGCGGTGGCGGCCTGGGAGTCGGTGCCGGTGGACGACCTTCCGCCGCTGGCCGACGAGGCCGGCATGCGCAAGGCGGCCACGACCCGGCTGGACCAGCTGATGATCCCCCTGCGGGAGCTCCACCCCGGAGTGGACGCGCAGGCCGAGATCGTGGTGGGCCCGCCGCGTGAAGTCCTGCTGGACGCCGCGCGGGACGCGCGTCTACTCGTCGTCGGCTCGCGAGGACTGGGCGGCTTCCGCGGCCTGCTACTCGGATCGGTCAGCCAAGCCCTGGTCCAGCACGCCCCATGCCCGGTAGCGGTCGTCCACGCCCCCCAGAATCCCGCCGACTAGCGATCACCCCTACGCGCCGGCCCAGGCCATGAACAGCGGCCAGAGGATGCCAACCGCGTCGTCTGAATGAAGGATTCCGGGTCGGACGTTTCTGGTGTCCGCTGGGCGCCGCCCACCGGTCCGGCGGTGGATCGCTCCGCCGGGCTGTGGAGAGGGCTCGCCAGGTTCGCGTCCTGACTATTGCTCTGTGGGCGATGTTTTTGAGGGGTTGATCCAGGGTGGGGTTTGGAAGGTCTCGTGTGGGTCGTGGGTCTGTTTGATCGTGGTGAGGCGGTCGAGGGTTGCTGGGGAGTAGGCCGTGCTGGTGCGGGTGGCGCTCTCGTTGAGTCCGAGATGGTTGACGTCGGGGCCGCCGGCCGACAGGTGCATCAGGCCGGCGAGTCCCTTCTCGCTCCAGGTCCGTTCGGCGGCGCCGTCGCCGGAGGACCAGTTGGCGATGATCTCGGTCATGAAGGCCGCGTGACGGTAGGAGAACGGGGTGTCCGGGGCGTCGGGGGCGGAGATGGCGCCGCCGAGGGGGCGGAAGAGGAACTCGCTGAGCGGCGAGGAGGCGTCCTCGATCGCGGCGACGGCGTGGTCGGCGGCGGGGCCGTCCAGGCCGGTCAGCCATTCGGAGCGGACGTCCCAGCACATGCCGTCGGGTGCGGCTTCGTCCGTTGAGGTCTGGAAGGTGCAGAAGTCGGTCGGGGCGATCGTGTCCAGGAGCGGTCGGCCGATTCGGCGAAGGGCTCGCACGTGCGGGTCGTCCTCGCCGTCGGGGCCGGTGGAGAAGACGGGGAGGAGCAGGACGGGCCGGCCCTGGACGTCGTCGGGGAGGCCGGGGATGGGCGGAGCGCTGGTGAGGACCGCGGCCCAGTTGAGGTGGGAGGGAGCAGATGCGGTCGCTTCGACGGCCTGCCACAGGACGGCGTCGGCGTCGGTGAGGCGGTGGACGAGGGTGCCGGTGATCGGCCGGACGAGCGGGAAGAGCCGCATCCGGAGTTCGGTCACCACGCCGAGGCCGGTTCCGGCGCCGCGCAGCGCCCAGTAGAGGTCGGGTTCGGCTTCGGGGCCGACATCGCGGACGGCACCGTCGGCGGTCACGATGGTCGCGCCGAGCAGGTTGTCGCCGGCGAGGCCGTGGCCGCGTCCGAGCCAGCCGAGTCCGGTGCCCAGGGAGAATCCGGCGACGCCGACCTTGGACACCGAGCCGCCGGTGGTGGCCAGGCCGTGCTTTTGCAGGACGGGATCGACCTGGCCCCAGCGGAGCCCGGCGCCGAGCCGGGCGACGCGGTTCTCGGGGGCGACCGAGATGGAGGTGAGGTCGCGGACGTCCACGACGAGGCCGCCGTCGGCGAGGGAGCGGCCCGCGAAGTTGTGGCCGCCGGCGCGGACGGTGAGCGGCAGGCCGTGGTGGACGGCATGGCCGATGGCGAGTGCGACGTCGTCGGCGTCGGCGCATCGGGCGATGAGCGCGGGGCGCGTCCGGACGGCCTCGTTCCACAGGTGCCGCTGGTCCTCGTAGCCGGTGTCGTCGGGCGTGGTGAGCCGGCCTTTGAATCCCTTGATCACAAAGGCACCGTAGGCCGAACGGGCAGGTGGAAGGGATGTTCGCGGTCCGCTGAGCGGACTCAGGTGGCGCAGGTTCTGCGGACGTACTCGACCGCCCCGGGTTCCAGGCGGTTGCGCAGGTCGAAGAACAGTTCGGCGGCGCGGTGCCCTACCCAGTCGTCGGGGAGCAGGTCCTTGGGCAGCCCGGGGTCGAGGTAGGGGAACTTGCGCCAGTGGTACAGGGCGAGTGTGTAGTCGATGAACACCTGGGCTCCGGACGGGTGCCGGACGTCCTTCCAGCGTTCGGTGACGGGTGCGCACCAGTCGACGAATTCGGCGTAGAGGGTGGTCAACTCGGTCAGGCCCCATGCCTCACTGACGAGTGAGGAGAGTTCGGCGAATCCGGTGTACTGCGCTTCGAACATCAGGACGTACTGCTGGAATCCGAGTTGTTCGACGGTCTTCTCCAGTTCGTCCCGCATGCGCCGGGGTGCCATCCACAGGCCGTTGCTGAGGTTCCCGAAGCCGAGCCAGGAGAGTTGGGAGCGCAGCACGTGTCGTTTGGAGCGCTGGTCTTCCGGGACGGAGAACGACACGAGGATCCAGCCGTCGCCGAGGTAGGCGGGGTGCCGAGGGCCGAAGATGCGGCGGTCGGTGTCCTCGAGTGCCGCGAGGGCCTGGCCGGTCAGGCGCAGGCCGCGCGCGCCGGGGCGGTTCTCCGGTTCGAGGAGCCCCTTGCGGCGCATGCGCAGCAGCGCCGACCGGGTGGCGGCCTCATCGACGCCCAGCTCGTTCATCAGATGAACGATCTTGGCGATGGCGAACCATCCGCCGAGGGGCCGCATGTAGGCCCCGCAGACGTCCATGATGAGCATCTTCGGGCGTCCGGTCCCGGAGTCGCCGGCCGCGCCGCTGCGCGGCGTGGTGGCCATGGACGGCGTCGCACCCGTCCAGGCGCCATCGATGTGCTGGCTTTCGGCTCCTCGCATGGCATCCAGTGTGCCCGCTCGGCGCAGCGTCCCGGGACGGTTCGCCCAGCGGAACGGTGTCCTCACGGCAACGCCGCAGGTGGCGGTACAACCGTGTTTCCAGTCGTCACCGATGTGACGACCGTCATGCGGAAGACTGCCGGAGGTGGCATATGACCGTGCGTGCGCGGCGCACCGCGGCCGGGATGGTGGCTGCCGGACTCCTGTTCGGCCTGGCCGCCTGCGGCGACGGGAATGACGGCAAGGCCGTCCCGTCGGGAGGGGACGACGGGACGGGCTGCGCGGCGGCCAAGGGCAAGACCGTCGGCTTCAGCGAGCCGCTGCCCGACCCGAACTTCCAGGCGATCGAGCAGATCGTCTCCAAGGCGCTGGCCAAGTACGGCGCGAAGCTCAAGGTGGTCAACGCGAACCTGGACCCGGGCAAGCAGATCTCCGACATCAACACCCTGATGCAGCAGCAGGTGGACGCGCTGATCGCCAACCCGGTCGATCCGAACGCGACGCAGGGGGTGTTCGCCCAGGTCCGGCAGAAGAAGATCCCGATCATCGTGCTGGACACCGAGGTCGGCGGGCCGTACTTCACCACCGTCCGCGACGACGTGGACTTCGCGGGTGCGGACGGCGCGAAGGCGCTCAAGGAGATCGTGGGCGACGGGAAGGTCGCGGCGATGTTCGGCCCCAACTTCGCCGAGCTGCTGAACTGGGAGAAGGCCGCTTTCGAGGCCGGGGCCAAGGAGGCCGGCCTCAATGTCGTCGACCGCCGGGTCAACCAGAAGATCACTCCCGCGGACGCCAAGGCGATCGCCGAGTCGTGGCGGCAGAAGTACGGCGGCGATCTCAAGGGCATCTGGACGTTCAACGACGTCTCGGCCATCGGGGCGGCATCGGCGCTGGGCGGAGACTTCACGCCGGCGATCGTGTCGATCAACGGGCAGCCCGACGCGGTGCCGCTGGTGAAGGCCGGCAAGATCACCGCCACGTACGGCGTCCCGTACGACAAGACGGGCCAGGCCCTGGCGTACGCGGCGCTGCGGGCGGTCTGCGGAGCCAAGGTGCCGTCGGAGATCTGGATTCCCACGGTCAAGCTGACCAAGGAGAACATCGACACCTGGCAGCCGATCGCGCAGCGGGTCGACAACCCGTTCTCGATCGCCTTCGAAAAGCGCGAAGGCAAGACCTACGTCAAGCTCGACTGAGATGCCGGTCATCGATGTCCCCCGGGTGAGCGCGCCGCTGCTGCGGGCGGCGGGCGTGGCCAAGAACTTCGGCCCCGTCACCGCACTGCGGCGCGCCGACCTGGTGGTGCACCGCGGCGAGGTCGTCTGCCTGGCGGGCGAGAACGGATCCGGTAAGTCGACGCTGGCGCGGATCGTGGCGGGGTCGATCCGCCCGGACGGCGGCGCGGTCGAACTGGACGGGACGCCCGTGGCGTTCGGCGGGCCGAAGGACGCGCTCGCCGCCGGGCTCTGCCTGGTCTCGCAGGAGCCCACGCTCGTGCCCGGGCTCTCGGTCGCGGAGAACGTGCTGCTGCCCCGGCTGAACCGTCCGGCGCGGACCGTGCGCCGGACGGCCCTCGCCGCGGAGGCCGAGCCCTACCTGGCCGGTGCGGGGCTGCGCGTCGATCCGCTGCGGCCCGCAGGGTCGCTGCCGCCGGGGGAGCGGGAGCTGGTCGAGGTCGCCAAGGCGCTGGCGGCCGAGCCGCGGCTGCTCATCCTGGACGAGGTGACGACCCGGCTCCCCGATCCGGAGCGGCTGTTCGCCGTGGTGGAGAGGCTGGCGGCCGCCGGAACCGGCGTGATCGTCATCACGCACCGGCTGCGGGAGATCCGCCGCGTCTGCGATCGCGCGACGGTGCTGCGCGACGGCGCCACGGTGGCCGAGCTGGGCCGGGACGAGCTCACCGACGAGCGGCTGTCGTCGGCCATGGTCGGACGGGACCTCGGCGAGTACTTCCACAAGCGGCCCGTGCCCGTCGGCGGTGAGCGGCTCAGCGTCGAGGACCTCGTGACGGACCGGTCCCCGCACGCGATCTCGTTCGACGTGCGCGCCGGCGAGATCCTCGGTGTCGCCGGGCTGGTCGGCGCCGGGCGCAGCGAGCTGCTGGAGACGATCGCCGGAGCCCGCAGGCCGCGGGGCGGCAGCGTCGCGATCGACGGCGAGCGCCTGGAACGGGCATCGCCCCGTGCCGCGCGCCGGGCCGGTATGGCGCTGGTCCCCGAGGACAGGTTCGGGCAGGCCCTCGCCGCCGCCCACTCGATCCGCGACAACCTCGCCGTCCCCTGGCTGCGCGCCCTGCGGCGCACGAACCGGCACCGCGACCATGATCGGGCCACGCGCGCCGTCACCGACTACAGGGTCCGGTGCCATGGGGTGGACGTCCCGGTCGGGACGTTGTCGGGCGGGAACGCGCAGAAGCTCGTCCTCGCACGGGCACTCGGCCACGCCCCGAAGGTCCTGCTGCTGGACGAGCCGACACGCGGCGTGGACATCGGTGCCCGCTCCGACATCTACGAACTGATCGGCGAGCTGGCCGCAGGTGGCGCGGCGGTCGTGCTCGCCTCGTCCGACCTGCTGGAACTGCTGGGCCTCGCCGACCGGGTCATCGTGCTGGCCGAGGGCCGCCCGGCCGGAGAACTGCACCGTGACGAGGCGACAGAAGAGGCCATCGCGCTGCTGGCGCTAGGGGGAGGGGAACGAGATGACGCCGTCTGAGAAGACGCTGGGGGCCGCCGCCCCGCCGGGGCGGCCCGCGGCCGGCAGGGCCAAGGACGCGGTGCAGGCGACGTCCCAGTACCTGGGGGTGCTCGCCGTCCTCGTGCTGCTGGTGGTGCTGCTGGCGGTGACGCAGCCGCAGTTCCTCACGGTCGACAACTTCATGAACATCGCCGAGACGAACGTGGTGCTGCTGCTGGTCGCGACCGGCATGACGTTCGTGCTGCTGACCGGCGGCATCGACCTGTCGGTCGGCGGCATGATGGGATTCTCGGCGATCGTCTGCTGGAAGCTGTTGGACGTCCTGCCCGCCCCGGCGGCGCTGCTCGGTGCCGTCGCCGCCGCTCTAGCGGTGGGGCTCGTCACCAACGGGCTGCTCATCGGCAAGGCAGGGTTGTCGTTCCTGGTCGTGACGATCGGGACCGGCACGCTCCTGCACGGGCTGGCGCAGATCTGGTCCGGCGGCCAGTCCCAGACCATCTTCAAGTACGCCTTCCTGGTGAAACTCGGCTCGCAGCGGGTCGGCGGCGTGCCGATCACCGTGCTCATCGCGGTCGGCGTGTTCGTCCTGGCCGTCCTCGCCCTCCGCTACACCGGCTTCGGACGGATGGTCTACGCGGTCGGCGGCAACCCGGAGGCCGCGCGGCTCGCCGGAATCAACGTCTCCGGGGTCCGCGTCGCCGTCTACACGCTGTGCGCCGCGCTGGCCGGCCTCGCCGGCGTCGTCGGCGCCGCCCGGCTCACCTCCACCTCGCCCGACGCGGGCATCGGCATGGAACTCACGGCGGGCGCCGCCGTGCTGCTCGGCGGGACGTCCTTCATGGGCGGCCGCGGATCGCTGCTGGGCACGCTGCTCGGCGTGCTGTTCCTCGGCGTCCTGCAGAACGGGGTGACGCTGGCCGGGGTCAGCCCGTTCTGGAGCAACGTCGTCAGCGGCGTCGTACTCGTCGTCGCCATCGGCATCGACCGGCTGCGCAGCGGCAAGGCGATGCCATGAGCCGCCTGACACCCGAACGGGAAGCGCTCCGCGAGGCGGTCGCCGAATTCGCCCGGCGCCGTCTTGCCCCCGCGCTCCCCGTAGGAGATTCGGAACTGCCGCTCGCCGCCAACCGCGATCTGCTGAAGACCGCGGCGGAACTCGGCCTTCCCGGCCTGCTCATCCCGGCGGAGTACGGCGGCGGAGCCGGAACCCAGCTCGACAACGCGACCGTCGCCGAAGAACTCGGCGCCGTGGACGCCGGGTTCGCGGCCGGACTCAACCTGACGATGACCGTGCCCGGCCTGATCCTCGCGGTCGGCACCCCGGACCAGCAAGAGCGCTGGCTCCCGGGCATCGCGGCCGGTGAGACCGTTCTGGCCGGAGCGATGAACGAGCCGTCAGTGGCCGGTTCGGAGCTGTTCAACCCCGAACCGGACCTCGACTCCGGCTACCGCTCCCGCGCGGTGCGCGACGGTGACGACTACGTGATCAACGGTGCCAAGGCGCAATGGGTCACCAACGCCGGAGCCGCCGACGCCTACATCGTCTTCGCCCGGACGGCGACGGACCGTCCCGGCGTGCAGTCCACCAGCGCGTTCTGGGTCCCCGCCGGCACGCCGGGCCTGTCCTGCGGACCGCGGTCCCGACTTCTCGGCCTGCGCACCGGCTTCCATGCCGAAGTGTTCCTCGACGACGTCCGGGTCCCCGCCACATCGCGGATCGGCCCCGAGGGGCAAGCCCTGCGACTGCTGATGAGCACGACCCCGGGCATGGCGGTCGGCCTGGCCGCCACCTTCGTCGGCGTCGCCCGCGCCGCCGAGGACCTGGCGCGTGCGCACGCCGCGCAGCGCCGCAGTTGGGGTCGGCCCTTGCACGACCATCAGGCCGTCGCGCTCGATCTGGCCGAGATGGCGGTCTCCGTGCGGACGGCCCGGCTGCTCGTGCACGAGGCCGCGACGGCACTGGACGAAGGGGCCGACCCGAGCGAGCTGGCGATCCTCGTTCCGGCCGCAAAGACCCGCGCCGTCGACGCGGCGATCGACTGCGCGCAACGCGCCGTCCGCCTGCACGGCGCCACCGGCGTCACCACCGGCGCCGGCCCCGAGAAGCTTCTGCGCGACGCCTGGACGGGCTACTCCTGCGACTTCACCAGGGAGATGCTCCACCTCGGTATCGCCTCAGCCCTCCCGGCATCTGAACGAAGGAGGTAGTCATGACCTACTACCGCCGGGTCGGCCAGGTGCCGCCGAAGCGCCACACCCAGCACAGGAATGGCGAGGAGCGGCTCTTCTTCGAGGAACTGATGGGCGAGGAGGGGTTCTCGTCCGATTCGTCCCTGCTGTACCACCGGGAGATCCCGTCGGCGA
>NZ_JABXFD010000469.1 GCF_013372625.1 Actinomadura sp. BRA 177
AGAGGGGTATAAGAGACAGGCTGGAGGTCATGCAGCGGCAGATCCTCGCCCGGCGGCGCACCGGCGAGGATCTGCCGCTGCATGACCTCCAGCCGTGCCAGGTCGGCGGGCGTGTAGCGGCGGTGGCCGCCCGGGCTGCGTCCGCTCGGTCCGATCCCGTACCGGCGGTCCCAGGTGCGCAGGGTGGACGGTGCCACGCCGAGGCGCTGTGCCACCGCGCCCACGCCCAGCCCGGCCTCCCGGTCCACCGGCCCGCCCATGCGTCCGCTCCCTTGGTTCCGCCCCGGATCGCACAGCGTGCGATCTGCCTGGTCTTCGCCGGAACTCTATGCGCCGGTTTCACCTCGGCGCCTGGGACGTGTGCAGGTGCCGCCGCCACGGGAAGGGGCAGGCCATGAAACCGGCGAAGAAGCTGAAGCGGCGGCCGACGGCCGGAGGGTGGCGGACGTACGCGGCAACAACCACGGCTGTGACGGCGACGGCGGCCATCGGCTCCAAGGCGGTCAACGCCAACAGCGTCTGGTACCGCTCGCTGTCCAAGCCGCCGTGGCAGCCGCCGTCCTGGACGTTCGGGCTGGTGTGGACGCCTCTGTACGCCTCGATCGCATGGGCGGGCGGACATGCTCTGCTGCGGGCGCGGGAACGCCACCGCCGCGCGCTGGCCACCAGTCTGGGGCTCAACCTGCTGCTGAACGCCGCGTGGAACCAGCTGTTCTTCGGCCGGCGCAGCACCAAGGCCGGGCTGGCGGGGACGGTACTGCTCGACATCAGCAACGCCGACCTGATCCGCCGCACGGCCGGCATCGACGCCGCGGCGGCCGGTGCGCTGGTCCCGTACGCGGCATGGTGCGCGTTCGCCACAGCGCTGAACGCCGACATCGCGCGTCGCAACCGTCAGGCCACGGCGGCCAAGCAGCCGGGCTGAGAGTATGGGCACACGGTCTCATACTGGGGAGCCGCCGGCGAAGCCCTTGACAGTCGGTTCGGCATCGCCCAACGCCACTGATTCACTCGTCAAGCACCGTATGGATGCATGAGACGGCAACCGGCCGCAGATGCTGCTCCGAAGTATCGTTGATGAGCACCTCGATCATGCTGTTCACCCGCGATCTGCGGGTGCACGACAATCCCGCTCTGGCCGCCGCGTGCGAGGCCGAACACGTCGTTCCGGCGTTCGTCTTCGATGACGCGATCCTGGCCGGATCGTTCGCCGCGCCCAACCGCGTCCGGTTCCTGCGGGAAAGCCTTGCCGACCTCCGGACATCCCTTCGCATGCTGGGTGGCGACCTGGTGGTGCGGCGGGGTGATCCAGCCGCGGAGGTCGCCCGCCTGGCCACGGACACCGGCGCCGACTCGCTCTTCCTCGCCGGCGAACGCTCGGCCTACGGGACACGGCGTCTCGGCCGCCTCTGCGACCTGGACTTGAAGGTCTCAGCGCTCCCCGGCATCACGGTCGTCCCGCCCGGAGACCTGACCCCGGCGACCGGCGACCACTACCGGGTGTTCACCCCGTACTGGCGGGCCTGGGACTCGGCCCATTGGCGTCCGATCGCGGAAACGCCCACGCGGATGCGCCTGCCCGCCGGCGTCGACTCGGGAGAACTACCGACGCACCTGGCATCAGGGGCACCGTCCCCCGGCCTCGCACCCGGCGGCGAAACGGCAGGACGCGCCCGCCTCGCGGCATGGCGGGACGAGGACGCCGCCGCCTACGAACGCGTCCGCGACGATCTCGCCGCCGACCGCACGTCCCGGCTCAGCCCCTACCTCAAGTTCGGCTGCGTCTCACCGCTGGAGGTGGCGGAGGCGGGCCCGGACGGATTCCGGCGCCAGCTCGCGTGGCGCGACTTCCACCATCAGGTCGCCGCCGCCTTCCCCGCACTGCCCAGGAGCGACTACCGGCCGCGCGGACGAAGCTGGAACCGGGACCAGGAAGCCCTCGCTGCTTGGCGGGACGGCATGACCGGCGTCCCGATCGTCGACGCCGGGATGCGGCAACTGAGAGCCGAGGGCTACATGCACAACCGCGCCCGCCTGATCACCGCCTCATTCCTGACCCGTGGCCTGGGCATCGACTGGCGGGACGGCCTGCGCCACTTCAACGACTGGCTCACCGACGGCGACATCGCCGACAACGCGGGAAACTGGCAGTGGGTGGCCGGCACAGGCAACAGCACCCGGCCCGGCCAGACCATGAACGTGCTGCGCCAGGCGTCCCGCTTCGACCCCCGCGGCGACTACGTCCGCAGATACGTCCCCGAACTCGCCGCCATCGAAGGCGCCAGCGTCCATCGCCCCTGGACACGGCCCGACGCTCGCATCGACTACCCACCGCCCATCGTCGATGCCGATCGTCCGGCGAACCTCACTTGAGCGGGTCGTGGCCCCAGTTCATCAGCGAGTAACGCCACCTGGTGTCGGTGACGTCGCCGGACGGACGCTGGGCGAGGTGGCGATGGACATACCCGCTCACCTTGCGCATGTGCGCGTAGTCCTGCTCGGTCAGGTCCGACCTGTTCGTGCGCAGCAGATCGACGATCCGGCGGCCGGACGCGTGGCCCGTCGACTCGCCGCCGCCGTCCTTCTGGCCGACCGACCGCGACTCCTCGGTCTCCAGCCACCGCTCCAGTTCCTTGGCCGTCATGTTCACGGCCTCACCGAACCCGGCCGCCGCCTCCCCCTCGGCGCTCACTTCGAACCCTTCCGCTTGCGCAGCGCCGAACCCTTGTGGACGGCCTTCTTCCCGCTCTTCTCACTGCGCACGAGGTACTGCGGCTCCTCGGGCGAGGCCGCGACGGTGCGGCCGGCCTCCTTACGGCGGTCGGTGATCTTCTCCTCCACGCGGCCCTCGGCCGTGGAGCCGTGGCTGCGCCACGTGACCTCGTCGCCCACGGCCGGTTCCTTCTTGCCCTTATCGCTCATATGGGTCGCGGTACCCGCCGCCGGGCGCGGGTAGTCACCACGAAACAGCTGGTCAACGAGGGATTGAGATGCCTTCAGATTCCACTGCCGAACGCTTTGAGTTCGCCTTCGACCGCCGGTTGGCCCGTCCGCTGGCACTGCTCGGGATCCGGCCGGACACCTGCCGCCTCCTGCTCACCGCGTCCTGGCTGGAGGTCCGCTTCGGCCCCTGGACGGTGCGGACGCCCCTCGACAACGTGGCCGGCGCCGAACTCACCGGACCGTTCAAGGTCTGGAAGGTCATCGGCGCGCGCATGTCGATGGCCGACCGCGGGCTCACGTTCGGCACCAACACCGAACAGGGCGTCTGCATCCGCTTCCACCAGCCGGTTCGCGGCATCGAGCCGTCCGGCGTGCTCCGCCACCCGGGACTGACCCTCACCATCGCCGACCCGCCCACGGTGGCCCACCGGCTACGGGAGATCTCAGCGGCTTCGCGATAGCCGTTTCCGGCGGACGGTGCGAACGCCATCGGCCAGAACGGCTTCAGCGGCTCGGCGCCCGGAGACCAGGGCACCCTGGATGGACCCGGTATCCCGGTGGTCGCCGCAGACGTACCGTCCGCCGCCCATCCGTACCGGGCGGCGCAGCGGCAGGGGCGGCGGCATCGCCGGAAGAGCCGCCTTGACCCGGTACGACGTGATGGGCCGCCACGTCGAGGTGTCGCCGTAGATCTCGGTCAGCCGCTCCCGCACCGCCGGCTCGTCGGCGTCCGCACCGAGCACGGACGTCGAAATGAGCGCGCGGCCGTCCAGTGAGTACTCGGGAGCCGCGTCGGTGAGGACGAGCGTGTCGGTGATGATCCCTTCGGCGTCGACGATCTGTACGGCCTCCTGCAGCGGAGACGCCGGGGCCGCGTGGTAGAAGGTCGTGACCGAGCGCATCACCGGAGCCTCGATTTCGGGCACGAGCGTCGCCGCGCGGTCGGGGTCGGTCGCGACGACCACGGCTGCCGCCTCGATCGTCTCGCCGTCGTCCGTCATCACCCCTTCGCCGGTGACCTGCCGCACGGCGGTTCGCAATGCCACCGTCCCGGCGGGTAGCCGGGCCGCCAACTGGCCCGGGATCTGGCCCATGCCGAGCGCGGGGACGCACAGGGTGCCGCGCGCGAAGGACCGCCAGATCAGATGGAAGAAGCGGCTGGAGGTCTCCAGTTCCCGTTCCAGCAGCACCCCGGCCAGGAACGGCCGCAGCATCTTCTCCACCATCTCGTCCGAGACGCCCCAGTAGTGCAGTTCCTCGGCCGTGTCGCGCTCCGCACCGTCCCGAATCCAGGACCCCGGGACCAGCACATCGCGGGCCGTCATCTCGGCCAGTGCCGCCTTGTCCCGAACAGAACCGACATCCGCGAAGGCACCGCTCAACGCATGCCGCGGGTGCCGCCAGGGCAGCATCACGCGCTCACACCGTCCCTCCCGGAAGATCAGCAGCCCGGACGCGAACGCACGCAGATCCAGGGCCTTCAGATCCAGGACGCGCCGCACCTCCGGGTAGGCGGTGTTGAAGACCTGGAAACCCCGGTCGAGACGGAAGCCGTCGACGACATCGGTGCGCACTCGGCCGCCGACGCCGTCCGAGGCCTCCAGCACCCGGACGGGGACACCGGCCTCGTGCAGCCGCACGGCGCAGGCCAGCCCGGCCAGCCCCGCCCCCACGACGATCACAGCATCGGACATCTGCCCACCCCCGCCTTGCGTTCCGGCCGATTCCGACCGTCACCATGCCCACCTGGCGGACGGTCACTCGGCCGCCGACCGCGCTCCGGCACCGGGACCGTGCGGGGCGGGCAAAGTTCACTTAACGCGGGCTTGTGCAGGTCAGAGGGGGGTACGGGCGCACCGACGAAGGGGGAGAAATGATCGGCACACTGCACAGGTGGGGCGTGAAGTCCAACCTCATGTACACGGCGGGCATCGCCTCGGTCGGGCTGGCGTTCGCGTCCTGGGCGGCGTCCAACCGGCTGGAGGCCGCGGGCCTGGAGCGCGCCGACCGGTGGGGCATCTTCATCGGCGAATGGGCCCCGACCTTCTTCGGCATGGGGATCGCCCTGCGCACGGAGGAGATGCGGGACGAGGTCGTGATGGAGGCATCAGGGCAACGCGGCTCGATTGACGAGAAGGTCACCACGTCGCCCTCCGCCGCGATGCGGTAGTCACGGCGGGTCCCGGCGGGTTCGGCCACGCCTGCGAGCACGGTGCAACCGTTCGGCCACCCGGTTCCGAAGAAGGTGCAGAACCTTTCGGACGACGTTGGAGGAACAGTGCACTCCCGACATCGTGTGCACGGGCGGCGTTGATGGGGGCGGGCGGTCCGGTCGTTGTGATCGGGGCGGGTCTGTCCGGATTGTCGGCGGCGATCCGTCGCCGCGCTGCCGTCGCCGACGCCGACCGCACCTCGTTCACCTCCGGGCGAGGAATGGTTTTTCCTGGTCAGAAAGGGTAGGCCACGGCGCGTCAACCCGCCGGGAGTCGAGTGGGGCAACGGGCGATCATCGGGGGACGCGATGCGAACACGTGCGCGGCGCCGCGTGCGTGCGGTGCGGTGGCCCGTGGGCATGGGCCTGGCGGCGTGGCGGTGGCTGCGGCGTTCCCGCGGGGTACCGCGGCGCAGGCTGCACACGGAGGTGGAGTCGGAGATCGACCGGCTGCCGCAGCGTGGCGGGGACCGGGTGCAGGGGCCGCGGCAGGGCGTCGGGCCGCTCTACCAGCGGCGTTACACGGTCCGGATCGCCGGCAGTCCGCTGACCGCCGCAGAACTGATCGACCGCGTGGCCGCCGACCTCAACGCCGCTTCACCGGTAGAGGTCGCGGTTTTCGACAAGACCTCGGGGGCGTCCCGGCCCTTGGCGATAGGAGACGAGTACGTCGTCCACATGCCGGGGCCCTGGAACTGTCCGGTCCGAGTCGTGGAACGCGCACCGGCGTCATTCCGTTTAGTGACGCTGAGCGGCCACCTGGAGGCCGGGGAGATCGAGTTCCGCGTGGACGAAGCCCGGGAAGACGGCCTTGTATTCATCATCGAGTCCTGGGCGCGAAGCGGCGACCGGCTGGCAGAGATTCTCTACGAAGGCGTGGGCATCGCGAAGGAAATGCAGCTGCACATGTGGACGCATTTCTGCACCCGGGTCGCCGAGTTGTCCGGCGGCACCATGATCGGCGACGTGGAAGTACAGACCGAACGGGTGGACGTTGCCGACGCCGGCCAGGGGCAGCAGCTGGTCGAACATGCGGTCACCGCGGCGTTCGCGCGAACCTTCGCCCTGGCGGCGCGACTGCGCGACCGGCCCCTGCATCCCAAGGGACTCGTGTTCGACGCCGCACTCGTCCTGCACGGGACGTCCCAGCACTGGGGCGTCCCATTCCTGGACGAACGCACGGAACTGCGAGGTGAGGTGCGGCTCTCCCGCGCGATCGGATTGCCGCCGCCACTGCCGGACCTGCTGGGCTTGGCACTGCGCTGGCGGCAACCATCGACCGGCGACGCCGGGGCCGAAGCCACCGCCGAACTGCTGCTGGCCACGACCGGGCACACAACGCTGGGCCGCCACCTGCTACGTCCCGCGACCCACTGGAGTCCGACCTTCTACGGTTCTCTGCTCGCATACCAGGCCGGCGACCGCCGCATCCTGCTGGGCGCGGTCGCACGGCGGCACCAGACCGTCCCGGCCGATCTCGCAGCGCTCGCACGCTCCGTGGACGAGCAGCCGCTACTCCTCGACCTCGTGGTGGCGACCGGATTCGGCCCATGGGAGCGATTCGGTGAACTGCGGATCCTGGGGCCCGCACGTGGCGATGACCACGAATCGATGCGCTTCAACCCCGCCAGGAATCCCATCCGGGGCCTGCCTCCCGCAGGGCTCTTCCAGCAGGTACGCGGCCCCACCTACGACGCCGTCCAGCACACCGCTCGCCGCACCGGGGATCCACGGCCCGCGCAACGTCGCCAACCGGAAAGGACAGCCCCATGAAAGGGAGCGCCCGCGTCCAGCGGCGGATGCTGCGCCGACACGCCGACCTGAGCAAGCTTCCCCTCAACTTCGATCCGCGCCGGCACGACATGAGCAGGCCGGAGGACGGCTGGCACGTCGATGACTACCGGCAGCCGCTGCCGGCCGAGCCGCCCGGCCCGCCGACCCCCGGCGGAAGCTGGGAGACCGCCAGCCGCCTGGTACGCGACTACGCATACGCCGATCCGGCCATCATCCGGGAAGTCCACCGGTCGGGGCCTCCCGAACCGGGCCAGGACATGCTCCTGCAAGGCCGCTTCTACGGGCTGCGCTTTTACCTCGGGCTGCGCATCGGCAACGTCGTCGACGGATACATCGAGCGAAACGGCCGCCAGGCGCGAGTGTACGGCTGGAACTACCGGACCCTGAAAGGACACCTCGAACGCGGCCAGATGGACCAGGAAGTCCGCAAATGGCTCGACACCGGCGAGGTGGAATTCCATATCCACGTCTTCTCGCAACGAGGGACCATCGCCAACCCCATCATCCGCCTCGGCTTCATCCTCTTCGGCCGCGTCACCCAGGTCAGGTTCTACGGACGAGCATGCCGGCGCATGAAGAAACTGACAAAGGCCGCACTCGCCACCCCAACGGCAGACCCCGAACGAGAAACCTGACCTGTGCCAATTTGGTGCGCAGGTCCGTGGTCGGCGTGGATGCTCCGGAACACACGGTGAAGGTCGTCGGGGAGCGGTTCGGCGGCGGTGACAATGTGGCCCGGCCCGGTATCGATCCGGCGGTAGCGAGCCGCGCCGTGACGAGTGCAGGACCTGCACCACCGGGGCCCAGGGCCTTCTCTAAACGGCGCAGGGAGTGCGGACGGCGTCGGCGATGTTGTAGGCGTCGCGGGCGTCGGCGACGGGCGGCGCGCCGATCGATGCGGGCTGGTCGACCACACCAGCACCCGGCCGTGCGGGCCGAGCCACGTGAACAGAGCGCGCAGCCGCTGCTCGTCGTTGGGCAGCGGCCTGTCGTGCAGCTCGGCGCCCACTCGGCGGGCCCATCGCCAAGGCCGAACGATTCACTGAACGACTCTGAGGAGCCTGTTCAGGCGACTTATCCGGCCTGTGTGGTGCCGTCCGGCCGCTCGGGGAGGAGCCGGCACAGCAGGTGCGCGGCGGTGACGACACCGACCATCGGGCCGCCGGTGCGGTGGGCTTCACCGCCGCCACCATGGGGCTGCGCGCTCCCGCCATGACGCTGGCGATCTCCCTGACGGTGGCGTCGGCGTCGACCACGGGCAGCGGCTTGTGCTCTTCGTTGAGGAGATCGGCGACGTGTTCCGTCGAGCCCGGCGCAGAGCTTGTCGGCGTGGCGCTCGTCGTAGACGCGGTGAGGGCGGGATCGTTTCGGACATGCTGGGGAATGATGGACCGAAGCAGCCGTGACCCCGGGATCGCCGCTACCGGACGCCGCTCGGCATCAACGATGAGAAAGCCTGGCAGCCGGTGTTCGGGCCAGCAGCCGGGCCGCGTCCAGCGCGCTGCTGGCCGGGGGTACTCGACGGCGAGTTCGCGTGCACGCGCACCAGGAAGGTAACCGATGCCGGTCAGGCCATGAGACAGGCCCGCGCGAACCCCGTACGTGGAAAGCGTCTCCAGTTCCCGTTAGGGTCGGGGCTTGGTGAGCCGGGAAGTCTGGTCGGCAGTGCTGCCGCCGACCCTGGAAGACCCGCCTGATGACTCTCCTGCTGGCCTTCGCCGCCTTGCTGCTGCTCGCGGTGCTGGTGTCGAATCTGGCGCACCGGACCGTCCTGTCGACGGCGGCGCTGTTCCTGGTCGGCGGGTTCCTCCTCGGCGACGGCGTCAGCGACCTGGTCTCGCTGCAACCCGGCGACGAGCTCGTGTCCCGGCTGGCGGAGCTGGCCTTGTTCGCCGTCCTGTTCACCGACGGCATGCACGCCGGCTGGCAGGACCTGCGCAGCGCCTGGCGGCTTCCCGGACGCGCCCTGGGCTGGGGCCTGCCCCTGACCCTGGGCATAACGGCACTGTTCGCGCATTACCTCGTCGGGCTCGGCTGGGTGGAGGCACTGCTGATCGCGGCCGTCCTCACCCCGACCGACCCGGTGTTCGCCGCCGCGCTGGTCGGCAACGACAAGGTTCCGCCCCGGCTGCGGCATCTGCTCAACGTCGAATCCGGGGTCAACGACGGGCTCATCCTGCCGTTCGTCGTGGTGTTCCTGGCCATTGCCCAGGGCGAGGAGAGCCTGCACCTGGGCGAGCTGGCGGCCGAACTGGCCGGCGGGCTCGCCATCGGAGTGGCGATCCCGTGGGCCGCGATCATGCTGGTGCGGACCCGGCTGTTCGCGATCGCGCCCAAGTACGAGCCGCTGAACGCCGTCGCGATCGGGCTGCTGGTGCTGGCGACCGCGCAGGTCACGCACGGCAACCTGTTCCTGGCCGCATTCGCCGCCGGCGTCACCGTCGCCACCATCGGGCACCGGCACCGGGAGGCGTTCGAGGAGTTCGGGGAACTGGTCGCCGAACTGCTCAAGCTCGCCGCGCTGCTGGTGTTCGGCGCGCTGCTGTCCCCGGCGTTCCTCGGCGATGTCGGCTGGACGGGCTGGGGCTTCGCCGTCCTCGCGCTGATCGTCGCGCGGCCGGTCGCGATCTGGGTGTCGTTCCTCGGGTCCCGGCTGACCGCGCGCGAGCAGGCCGCGGTGATGTGGTTCGGCCCCAAGGGCTTCGCGTCGGTCGTGTACGGGCTGCTGGTCCTGGAGTCGGGGATCGCGGACGGGGAGCACATCTTCCACCTCGTCGGCGCGACGATCGCGCTGTCGATCCTGGCGCACTCGTCCACCGACATCGTCGTCGCCCGCGGCTTCGACGACGAACGCGAAGTCCCGGCCTGGCACGGCAGGGCCCGAGCACGCATCCGCAGATCCCGCCGCGGCACCCGAGCACAGGACGCGGCTGATCCATCGGCGGACTCCGACGACGCCGCCCGAGAACGTCCGGAATGACCAGAACCCACATTCGGCAGCCATAGCCGCCGTCATCATCTTCGTCGTCGCGTACGTCCTGATCGCCTCGGAGAGGACTCACCGCACCCCTGTGGCGCTCGGCGGCGCCGGGCTGATGCTGCTGCTCCACGTCACCGACGTCGAGAAGGCGTTCCCTTCCACCTAGTCGGGCATCGACTGGAACGTCATCTTCCTGCTGCTGGGCATGATGGTGATCGTTTCGGTGCTGTGGCAGACCAGCGTGTTCGAGTACGTGACGATCTGGGCGGCCAAACGCGCACGGCACGCCCCGGCGCCCTGCGTGCGCAAGTTCGCGACGAGTGGCGCGGGCTGGTGAGCTCAACGGAACATGGTCACGTCTTGACGGCCGTCGCCGACTCCTCGTCCTTGGGACGTTCCTGGAAGTAGGCGCGGGTTTCGCGCCATACCAGCGGGCTCAGGATGAGCAGGCCGATCAGGTTGGGCAGCGCCATCAGGCCGTTCATCACGTCCGAGAAGGTCCACACCGCGGTGAGGGTCGAGACCGAGCCGATATAGATGGCCACGATGAAGACGAGCCGGTAGGGCAGGACGGCCCGCCTGCCGAACAGGTACTCCATGCAGCGCTCGCCGTAGTAGGACCAGCCGAGCAGGGTGGAGAAGGCGAAGAAGAGCACGCCCACGGTGACGATGACGCTGCCCCAGTCACCGGGCAGGCCGTCGTCGAACGCGCGGGCGGTGAAGGTGGCCGCCTGCTCCTTGCCGCCGGTCTTCCAGGCGTCGGTCACCA
Source organism: Actinomadura sp. BRA 177 (assembly GCF_013372625.1). Taxonomy (GTDB): domain Bacteria; phylum Actinomycetota; class Actinomycetes; order Streptosporangiales; family Streptosporangiaceae; genus Spirillospora. Next base: position 10,699 of record NZ_JABXFD010000469.1, read on the forward strand.
GGATCGTCAGCGCGGTGAAGCTGACGACGACCAGGGTGTCGATGAAGGTCTGGGTCATCGACACCAGCGCCTGCCGGACCGGGTGCGTGGTCTTGGCCGCGGCGGCGGCGATGCCGCCGGTGCCCAGCCCGGACTCGTTGGAGAAGATGCCGCGCGCGACGCCGTAGCGGACGGCGGCGGCCACACCGGCACCGACGAAGCCGCCGGTGGCCGACGTCCCGGAGAACGCGTCGCTGAAGATGAGCCCGATCGCGGCCGGCAGCTCCTCGATCTCGTAGGCCAGGACGGCGGCCGCGCCCGCGATGTAGAACACGATCATCACCGGGACGAAGGCGCTGGTGATCCGGCCGATGCTCTTGATGCCGCCCAGGATGACCGCGGCGGCCAGCAGGGTCACGATCAGGCCGGTGGCCCACGGCGTCAGGCCCCACTCGGCCTCGACGTTCTCGGCGACGGTGTTGGCCTGCACCATGTTGCCGATGCCGAACGCCGCGATGCCGCCGGCGATCGCGAAAAACCCGCCCAGGAACCACCCGAGGCGGCCCTTGATGCCCTCCCGCAGGTAGTGCATCGGGCCGCCGCTCTGCTCGCCGGCGGCGTCCGTGCGCCGGAACCGCACGCCGAGGAACGCCTCGCTGTACTTGGTGGCCATCCCGACCAGGCCGGTGCACCACATCCAGAACACCGCGCCGGGCCCGCCGAGCGCGATGGCGGTCGCCACGCCCGCGATGTTGCCGACGCCCACGGTCGCGGCCAGTGCCGTCGTCAGCGCCTGGTAGTGCGCGATGTCGCCGTCGACGTCACCGTCTTCCTTGCGCTTGAAGAACGCCAGCCAGAAGGCCAGCCGGAAGTGCCGGAACTGCAGCCCGCGCAGCAGGATGGTGAGGTAGAGCCCGGTCAGCAGCAACAACGGGATCAGCAGCCACGGTCCCCAGACGAAACCGCTGACGTCGGACAGGAAGGTCTCAAGTGAGTTCATGGGACCACCGTGAGGCGAGGGGCGGAAGGGCAGGGAGCGGAGGGAACTTCCCTGGACGGTAACCCGGCATTGCGCGCTTGTGAAGATCCCTTACGTCAGGAAGTCGGTGATGGTGGCCGCGATCGCCGGGTAGTCGTCGCCGAGCCAGATCATGTGGCTGGGGGCGGTGCTGGTCACCAGGCGGGCGTGCGGGACGGTCTCGGCGAGCGATCGTGCGTGGGCGTAGGAGACCGATCCGTCGTCGCGGCTGCCGATCACCAGGGTCGGCCGACTCACCTGCGCGGCCATGGCGGCGAGCCGGCGGGTGGCGCCCGCATCGGACGTGGCGCGCACGTCGCTGCGGAAGCCGGCGCCGGAGCGCATCCGGCCGAACAGTTCCAGCAGCGCCTTGCGTTGCGCTTCGGTGAGGGAGGCGAGCAGGTCTGCGACCGGACGGGCGGTCAGGTCCGGTAGCAGCAGCCGTAGCGCCATTCCCGGGGCGCGGCGCGTCATCCCCCGTATCAGCGCCCAGGTCACCGCCTCGGTTCGCGGGTGGAAGACCACTGCGGCGCCCATCCGGGTGCGTCGATCGGGCCAGGGCAGCAATCCCACCGCGCTTTGCAGGATCAGCCTTTCGACCAGGTCGGGGTGGCGGGCCGCCAGCGCCACCGCGGTCGGTCCTCCCGCCGACTGGCCCACCACGGCGGCTAGGGGTCCGAGGCCGAGCTCGGCGCACAGCCCGGCGACCACGTCGGCGAAGCCGTCCGGTGCCGTGGCAGTGGCCGCCGGCGTCCGGCCGTAGCCGGGACGCGAGACCGCCAGGATCGTGTAGCCGGCGTCGGCGAACACCTCCTCGCCGAGCGGCAGCCCGGCCCGCATGTGCCCGCCGTGCAGCATGAGCACCACGCCGGGGCCGCGCCGCTCCAGCCGATACTCCACCGGACCGCCGGCCAGAGTGATCACCCGCGTCGCCCGTTCCACCGCCACCCCTCCTCGCCGAACAGCGGTTCGTTCCCGTCCAGGTCATGTTGGCAGTCTGGATCAACGTGCTTACAGTGGCGGTTGGAGTGCCGGGAAGCCTGGTCGGCCTCCGGGGTCGTCCGACCTTGGAGAAGTGTGCGGCGGAGGTTTCGGTGCTGGTGCGTGAGCTTGCCGGCGAGGTCGCGGTCGTCGGGCTGGACGATCCGGTCTTGGACGCGGTACGGGCGATGTGGCGGCGGAAGGTTCCCGGTCTGGTCGTGGTGGACGGCCGGGGCCGTCTGGTGGCGGTGCTCTCGGTGACCGAGGTGCTGCGGCTGGTGGTTTCGCCGTATGTGGGTGAGCGGCTGGCGCTGGCGCGCGTGATCGACGAGGAGCATGCCGACGAGTTCCTCTCCGAGTGCACCGGCCGGTCGATGCGTGACTGTCTGCCGCGCGGGCATCGCCGGTCGGCGGTGGTGATGCCGGACGCCACGGTGCTGGAGGCGGCGGCGTCGATGGCCGGCACAGGGTGCCCGATCGTGGCCGTCGTGGACGATGACGGCGGTGTGCTGGGGGCGGTGAGCTGGGGAGCGTTGCTCGACGGGCTGCTGGCCGCGTGACACCCGCCCGCCCCGCCGGGCGGGCGGGCGCGGCGTCATGCCGTCGTCGTGAGGTCTCGGCGGCTGAAGGTCCGCAGCGCGAGCGCGGTGAGGGCGGCGGCCACCAGCGTCAGGACGCCGATCGCCGCGGCGCTCACGTTCTCGCGCGGGTACTCGCCGACGTGCGCGAACGGCGAGACGTTGACGGCGCTGCCGGGGATGTCGAGGACCGGGGCGAAGAATCCGGCGACGACGCCGTAGCCGAGGACGGCCCAGACGATCGGCACTGCCCGGGGCAGCGCGCCGTAGAGCAGTCCGGCGGCGGCGAGGAGCAGCCACACGGCGGGTGTGTGGGCGATGTGCCCCAGCGTCGTCTTCCACAGGAGCGCGGCGTCGCCGGTGCCGATGGCGGCGGCCGCTCCGGTGCCCAGACCCGCGACGAGCAGCAGCCACGGGACGGCGAGCGCGGTGACGGCGAGGTTGCCGCCGAGCCAGCCGGTACGGCTGACCGCGGTGGCAAGGACGGGTTCGGTGCGTCCGGCCGACTCCTCGGCCCGTACCGACTGCACGGCCAGGATGGCGAATACGGCGACCGTGAACGCCATGGTCAGGCCCATGACGCCGAGGTAGCCGGCGACCAGGTCCCGGCCTCCGCCCATGACGGCGATCAGATCTTCTGGAGCGTCGTCCAAGCCTTCGGCCATCGGCTGGGCGAACGCGCCGTAGGCCGCGCCGGCGATCAGGAGCGCGACGCTCCAGCCGATGATCGAGGCGCGCTGGAGGCGGAAGGCCAGGGTGGGCGCGGTGCGGAGCCAGGCGGCGGCGCGGGGCGGGCCCGGTGGCGGCGGGACGAGCCCGGCGTCCAGGTCGCGGCGGCCGGCCAGGCGGTATCCGGCGGCGGCGGCCGCGGCGGCGCAAACCAGGGACAGGGCCAGCGGCCACCACCGGTCGAGCACGTAGGGCGCGGTCTGCTGGGACCAGCCGATCGGGGACAGCCATGACAGCCAGGACGGCCCGCTGTCCTGGACGGCGGCCATGTCGCCGATGCCCCGCAGGACGAAGGCGGCGCCGAGGACCGCTCCGGTGAGCCCGGAGGCGGCCCGGGGGTAGGCGAAGATCTGCACGGCGATCGCGGTGATGCCGCCGAACACCAGCCCGACGGCGCCGACGGACGCCCCGAACAGGGCCGACCCGGCGGCGGCGTACCCGGCGGCGAGCATGATCGCGGTGACCAGGGCGGCGGCGGTGGCGCTCATCAGCGCGGTGAGGATCAGCGCGGCGGTGAGCTGGGCGGACCGTCCGACGACGTTCGCGCGGACCAGTTCGGCTCGTCCCGAGCGTTCCTCGGCGCGGGTGTGCCGGGTGACCGTCAGCAGCGCCATCAGCGCCGCGAGGAGCATGACGTACAGGCCGTACTGCCCCGACAGGAACCGTTCGAGCGTGATGGCGTCGTAGCCGTAGCCGGAGCCGCCGAAGATCGCCCCGGCGGGGCTGGTGGAGAACGCGCTGACCGACTCCAGCTGCTCGGTGGTGGTGTAGACGGAGTTCAGGGCGGTGGTGAAGTAGCCCATGAGCAGTGCCACGCCGAGCGTCCAGGCGGGGAACCGGACGCGGTCGCGGCGCAGCATGAACCGCAGCAGCGTGCCCGTGCCCGCCAGGGTTCCGCCGGACGCGGCGGGTCCGGCCGCGGGGAGGGTCGTCGCGGTCATGACGTCCTCCCGGCGGCCGCGCCGTTGCCGGTGCGGGTGAGGTCGTCGCCGTAGTGGCGCAGCAGTAGCTGCTCCAGGGTCGGCGGGTGCGCGGTGAGGGCCTGGACGTCCAGCTCGCCGAGGCGGCGGACGGCGGCCGCCAGGTGATCGCCGTCGACGTCGAAGCGGAGCTGCCCGTTCTCGGTGCGCAGGTCGTGCACGCCGGGCAGGCCGGCCAGGGCGCCTGTGTCCCGGTCGGTGGTCGCGGTGACGGTCGTGCGGGTCAGGTGCCGCAGCTCGGTCAGCGTGCCGGTCTCCACGATCCGGCCGTTCCGGATGATGGAGACGCGGTCGGCGAGGGCCTCCACCTGCGCGAGGATGTGGCTGGACAGCAGGACCGTCCGCCCGGCGTCGCGGGCCTCGCGGATGCACTCCTGGAAGACGGCCTCCATGAGGGGGTCGAGGCCGGCGGTCGGCTCGTCGAGCAGCAGCAGGTCGACGTCGCCGGCCAGCGCGGACACCAGTGCGACCTTCTGCCGGTTGCCCTTGGAGTAGGTGCGGCCCTTCTTGGTGGGGTCCAGGTCGAACCGCTCGCACAGCTCGTCCCGGCGGGCCGGGTCAGTGCCGCCGCGCAGCCGGGCGAACAGGTCGATCGCCTCGCCGCCGGTCAGGTTCGGCCACAGCTCGACGTCGCCCGGGACGTAGGCCAGGCGGCGGTGCAGGCCGACCGCGTCGGCCCAGGGGTCGCCGCCGAGCAGCCGGGCCCGCCCGGCGTCGGCGCGCAGCACGCCGAGCAGGATCCGGATCGTGGTGGACTTCCCGGCGCCGTTCGGCCCGAGGAACCCGTGGACGTGGCCGGCTTGCACGGACAGGTCGAGCCCGTCCAGCGCCTTCACTTTTCCGAAGGACTTGTGCAGGTCGTCGATCTCGATGGCAGGGGTCATTGTTCAGCCCTCGCTGAAAGGCATGGAGAAAGGGATGCCGAGCGCGCTCGGCCGGCCGCCGGTGAGAAGGCGGTGAAATGGCGTGGTGTATCAGTCCTGCGATGCGTCGCGGGGCGGGTCGGGGACGTAGAGGAGGTACTCCTCCAGGAGCGACCGGTCGGTGTAGAGGCCCTCGGTGAACATCTCCAGCACGGGGGCCGTCACCTCCTCAAGGTAGGCGCGCAGCGCCTTGCCGAAGGACGCCGGTTCGGCGTGCTCGGGGTGCAGTGTGAGCCACACCAGCAGGGAGCCCATCGCCTGGTAGGCCATCACCCGTGCCCGCGCGGCCGGGTCGCGGCTCGGCCGGATCACCCCGGCCGCCACGCCCGCCTCCAGGTAGCGCGTCGCGTCGTCGATCATGTCCTCGAACAGCTCGACGGCCAGGCCACCGCCCTCGCGCAGCGATCGCACCACGTACAGAGTGATGGGGGCGAACCGCTCGATCTCGGCCAGCCTCGCGAGGAGCTGGGCGGCGCTGCCGTCGGTCGTGGCCGCGCGCTTCTCCGCGACGATCACCTCGCGCACGTGCTCGTCGCACGCGCGCCGCAGGCCCTGCTTGGAGCCGAAGTAATGCACGACCAGGCCCGGGGAGACGGCCGCGTCCTCGGCGATGGCCCGCAGCCCGGTGGTGAAGCCGTCCCTGCCGAACCGGTCGATCGCGGCGTCCCGTATCCGGGCGGCGGTGACCGGGTCGCCGCCGTCCGCCGAGGACGTGTTCCGCGCTCGCACGAAGACCACATTAAACGTCCGTTCAATGATCAGCAAGAGGTCTTCGGAAAACAGGGTGCGGAGAAACGTTGAAGGCATGCGGCCTGGCCCGGTATCCCGCGTAACGCCCCTGCCGGGTCCTGGCAGGCCGGCCCCCGCCGCGTCCGGGAGGTGCGGGCGCCCCCGGTTCGGGAGGTGCCCGCGGGACGGAAGCGGACATCGAGCAGGTATCCTGACGTCACAGGGTGTGCCGGGAAGTCTGGTCGGCGGTCCGTCCGACGACCCCGCAGAGTGGAGAACCGTGCACCCGACCTCCCCCGGCCCGTCAGCCCGTACCGAGGACCGCGGCACGGCCGCCACCCTCGGCGAGTTCCTCCGCCAGGAGACGACCGGCGGACGCCTGCTGCTCCTGGCCACAGCGGTGGCCCTGATCTGGGCGAACGTGGCTCCCGGCGCCTACGAGCAGGTCTGGGGCGCGAAGGTCGGCGCCGGTCCGGACTGGCTGCACCTGCACCTGACGCTGGCGCACTGGGCGTCGGACGCACTGCTGGCGATCTTCTTCTTCGTCGCCGGAGTCGAGGTCAAGCGCGAGCTGACGATCGGGGAGCTGGCCGGATGGCGGAGGGCCGCGCTGCCGCTGTTCGCCGCGGGCGGCGGGATGATCGCGCCCGCCGCGGTCGCGCTGGCCGTGTCGCGCGGAGCCGCCGCCGAGGGCGGCGCCTGGGCCATCCCGGTCGCCACCGACATCGCGTTCGCGCTCGGCATCCTGGCCCTCGCGGGCGCCGGGCTCCCCGCCGGCGTCCGCGTCCTGCTGCTGTCGATGGCCGTCATCGACGACCTGGGCGCCATCGCGCTCATCGCCCTCCTGTTCACCTCCGGCCTCAACCTGGTCTACCTCGTCCTCGCGGTGCTGCTCTGCGCCCTGTACTGGTGGCTGCACCGCCGCCGCATCACCGCACCGTGGATCATGGTGCCGCTCGCCGTCGCGGTGTGGATCTGCGTCCACGGCACCGGCGTCCACGCCACCGTCGCGGGCATCGCCCTCGGCCTGCTCACCCCGGTCGCCCCGATCGGCGGCGAGAAGGAGAGCGCGGGCTCGCGACTGGAACACCGGCTGCACCCGCTCTCGGCCGGGCTGATCGTCCCGCTGTTCGCCCTCGCGGCAGCGGGTATCCCGGTCGGCGCGTTCGGCGACGCCCTGACCGACCCGCTCGCCCACGGCGTCTTCTTCGGCCTGCTGGCCGGCAAGTTCCTCGGCGTCCTCGGCGGCAGCTGGCTGGCCGTGCGGCTCGGCATCGGCACGCTGCCGAGCGGAGTCGGCTGGGGCGACGTCGTCCCGGTCGCGATGCTGGGCGGCATCGGCTACACGGTCAGCCTCCTGGTCTCCCAACTCGCCACCGCCGACGCGGCCACGGCCGAGATCGCCTCCACCGCCGTCCTGGCCGCCTCCCTGCTCGCCTCCGTCATCGCGATCGTCCTGCTACGCCGCCGGGGCCGCGTCCATCAAGCGCCCCCGACCCGCACCGCCGCTGCCTGAGAACGAGTGCGCCCCGGCCGCACCAGCCTTCCCGCATGACGACGGACCAGGGGCCGAGCGCGCTGCCTCGTCAGCCCCTGGACGCTGCCCGGCACTCGCATCGAGCACCCACCACCGATCGTCGAAGCCGAACGTCCGCCATCGCCCCGTCACCGGTGGGGTGTCAGTCGGTGCTTGCCTCGGGGGTCCAGCCTGGGGTTGCCGTCGGGCCTACCAGCCCGGCGGGAGGGAAGTGAAGTCGGGGCCGCGGCCCTCGGCGAACGCCGCCAGGGCCTCGGCGTTGGCGGGGCCGCCCATCAGCCGGGCGAAACCGTCGTTCTCCCGCTCCCGGGCCCGCCGGATCTCCTCGCGCAGCGGCGCGGTCATGTCGCGCTTGACCTCGCGCAGGCTGGAGATCGGCTCGCCAGCGTGGCCGCGACCCGGTGCGCCTCCGGCGCCACGCCCAGGCTGGTGAACGGGGTCTTGAGCCGGGCGTCGCCGGACATCAGGACCAGGTCCGCGAACCCGATGACGGTCAGCCCGATGCCCAGCCCCGCGCGCGGAGCTCGCGACGGACGTCTCACCGTGCTTGCCGGTACATGCGATCATCGCTGGAGACGAACGCCTCATCGACCGTCGCTGCGGGGCGTGGACATAACCCGTGAGGGTGAGTCGCCGTGCCGGATGAGAAGAGTGGACGGGCCGACTGGGCAAGGCTCACTGCGTTCTTGAACGAGCGCCCTGAGTCGGAGCGGCGTACCGCACCCGCCCGTCGCGTTTAGGGTGGCCCACGGGCGGGCTGATCATGCGGACGACACGTACGAAGACATAACTGAAAGTTATGGCCAAGCTGATGACGTGCATTGATGTCCGGCCGCGATACTGCTCCATGCTCCTTCGAGATCGCGCTGGGCATCGGCGAACTGTACTCGCGGTCTCGCTGAGAGAATCACGGCGGAGGCAGAAGGGCGCGTCGCTGAACATTCTGGAAGTTCGTTCCAACGTATCGACACGCTTTCAAGAAGCACCGGTACAACGCTTCCACGTTCACCTGATTCGCCGCGCTAATGCAGTCACGACCCGCAAGGATCTTGGGCCGAGAGCATATCTTCGGATAAGGAGTCCCAGACTTGAGCAATGGCAGCGTCGACATGCGGACGGAGAGAGCACATTCGGCCCGGGTCTACGACTACATCCTGGGAGGCAAGGACAACTACCCGGCCGACCGGGCAGCAGCCGCCGATATCGTCGCGAACTGGCCGAACCTGCCAACGTCCATGAGAGCCAACCGTGCCTTCATGGCCAGAATGGCTCACCGCCTGGCTGCCGACTTCGGTATTCGACAGTTTCTGGACATCGGCACCGGGCTCCCCACCGCTCCCAATCTGCACGAGGTGGTGCAGGGCATCGCGCCGGAGTCACGGATCTTGTACGTCGACAACGATCCGATCGTGCTGGTGCATGCGCGTGCCCTGCTCGCCAGCTCGGCAGAGGGCAAGACCAGCTACCTGGACGCCGACTTCCTCGACCCGGACACGATCATAGAGTCCAACCAGTTGCGCGAGACCTTCTCGCTGGATCAGCCCGTCGCGTTGACTCTGATCGCGATCGTCCACTTCATCGTCGAAGACGACGAGGTACGGCGAATCATCCGTCGCCTGATGGACGCGTTGGCGCCAGGTAGCATCTTGGCGTTGTCCACGTGTACCGCCGACAGTGCGCCGGCTGAGGTGGAAACCGGAGTCGCCGCGTACAACGCCAATGGGATCCCCCTGGTGGCTCGCGACGAGGCCAGAGTCGAACGCCTTTTCGAGGGAATGGATCTCCTCGACCCGGGCATTGTGCTCGTCAACCGCTGGTATCCAGACAGAACGGCCGCCGCTACAAGTGACGCCCATGTCCACATGTACGCCGGCATCGCACGCAAGTCCGCCTGAAATTTCGGGCTGTGCATACGATCGGCTGCTGACGTGGGCGGTCATCACTGATCGGGTGCCCATGCGGATCATGGAAAACGATCTTGTCGGTGTCGGCCGCCAGCACCACCACGTAGTGGTCTGCTCCAGTGGCTCTGCCGCTGTCGGGCTGGTGCAGCAGCAGACCTGCGTTCGCACTCGTAGCCGAGCAGCCCGATCGCGGCGTCCAGTCCCCTCTCCGGGTCCCAGCCGAACGGGTCGGACAACGGCAGGGTGCCCCGAGCAGTTGGAAGCCGAACGGCGACCCGGTGAGCACCTCCAGGAGAGCCGGGGATGGCGCATCCCGGCCGAGCGCAATGGCGAGGGAATTGGAGAAACAGTAAAGGAATCCGTTGTTTGTGCTTGATGTTCATGGAAGCTGATCGGCCGTTTTCGGACGGGCCGGTAATGACGCTCCAGCGGGTGGCAACGGAGCCTGGAAGCGGTGCGCGCTACAGGTCGTCCCAGGCCAGGGAGATCGCCTTCCAACCGCCGGGCGTACGGATGAACTGGGTCGTCTTGTGACCGGAACCTTCGAACCACTCACCGTTCCGGTAGCCTGACTTACCGTATGCACTGAAACGATGCGCGATCGAACCGAATATTTCCGTCCGTTCAGCGACCTCCCATTCGGAGAACTCGGTCAGCGTCCCATCGGTGAGGATCTTCTCTCTGGGTGTGATGAATGCATCGAGGTCGTAGACCCGCGTCTCGCCTCCGACGTTTTTGATGATCATCCCTTGTGGGATGAAAACGTCGCGGACGGCAGTGAGGTTCGGCCGGATACCGCCGACGTTGGTGAACGCACCGAAGAGCACGCTCATCAGGCGGTCGAGTTCGGACTTGGCGTCGGCCTCCACGGAACCCCCGTTCTCATAACGTCTGTTGTGAGAACGTAGCCTGTCGGTATGCCGCACCTCAAGGGAGACCATGACGCACGACGCAGCAGGGCTCCCCACGAGGGGAGGCACACCGGAGAACTGTCCATGCAGGAGCACCAGACGGCCGGGCTCATCGAGAATCGTCCCGTCCGTCTACTGATGAAGTGGCGGTCTTCGTTCCGCCGCCGTGCTTGGTCATTCGAGGACGTAGACGCACCTTCACGGCGCCACGCGTGAAGGCCGCGTCGGTGGCCTTGTTCGACCACACGTACGCTTCTCCGGGCACCAGGCCGGCCATCCTGGACGGTGTCAGGTCTGCGAGTGACGCGTTGGCCTTCTGCAGGTGCTTCAGCCAGGCCGGCGACGTGAACTTGTGCAGGATCACATGGTTGGACAGTTCGATGAGCGAAATCGGTACCGAAGGCGGATCCTGACTGGCGACGAGGACGCTCATGCCCTTGTGCCGCATCTCCCGGACGCTCTGAACCAGGCCGTCGACGAGGTCGGGGCTCTCGATGTACTTGTGGGCCTCATCGAAAACGACCAGCTTGTTGAAACGCTCGCCCTCCTCCTGCGCCTCGGCGAACAACTGCATGAGGACGACGAACAGGCCGAGCGCCTCGTCTTTCTCGATGAACTCGTCGCGCAGGTCCACGATGATCACGCGGCCGGGGCGGACGAGCTGCTTCACGCGCGCGTCGTCGTCGATGTAGTCGGCCGCCAGGTCCAAACGCTGCTGAGCGAGCTGCTTGAGGCCGTCGGACATGGCCGACTGCTCCACGCCGTCGCGGATGACATCCAGACGCAGATCCCTTCGGTGCGCCTTCATGATCCGCTGAAGCTGCCGGATGTACGTGGACTGGTTCCCGATCGCCCCCATGAGAAAGCGCCAGTGCTCGGCGCGGAGTTCGGCCGATCCGAACTTCAACGGCAAGACTTGAACGCCCTGGTATTCGCGGCGACGCTGTTCCAGTTGGTCTTCGGGGACGAGCATCACCACATCGGTGAGAGCGGCGGGCCGTCCGCCATAGGTCTCTTCGAGAACGCGCATCTGCTCGGAGTCGTCGTTGGGGGCGAGCATGCTGGTGAACTCGGGGGCGTAGTCCAGCGTCGGGCTGTAGTGGAAAACGATGGTGGCGAGCGGACGGGGAAGCTCGTTGACCGGCGGCAGCGGCAGCGACGCGGCCTCAATGATCGATCCGAGCGTGTAGCTCTTGCCTCCGCCCTGGACTCCGAACAGGCTGATCGTGTGCGTCTCATTGAGGTCGAGGGCGACTGAGCGCCCCGCGACCTGGCCCATGACGCCGTATTGCGGCGACGGACCACTCGATCCCACGTACACGGCCGGCGTCTCCGCTCCCGCAGGGGAGGCGGCCACTTCTCGATCATGGTCGGAGGCGGCGGCCTCGGCAGGTTCCGGCTCAGGACCGGGCGCTGCGTCCTCGGCCGACGCCGCAGGGCTGGTGACCGGCTCGATCTCTGGTTCCGCGCTCGCCGGTGCGGTGTCATCCGCGAGTTCGTCCGGCTCGATCCGGACCGGCTCGTCGGGGGTGTCGTGGCGGCGGGCCGGGGCGCGGAACGCGGCCTCGTGAAGGCGCGGCACGGTCAGGTCGAGGCTGCTGAGGCTGGACGCCCTTTCCGCCGCCGGTACCTGATCCGTGGGAACCGCGTCGAGGAGTTCCTCCGCCAGGTCCCGTCCGATCCGATGGAACTCGACACCCGCCTCGTGCTCGGAACCCGTCCCCCGTCCGGAGAGGTCGAAGATCAATCCGGTTCGGGTGAACTCCAGCCGGTATCCCGCGTCGAGCCGGTCGAGCAGCCAGCGCGCCTCGGCGGCTGCGTCCGGGCGCATGGTGCCGTGCCGGACGGCGCGCCCGACGTAGAAGTGCAGGAGCGTCGCGAGTTCGGCGTTGCGCACTGCCCGATCGGGCCGATCGGGTCGGCTCCGGTGCGGGTCGAAATGCTCTGCCAGCACGGTCTGACTGCGGTCGATCTGCTCGATCATGTGGCTCTTGAGCTGTTCGTAGGCGGACAGCCCCTCCAGACTGCCGTAGCATTTCACCTCGACCAAGCGGCAGGTGATGGTGCGCCGACGGGCGTCGAGGCTCAGCAGAGCCAGATCGGTGCGCTTCAAACTCACCGACTCCCCCACCTCGTCGGCACGCCTGCGCGACTCCCGGTACAACCCGAGATGGGCGTCGAGCGGAACGAGGATCTGGTCGGCGAGAACGTTCTGGTAGTCGAGGAAGAGCCGGGCCAGCGCGAGCCCCAGCACTTCGGTCCGCTGTGTCGGCGCGCTGGAGGCCAGTTTGAACGCGAGCCGTCCCGACAACAGCCGCAGTTGTTCAAAAAACGTCCCGGTATGCCGGGTGTCAATGGTGAATCCGTGCTGAGTGCAGACCGGTGCGAGCAGCGCGCGCAGTTCGTCCACCGACCGGGAACTGATCACCAGATGGTGCCCCAGCCCCTCGGCGCCTTCGACATCGAAGTCGATCACATAGTCGGGCCGCCGTTCGCTGCCGGGACTGTCGAAGTACTCGACGCCCAGCGTCCGGTCGACGGTGATCACCCAGTCGCTGGAGCGGTGCGCCTGGTGGAGCAGAGTTCCGTCACGGGCATCGAGCGTGAGCGTGACGCGGGGCACGAAACCGGTGCCCACCTGCCCCGTCGTGACCGCGGCCGCCGCCTGGGAGATCGTCGCGGGAAGCGCTGACAGCAGGTCGGACAGCTCCTCCGCTCCCATGATCGGATGGGCGGGGCCGTGCCTTGGCTGCTTGTGCCACGTGACGGTCTCCTCGTCCTCGACGAAGGTGACGGACACGTCCTGGACGAGCCCGTGTACCGGCGTCATGCCGAGAGCGTCAGCGGGCGCCGCGTCGTAGCTCTCGCCGCTGAAGGCGTCGAAGAGCAGGGTCAGGTGCGCCGCGTGCTCGTCGGTCGCGGAGCGGAACTCGTGCAACGGCCGGACGGCGACCGCCAGTTTGGGAATGAGGCCCGAGGGCCGGCGTGTATGGAAGGTCTCGGCCTCGGCCGCTGAACCGCCCTCGCCGCGCAGCAGTCCAGCGAGAGCCTCCCCGTTGCCGGTGGCCTGGGGATCGGAGGCGAAGAGGCGAATGTCGTAGTTGACGTCCGCCAGTCCCTTCCGCCGTTGGAGTTCGATCAGCATGTCGACGAGGTGCTCGGCTCGTCCCGCGTTGACCGCGCTGATCACCAGTGTGTCGACGTACGGGTGGAGGCGGAGGTAGCGCTCGACCCGGTCGGCCAGCGCCCGTCCCGAGACCGCCTGGCCACCGCTCCACCGTTCCGGCAGGCGCAGCCCGGCGGCGAGCGCCGAGAGAAGGCCTTGCGGGTCGTCGGTGCCGGTCGGCAGGCACACGCCCCAGTAGGGGTTGAGGTCTCCGGCCGCGATGGCCAGGGCCCCGCCGCGCCGGGGGACGACGAGCGGGAAGCCGAGCGGGGTCAGACCGGCGAGGGTCCGCTCCGCCGCGGCGATCACGGAGGCTTCGTTCTCTCTGGCGTTCTCAAGCCAGCGGCGGCCTAGCTCGGACCAGGTCAGCAGCCACAGCAACCGCAGTGGATGGGTGGGGGCGACGAGTACGAGCTCTCGCAGAGCACCGTCGGGGTCGGTGAAGCCGACTTCGACGGTGTCGACCTGGAGCAGCGCCGTCATCTCCCGGAGCAGTTCGGTCTGACGGTCCTCGCCGGCCCGCTCGGCGCGGCGGAGCTGCCAGGCCAGGACCTCGCCGTACGACTCGGCGTACGCCTGAATCTCCGCCCGCAGGCCGAGCAGATCTCTCCCTTCGACCACCAGCTCGTCGTCGCCTCTGATGGCGCCCAGTACGGCACGGCGCGCCGCGATGAAGGCGTTCACCACATCGTCGCCCGTGTCCGGCACGGGCAGGACCTCGGGAAGGGGATCTCCGGCCTGGTCGACATTGACGGGGAGCCTCCACCGGCGCAGTCGATCGGGTTCGGCCAGCAGGCGGCGCTGGACCTCCAGGAGCGGCGGAGCAAGCGGTATCTCGGCCGAGCCGTGTGCGCCGAACGCCGCCCGCAGCACATGTCTGCCCGTGCCGTCCGCGTTCTTCCAGGCCACGCTCTTGCACGTGACGCTCCGCCAGTCGCGGGCCTCCTCCAACGACGTGAACTCCAGCCGCCGGAGCGCCTGGCTGACGCCGACCTCTCTGCTGACGCGTTGCGGCGGTGGAGTGTCCTCGAAGTCCTCGTCGGTGACCACCATGAAGCGGTCGCTCTCGTTGCCGAGGTCGGCGCCGTCATGTGCCGTCTCGACCGGCAGGGGCACGCCTTCGGCGTCCTGCGGCGTCACCCGAACGAAGTGCCATCCCTGCTCCAGTTCCGCCGAACGGAGCTTCTTGAGCGCGGCCTTGTAGGTGTTCTTCGCGGTCTTGCCGAGCCGGACCGTCGCCGCCACGCCGGTCGGGCCGGATTCCTCGGAGACCATTTGGACGACGAACTTGGCGAGGCCGGGCACCCGTCGGGGGTGCGGATCCACGGTGAACGTCAGCGGAAGCTGGTTCTGCCCCTGCCGGCCGCCGTGAAGGAACGGCTGTCCGGTCATGTTCCGCAGGACGGTATGGTCCGCGTGCTCGGGCGAGTCACCGGCCCTCGGCAGATCAAGGTCGCCGACGACGATGCGCAGCGCCTCGGCGGGCTGTTTCTCGCGCAGCGGCCAATGCTGGAAGGCGAGGTTCCAGTTCTCCCGGTCGACGACGATCCGCCGCGTCCAGGCCCGGACGTCCTCCAGCCCCGTCCGCACGAGGAACTCGGCCAGCCGCTGCCGGAAACGGGAGTCGGTCAGCCCGAGTTCGATCACTCGCTGACGTTCGGGACGCTCCGTGGCCGACAGCACCCGCATGTGCCCGATGTTCCGCCCGGTACGGGTCTGGACGTGGGCGGGATCGGCGAACAGCTCGAAGTCGGGCACCAGCCCCAACTCGAAGACGGCCGCGCCCGCCGCCAGCGGATCGTTGTCATTGAGCTGGATCGTCAGCAGGTACCGAGACCGCGCGTAGTCCCCCGCATAGGCCCAACCCTGGTCCTCGATGACCGTGAACATCTCCTCGATACCGCGGCGAACGGCGTCGGGAAGTTCGGCGAGGAGCCTTGCGGCCAGTTCGGCGTAGACGTCGCCGAGGGCCAGTTCCTCGAAGGTGGCCACGCCGAACGAGTCCTCCGCGCTGGCGTGCGTGCCGGGCGGGACGAAGACTAGGAGCGGGGGACGCTGCCGTCCCTGCGCATCGGGGTTGCGCAGTTCCACGAGTTTGGTTCCGGTGACGGCGACGTCCGCCGGGACGGCCGGCTCGGAGCCGAGCACGAGAACGCGGGCGCCGTTGTCGACGGCGCTCCTCACGCGCCGGCACAGCCGGACCGCGAGCGAGGTCTCGATCTCGGTGACCCGCATGCAATGCCCCGGCAGCCGAGCCG
The DNA here is from genome assembly GCF_013372625.1 of Actinomadura sp. BRA 177. GTDB lineage: Bacteria > Actinomycetota > Actinomycetes > Streptosporangiales > Streptosporangiaceae > Spirillospora. The sequence continues at coordinate 26,392 of NZ_JABXFD010000469.1, forward strand.
CCAGCCGACCGGACAGCCGCGGGACGAGGACCCGTTCCAGTGCGGTCTCGACATCCTGCTCCTGCAGTTCTCTCAGTCCGGCGCTCATGCGTCCCTCCCCCGGGAACGGTCGGCCGTCACCGTGTAGCGCGGGGTGATCGTCTGCGTCAGGTAGGCGTCGGACATGTCCGAGTAGAAGCCGATCTCCCGAAGTCTGGCGGTGAACGCATCAGTGTTGGCGCGCAGCGCGGCCTGGTCGTCGATCGTCGGACGGTCGAAGCCGTCGCCCGGCGGAAGCCTGTCGATGTGCAGCCCGTACCGCTCCCGGAGAATGGTGAGGAACTCGTCCACGCGCAGGGACGCGGTGTAGAACTCGCCGTCGTCCCCGAGCCTGAGCAGCGACAGCTGGAGCAGCACCTCCAGCAGGCGGCTGTCAAGGATGAACCGGCGGTCACCGCGCCTCGGCTGCGCGATCATCGCGCCGGGCCGGTTCTTCAGCAGGAGCGAGTCGAGGCATCCGGTCAGGTACTTGCGGTGGAAGGCGACGCGGTAGGCGGTGATGACCTCGATGTAGGCGGTGAAGTCGTCAAGGCCGAGTTGCAGGATCTGCTCGACTTCGGCGTCGATCTCCGCATCGGCCCCTCGAGAGCTCTCGATGACCGCCAGCCGACCGCCGGCGAACCTGTCGCGCTCCTCTTTGTGCGCGGGAGCGAGCAGGCCCAGCAGGTCCTCGACCGTGAAGAAGCCGCGCACCAGGGTGCGGAGGGTGCCGCGCCGCACCAGATGCCGCGCGAGGTCGTCGAGCCGCTTCACGGTGAACGTGGCCCGGACGAAGTCGGGAATGCGGCCGAACCACACCGCCGCGCTCCGTTCGGCCAGCCGGGCGGTCGGCGTGCCGGGGATCCCCACGACGTCGAGGAAGAGCCCTCCGCCTGGACGCGCGTGAGCGCCGCGGACCAGGGACGGCAGCAGTTTCAGGATCCGCAGGTGGTAGAGCGCCAGGTGGAAGGCGAAGAGGATCTTGAGGTAGTCGACGAGCACCGACCGCGGGATCAGGTCGCGGTGGAACAGCAGGCGGAGGACGTCCTCCACCAGGAGGTCGGACGCCTCCGGATAGAGCGGCGGGTAGGAGCGCCGGTCCTTGGCGCTCGCGGGCCGGTCGGTGATGTCCCGCTTCACCGCCTCGGAGAGGTTGATCAGCGCCTGCGTCTCCACGTCGATATCAGCGTCCGACATCGGCGTTTCGGTGCGCTTGTCCAGCCCGTCGAAGAAGAAGTTCTTCAAGTGTTCGAGCGTCCGGAGGCCGCGCCTCGGGTCGGAGGCGTGGGAGATCATCTCGTAGAGCTGCTCGTCCGCGCCGTAGGCGCGCGACCGGCGCGCGTTCCGGAACCGGTAGGTGAAACCGTGCAGGGGACGCAGACCCGCCACGGCCTGCGTCGCCTTGCCCCGGTTGACCACGTCCAGCAGGTGGGTCTCGAGCCAGCGGCGGGTGGTGTCCGGATCGAAGCCCGCGAAGGACTCGGGATGCTCCCGCAAGGTGTCGACGAAGTCGTCCACGTCGAGGTCCGCGGAACGCGAGACGATGCTGGATCTGCCGTCCCACCAGAGCCGGGGCAGGAAGCCGGTCAGGACCCGGTCCATCTCCATCTGCTTGTAGTCCAGATAGCTGATGCCGGGGTGGCGGAACTCCTTGTCACTGCGGTGCAGAGTCATCGGTCTCCTCCCCTCGTGCGTCGATGCCCTCCATGACTAGACGCCCGTCGCGTTCACGGCGGACCCGGTGCAGACGGCGTCCCCCGGCGGACAGGACGATCTCCTGGTAGGGCGCGGCCGACAGCTCGTTCTTGAAGATCGTCAGGCCCAGGTAGTGGCCCTGCTGCTCGGCGATGCCCGGCAGGTAGCCGTCATGGAGGCGGTACAGCAGCTCGAACAGGTCGAGTTGGATCCGGAGCCGTGCGGTCTGGCCTCCTGGACCGTGGTAGCCGAGCACCAGCCCGTCCGGCTCCTGCTCCAGATAGGGGGACGGCACGCCGCCCGACAGCGTGAGCGTCAGCGCATCGATGGGGAAGAGGCGGTAGCTGCGGATCGTCCCGCCCGGCACCTGGCGAACCTGGAGGGCGAGGGTGTCGCCGAGGCTGCGCGGGTCGGGCAGCCCTTCCCCGCGGTTGATCGCCGCGATCAGGTCCGGGAGCCGGGCGGCGGCCCGCTCCGGGTGCTCCAGCAGCGACAGGAACCGCTCCGCCGAGCGGAAGGGGGACATGGCCCGCGACCGCTTGTCGTCCACTCCCTCGAAGTAGAACCTCCGGCGGACGGACGCCAGGTAGCGCGCGTGTGCCTCCCCTCCTCCCCGGGGCACCGCGGCGTCCCCGGCGAGGCGGTGGAAGAGCGTGCGGAGCAAGGACATGTCGTAGTCGCCGCGGCGGTCGATGGTCATCATCGCCTGCCCGGCGTCGGGACCGACGTGCGCGAGTCGCTGGTCCAGCGCGGGGACGGGGACCGCGGCGACATCGACCTCCTGGAGGAAGGCCAGCAGCCGGTCGCGGGTTCCGGGTGCCCCCACCCAGCTGTTGAAGTAGAAGCCGGAGAGGATCTTCTGGATGTCGTCCCCGCGGTACAGCTCGTGGATCTGCGCGCAGTCCCTTCCGGAGGTGAGCGTGAACGCCAGGGCGGAGCGCAGGTCCCGCACCGTGATGTGCATCCGTCCGCGCAGGTGGGCGAGTCTGTACAGCTCCCGCAGCCGCTTGACGATCTTCGGTCCCGCGCTGGGGTGGGCGAGCGTCCTGACGTTGTGCGGCACGTAACAGGAGTTCACCAGGTCGCAGGACGCGCAGGCCTCCCAGAACCGGTCGTGGGTCATTCTGGCCAGCATCCGGTCGAAGATCGGCCCGCTGAGCCGGTCGGCGCCGGCGACCACGCTGCGCCGGTTGAGGTTGACGACGGCGATGTCCCCCGGTGGGAGTTCGCCGTCCAAGCCGGCCAGGACGGTCGAGGCGAGGAACGCGAACCTCTCGGTGTGCGTGGTCAGGAAGTCGACGAGCCGTCCCTCGTTGATGGCGATCAGCCTGGTCTCCGGCTCTCCCGGCCCGGCCGCCGCGCCTTCGGCGAAGGGCCCGAAGAAGTCGGCCAGCACCTCATCGTTGGCCTTGTCGCCCTCGTCCTGGCTGCCGTCGTAGTTGGTGCGCAGCCACCGGCCGTTGAGCAGCCGCACGTCGGCGCCGTTGTCGCGGGGCGCACCGGGGGCGGCGCCGCGGTCGATCGCGGCGGCGATGAGGTGTTCCAGGAAGGCCGTCTTGCCGTCTCCCGCGTTACCGGTGATCACGACGAGCCGGTACTGGCCGGCGAGCACGTCGGGGATCAGCCTGTCGTCCAGCGCGGTTGCGACGTAGACGTCGTAGGGGTCTCTTCCGCGCGTGCCCGCGTTGCTGCTGGTGCTCTGGCTGTAGAGGGTCTGGAGGTGGGCCACGAACGGGTTCACGTTCCGGGCGGAGACGACCGGCCGCGGTTCCGGTGGCGGCGCCGGCGGCCGCCGGTGCACCTCGCCGATCGCCTCCAGCGCGGTGAGGAACTCGGCGGCGTCGCCATAGCGGGCGCTGCGCAGCGGGGCGATCGCCTTCGTCACCGTGTCGACCAACGCGTCCGACAGTTCGGACAGCCCGGACAACGACCGCGGGTCCACAGGCTGCTCACCGAGGGCGGGCCTGCCGGACGAGAACGGGTACCGGCCGGTCAGCACCTGGTAGAGCGTGACGCCGAGGCCGTAGACGTCGCGGTCGACGAGGTCGATCGCCGTCGGCGGGACGCGCGTGTTGTGGTCGGGCGGAACGTACTTGGTCGTGCCGCCCGCCTTCGACATGCTCGACCCCGCCGACGCCGACACGTTGAAGTCGATGATCTTGCAGCCCCGGTCGGTCCAGAGGAGGTTCCCGGGCTTGATGTCGCAGTGGAAGATTCCGCTCGCGTGCAGGAACGCCAGTCCGCGAGCGACTTCGACACCGAGCTTCACCGCGTCCGCCGGGCCGAGCGAACGCTCGTCGACGAGCACGCCGACGTCCTGGCCCTCGACGTACTCGAACACCAGGTACGGGGTCTCGCCGCCGTCCAGGTAGTCGGCGCCCTCCACCTTGATCACGTTGGGGTGCGGGCGGAGGCCGAGCAGGATCTGGTACTCGTGCCTGAGACGCTCGACGAGGGATTCGCGGTCCCGGTCCACGATCTTCACGACCCGGTCGGCGCCCGCGAGGTTGTCGTACACCTGGTATGCCGCGCCGAAGGAACCGGGCCTGCCGAGCCTGCGCTGAATCGTGTACTTGCGGGTGAGCTGGTGGCCTTCCGGAAGGTTGCGGTAGTCGACCTTCGGGGTCGCGTCTCGTCCGGTCTGCCGCCGGGTAGCACCGGTCAGCGCCCGCAGGGCCTCCGCCGCCGAAGGGCGCGCGGACGGCGCCCGCGCGCACATCCGGCCGAGCAGCTCGGCGATCCGCTCCGGGATCACCGCCGCCTCCAACGGCTCGGCGGGGAGCACGCTCCCCTTCTCGTACTGGTCCGACGTCGAGGCGAACGGCAGTTCCCCGGTCAGGACCTGGAAGGCGATCACACCGGCGGCGTAGACGTCCGATGCCCGGCTCATCGCCTGCGCCCTCGACTGGCACTCGGGGGCGACGTACGCGGGGTCGAGCGCACCGGCGAGCCGGTCCACGACCGTGTGCGACCGGGGCCCTTCCGGGCGGGCGTAGTCGAAGCCGGTGAGCATGCCCCGCCCGCTGTCGGTCACGAGCACGGCCGCCGGGGACAGCGCGCGGTGGATGACCCGATGGCCGTGCGCGTGCGCCAGCCCGCGCAGGAGGTCTGCGATCAGCCGGTACCGGGCGTCCGCCGCCAGCGCCTGCCGGGGGTTGTCCAGGCGCAGCCGCAACGCGCCGCCGCGAACGTCGTCGAGGACGAGCACGAACTGGCTCTCGTCCTCGGTGGGGAAGAAGTCCCGGCAGCCGACCACGCATTCGTGCGGCGGCATCTTGGCCAGTACCTCGTAGGCGTTGGCGATCGCGATGCGCTCCGCCGCGCGCACGTCCTCCGGCTGGAACGGGTCGGCCTTGTAGACCCGGAGCAGCACGGTCTGCGAGCTGGTGACGGTCGCGTTCGCCGCCCGGTACTCGGTGACCTCCTCGGTGCCGCCGAGTGTCTCCCGCACCACCCAGTTGCCGAACCGCGGCGGACCGGACGCCACCCGCACGACGCCTTGCAGCGTCCTGATGATCTCCTCCCCGTGCCGCCGGATGTCGCGTGGGAAACCGCTGCGGACCCGGGAGACGTCGGACAGCACCGGGATCAGGTCGTCGAGGCTCGCGACGTCGTGGGCGTCCGCGTCCGTCCGGTCGCTGCGGTCCACCAGGACGGCGTCATCGGCCGTGAGCACCACCAGCGCGTCCACGAACACGCGGTTGAGGCCGGGGCTCCGGCGGGCGAGCGCTCCCTTCAGCGCCCGGGCATGGTCGCGGAGCTTGGACACCGGGGAGTGGAAGGAGCCGCGGTTGGACGGGTACCAGCGCCGGCCCGAGACCTCGATGCGTCCCCTGGTCCCCTTCACATCGATGACGCACACCGAATGCGGCATCACGACGATCAGGTCGACCTCGTACATGTCGCCGCGGACCGGGATGTCGATGTTGTGCAGCACGAGCCAGTCGTCGGGGCCGTGGTCGCGCAGATGCGCGATGGCCGCCCGCTCGGCGTCGTTGACCGGTGGACCCCCGCCGACGATGACCGCCATGAACTACCGGACCGCCTCTCCCGGCTCCCCTGTCGCCCGTACCGAGACCCCATCTAACAACGCCGGGAACCTGTTGATCCACCGTTTCGTCAAGACGAGCTACGCAACCGGTCAGGCCATTCCGACAGGGCTCGGCGCGAGGCCGAGGTGCGCGGTGGGCCGCCCCGGCCGCATGCTCGGCAGGGACGCCGACCGGCCGCTAAAGGTGGTCGCCGACGTGAGCGACCCTTCCCTTCCGCTCCTCATGCACGAGCCGGAAGTAGATGCGGCCGTAGCCCGGGGCGAACCGGCCGTGCAGTTCGAAGCAGCGCACCACACCGTCGAGGTCCTCGAATTCGAAGAGCCTCTTCCGGATCCGGGATTTCGACTCCGGCGTCACATCGGACCTCCAGTGCGGCTCCTTCGCCAGCGTGGGATCCCATTCCGCGAACGCGCCGTTGATCCTCAGCAGTTCGCGTGCGGCCGGGATCACCCAGTCGCGCCTCAGTCCGGCGAAGTGCTGCTCGGTGCGGGGCAGGAATGACAGGTGCGGGTAGAGGTCCGCGCGCGCCTCCCAGATGTCCGAACCATGTTTGAAGTCGGAGATGCCCGCCTGTTCGATCCAGTCGGCGTGCTCCTCGACATGGTCGAGCGACGAGACGTGCCGGACCTCCACGTTCTGCTTGACCAAGTCGAGCTCGTCCGGGTCCTCGGGAAGCAGTTCGCGTTCGGCGTGGACCCAGGGTGCGTCCCACGCCGGATCGACCTGGAGGCTCACGAGGACGCCGTCCATCAGATGCGCCGCCCCCAGCGCCTTCGCGGTCCGCCCCTGCCAGTGGTAGTCGGCGCCTTCACCCGCGCCCTGGGGAAGGACCGAGCTGAACGGGGCCCGGTTCTGCATGCGGCGGATCCAGCGCCACAGGTCGACGTTGGCGGGTCGCCCGGACCACTCGGACAGGTAGTAGCCCGGCGCCAGCTCCAGCTCCGCCAGCTTCACGTCGGACACGAGGCCGGTATCGCCGCGTCGCGCGGCGACCGCGCGCAGGACGGCGACGAACTGTTTCATCGCCTCGTCCACCTGCTCCTTCGGAAGGGCCTTCGAGCAGGACAGTTCGTTGAAGAAGAGCAGGACGCGCACGAGGCCCCTTTCCCTGGGGGGACGGCGAAAGGACGGTCAGTCGAGGAGCTGGTCGAGCGAGCGGTCCCATTCGTCGAAGAAGCCGGGGGGCCACTGCGACAGCATCCCGTCGGGCCCGATGGCGGGGCTGACGATGTCGACGATCCCGTCGGCGTTGCGCTGGAAGTAGTGCAGCCGGACGTCGTCGGGGGCGAGCTGCTGCCGCTTCACCGTGAGGCGGACGCCGTTGAGGATGTGGTCGCTGTGGGTCTCGACGATGACCTGCGCGCCCGCAGACGCGGCGGCGCAGGTCAGCCGGGCCATCGCGCTCTGTCCTTGGGGGTGGACGTGCGCCTCGGGGTTCTCCAGCAGGATCATGGCGCCGGGCCTGGCCGTCAGGCAGGCCACGACCACCGGCAGGACGTAGGTGAGCCCGAACCCGACGTTGGTCGGCCGGCGCGCGTTGGTCGTGAGCTGACGCGGCCGGGTGAACTCGAAGCCGAGCCGGACGAGGTCGGTTCGGTCGATGGCGGTGGCCGCGATCTTCACTCCGGGACAGATCTCCCCCATCCACGCCTCGACCTGGTCGAGAAGCCGCGGGGACGCGTCGGGATGGTGGAGCACCGTCGACGGGACGGTCTCGTCCTGGTAGTGCCGCAGATAATCGATGGTGTACTCGCCGCGGGTGCCGAGGAACCCGCGCCGCACCGCCATCTCGTGGGACTGCGGGTAGGTCACCGCCGGGTTGATCCGGTCGGCCCTCAGGTACTGGAAGCCCGGGTTGAAGAGGGTGACCCGCTGCTCATCGTGCAGCGCCGGACGTTCATGTGGGAGCGGACGACAGACAGTCAGCGGCAATAGGTCGTCTTCACGGCCATAGCGAGCACGCCATTCATACGGCACCGAGGTACTCGCTCGCAGGGCGAAGCCGATCTCGGGGTCGCGACCCTGCTCGGTGACATGGTCCTCGTGGAGGATGTCCTGGCCGGTCCCGAGTTCGACGAGCTCACCGTTCAGCGGGAATCCGCCGACCGCGCCTGTCTCGGCGTACTCGGCGTTCCCGTGCTCGTGCGAGAGCAGCCCGGCCTGCTCGGCCTGCCGCAGAAGGGCGAGGGCCTGGAGGACGGTGCTCTTGCCGGAGGAGTTCAGCCCGGACAGCAACGTGTATGCGCCAAGCGGTATCTCCGCCGAGGAGAAGGACTTGAAGTTCGTGATGGTCAGCGCGTCGATCATCTGGCGATCTCCCTGAACAGCTCCTCCACGGCGCCGAAGCGGCGGCGAACCTTCTTCCCGTCGCCGGTCGCGACCGAGATGGCCTGGTGGAACTTGTTGTCCTCCATCAACGCCGCGAACCGCGCCTGCACCATGTCACGTCCCTCCCGCAACGCATCGATCTCTTGGGACGTCATCTTGGCGAGGTTCACCGAGACTGCCTCGAAGAGCGCCTTGTTGACCGGCAGGCGCCTGTGCTGGCCTGGGAACCGTTTCCTGAAGGCGTGCTCCTCGAAGATATCGCGGGCCGCCCACATCGCACGCGCGAAATCGTCCTTCAACCGCTCGATCGCTTCCGGCTCCAGAGTGTTGAGCCGTTTCATCGCCTGGCGGAGGAAGAGGTCAAGGTCTCCTCGCGGGTAGTCCTTCGGCTCAGTGAGGCGGAAGGCGAGGAACCGCAGGGCCATCTCACGGTCGGCCATCCGGTCTGGTTTGACGCTGTGTAGCGTCGCCTGGAGGAAGGGGTCGCTGCCGGCCAGTTCCGCGAGAAGGGTTCGGGCTCGCCCGGGAATCAGCGCGTGTCGCAGTTCCTGGAGCGTCAGCGGACGGCCGCCGGTGTTGATCCGGCCGAAGATGTTGAACTTGACCGGCTCGGGTGTGCCCGCCCGGATGAGGTGGACGACCATTTCGGTCTCATCGATCCTGGTCTTCAGCCCGCTGGCAAGGTCGGCATAGGTGTATCCCTCGTAGCTGCTGAGGTACTCCAGGCCGGTGAGCCTCAGCGGCGGCATGCCGATCACCTCGGGCTCCACGAAACGCGCGATGGTGGTGAGCCGCTGGATCCCGTCGACGATCGCCCAGCTCTCCTCGCCGACCTCGGCCGCGTAAAGGTTCGGAAGCGGGATGCGGAGCAGGACGGATTCGATGAGCCTGCTCTGGGCGGCCTCGCTCCAGATACCGGCGAAACGCTGAAAGTCGGGCGCCAGGTCGAGGACGCCCCGCCGCAGCCGCGCCAAAAGCAGCCCGACCGTCATCGTTCGCGTCTGGACGTCGATCTTCGCCGGGTCGAACGGCTCGTGGATCGTGCCGTCCTGTGGCTCCTCCTCCTCGGCCTCGACGTCCGTGCTCAGGCCCCTGTAGTCGTACTCAACCGGGATGTCGAGTTGTACGTCCTTGCTCACACCGATCGCGCCGGTCCTTTCCTTCGAGGAATCACCCGCCGCACCAGACGACGTGACGCCACAGTATCCAGGTCTCACCGGCACAAGACCGCTAGGCATGACCGGGACTCTCGATAGAGCCGACGAGGTTCTCGGTCACGTCGTACAGGTCGACGACGGGACGGCGGATGCGTGCGCCGCTGGCCGAGGTGTAGGTGAGGTGCCCGGGCTCGACCCACACGTTGACGTCCTGGCCGTTGGGACGCGGGACGGTCACGAGTGAGACGCCCTTACCGTGACAGTGGGAGACGCCCGCGATGCCCCGTCCGGCGAGCGATGACGTGAGGTGCCGTGCGACGAGGACGGGCGGAGCCGTCGTACGGGCATTGGGCCAGGGGCCGGGGAGAGGGAAGGCGCACCAGACGGCCTTGCCCCACAGGTCCGGGCGGCCGAGCCACGACCGCGTCGGGTAGGTGCCCCACGCGGCGGCGAGCATGCCGACGATGCCGAGACCCTTGCCGTGCTCGTCGAGGAGATCGCGGGGAGCGGTGTCCGGCCACGCGGACCGGCAGGTGTCGAACACCGACACCACGAGCTGCGGCGTCGGCGTGACCCTGGCCCAGACCCAGAGCTCGGGCGGGCCGGCCTGGACGTCGGGCCCGGCGCGCAGCGCGTGGTTGAACGCGTTCGTCGCGAGCTCGCTGGCGGCCAGGACCGCGTCGGCGGCCGTGTCACGGTCCAGACCGACCGTCTTCATGGCGATGCCGAGGAGCGAACGGGCGGCCGAAGCGCAGCTCGCGTCCCCGGGAAGTCGCCACGCGCACATGCCGCCCAGCGAGATATCGGCGGCATGACCGACAGATATTTGTCCGGACTGTGCGATCTGCACCATTTTGGAACCATCCTTGCAGGCCACAGGTTTCTTTCTTCCGGCCACAGCCTGCGCCCCTTGACCTAGCCTTTCCTTGTTCCCGGGAACTCTTGGAACTTCACCAACCCCGAGGGGGAGCAGTGAACATCAACGAACCACCAGACCCGCGATCTTCGATGTGGGCGTGGATCGCCTACTCGCTGCGCTTCCACCGCATGCAGCGCGGCCTCACGGGCGACGCCGTGGGCAAGCTCCTCAACTGCGCGCGTTCCTCAGTTTCCAGACTGGAGAACGGCGAGGCGAAGCTGGACGAGAAGCAGGCGGCCGTCCTCGACGAGGCATGGAACACCGGCGGCCTCTTCTCGATCATGGTGTGGTACGCCCGCCAGGGACACGACCCGATGTGGTTCAAGAGCTTCACGGAGTTCGAGGCCCGGTCCTCGCTCATGAAACAGTACAGCGGACAACTCATTCCCGCTCTACTCCAGACCCCGGCCTACGCCAGCGCGCTCCTCCTCGCGGGCCGGGAGACGGAAATCGATAAGGCGGTCAACGCTCGCATAGCACGGCAAGCCATCCTTGACCAGGACAATCCCCCAGAGCTATGGGTCTTGCTCGCCGAAACCGCTCTCCAGGTCCGCGTGGGCGGGAAGGATGTCATGCGAGAACAGCTTGCCCACCTCTTGAAGCTCTCCGCGCTTCCGCACATTACGCTACGGATCGTCCCCAACACGGCCGGGGCGAACCCAGGGCTCGACGGCTCGTTCAAGATCATCAAGGTGCGGGAGGGAGAGATCGCCTTCGTTGAGGCTCCCAACGGGGGACGACTGGTCGCCGAAGTCGCCGAGGTGGAGAGCTTCAAGCTACGATTTGACCGGATCGGTGCAGTTGCCCTGCCCGTAGACTCCTCCCAAACCCTGATCAAGAAACACATGGAGGCCTTGTCGTGACTCCCCCAGCCTGGCGCAAGAGCAGCCGCTCCACGGAGGGAACCAGCGCTCAGTGCGTGGAGATTGCCCACCTAGTCGAAACCATCGGCATCCGCGACAGCAAGAACCCCGACGCGGGATACCTTGCGGTCTCACCTGCCGGTTTCGCCGCCCTTGTAAGGCAGATCAAGGAAGCAAGCGCCTGAGCCGTAAAGCGCCACCATTAATTGGATTGCATCAAACGGCCGCATCACCTGCGGAGCCCTCAATTACACTAAGATCCTAGGGTGCCTATGGCCACCCAATTATATTTGGACTCAGCCGCCCAGAAAATTACCAAAGCCATCCCTTCTTGATGGATTGATCGCAAATTTTGCCTATTACGTTGGGTTACGGTGTGTTGCTCCTGTCGGCGAACGCAAGGGCAGCATGCCAGGGCGAACGACTCTGTAAACGCTATCAATCCGGTACAGGTACGCGCTGAACGAGCCCGTTTGAGCGGTATGGACAAATAACGGATGCTTGATTCACGTGGCCGAAGGCGTCTGCACACCTCTTCAGCACATCGTGGAGAGCCACAGACATCGGACGAACAAACTATTTATCGTTTCGATGCCTCCGGCACCAACGGCGCGCTAAAACCGGATCGTCCGCCTCGTCCTCAACACCATGCCGCCATTCAGCCTCAGCCCTGCGTTCCCTCATGCATCCCTTCGGCGAGTAGGGCTTGCGCCTCATCCTCCAACGCGTCTGCCTCGTCCCGCCACTGATACGCCTGCCTCACGGCGCCAGCGATCCGCTTCCTGTCTGATGGCGTACATTCTGGTATCGGGAGGTGACGAAGAAGAACCGGATTATATTCCTGTTGTTTTCCTCCGACGCTCATGCAGCGCAGCAAACGAAACGCAACCTCGGACCGGAGAAACGCAAACAGGTAGGCGCCCGAAATTTCTGGGTCGCCACTCACTACCCGCACAAAGTCTTGGCTAAAGGCATGAGCAAGCCAGCTTCCAGTCACAAAGATGGATCTTGAGTAGACCTCCGTATCACCCAAGGTCCCATGCGCTGCAACCAGAACGCTCTCATCTCTCTGCATAACATCTGATGGCGCTTGACGAGGATTGATCCAACGGCCTTCCGGACGCATCCAGAACGCCTGACGTTGCCCGATGAGCCGAACACCATTAGCGGCTGACGCATCAATTCTCTTGAACCGCGCGCCAGTACGCAATGTCCCATCTCGGCAGATATTACCAAGGGTGCGATGCGGGACCGAACGAAGACGTTCCAGGATACGTTGAGCGCGCGGCGAGAAGTTGAGGGAGCGCAGCGTAAGCGCATTTACCGAAGGCGCAGTAAAATTTACATCGCGGGGCAAGTCATGCCACCGAAGACCCGTGAACTCTGAGACTCCAGCGCTCTCAAAAAGATCACGAGTAGCCTTTGTGATCCCATCTTGGAAGTCTGCCCGCCGCTGTGATGCGCGCTGCCAAAGCGAGTCGATCCGTTGTTCGACCTCATCATTAAGGCGAGGTATTGGCAAGTCAACCAGGTGTACCGGTTCGATGTGCTTGACACTAGTGCCGTACACCGTCCCCTTAATCATCGCTGTACCGAGCGAGCTGGCCAGAAAGGTGTAGAGGTAGCCAGGCGGTATCCGGTCGCGATTCGGGACGATGCGTAGAACGTCCTCGCTGCACGCGTATCCCGCCATGTCAAGGCGGGCATACGTGACACGACCCGCCGTCATCCCGGAGCGTGTCACCAGCGTCCAACCGGGTTCGAGTGGAAGTCTGTCATTCTCCTCGTACGACTTCCTGGTGATCAGTGCGAGCGTGGACAGGTCCGCCTGGAAGATGTCGGCACTGGACAGAAAGGGAACACCGTGCTCCGGGCTGGTGGTCCACCTGCGCGTGACTCGCCCCGGGTGAAAGATGCGCTCCGTGACTTCACTCAGAGTCTCTGTGCGCGGCAGCCCTTCCACAAACTTTCGCGCCGCGTAACTTTCCGATACGAAAGGACCGGGGCTTAGGCGGAAGCCGTGGTCGGCGAGCCATGAGTAGCGGACGGGGTTGTCGGGCTCAGCGAGCTTCACGAGTTCTCCGGGAACCATGCTTGGAGGCGGTCACACAGCAGGACGAAGGCCAGATCCTTGCAGTGCTCCACCGATATGTACTGGGCGGCCTCGCCGAGGTCTGAGCTGAAGATATGCGCCTTGTTCCGACGGCACAAATGCTCCAGCGCGCCCTTGGGGTCGTTCGGTGTGTCCTCGTCTTCCCGCCAGTGTTTACTGACGGCGAGCGTCTTGCGGTAATCCTCGGGGACGGGGAGGGGTACGGTGATATCCGGGAGCCCGCACCACAGCCAGGTTTCGAGTACGGGATCGATCACGATCACCGCGTACTCGTCCCACGAGTCGGCCAGACGCCGGCTGAGTTCGTCCTTGATGGCGGCGGCTCCGGGGCTGCCCGGCCAGGCCGCGTTCAGCATCACCACCGCCCGGCGATGCAACCGCTCGAACGGCTTCAGAAGTTCATGCACCGTGCTGTATACGCTCGCGTCCCGGTTCGGCACTACGAAGACATCCTCGTCAGGATTGAAATCGAAGGTGGCGCAGCCCAAACGGTCGCCGAGAAGGCCGCGCACCATTCGTTCCGTGCCGCCGCTCGCGACCATGAGGACGACGCCTTGTTTCGAGGCTTCGGTCACGAGGACACTCATGCCGCGTACAGGGATTCGTTGCCGAGGGAGCCAGGCTGGTCACACAGCCGATGACAATCCTCGCCCGGTGCCACGATCGTGCTGCACCCACCGTTCAACCGTGCGACGCTGACTGCCTCCAATGGGTTGTTCCGCGTCACGTCCGGCGAGTGGGCAGGCGCCCGGACTTGCGAACGGTTGTGCGGGTAGAGCAGCTGGATCATTGCCTCGATGGCTCGTCGGTAGACGCTCTTCTCCGGCTCCTCAGTCGGCGGGAGCTTGGGCGGCCGTGCCTCGTCCAGGAGCGGCAGAAGTGCCAGCGGCATCAGCATCGGCGTGCTTTCCGACAGCCCTGTAGAGGCAACCCGGTGTCCGCGGCCGTAATCGACCTCGACGGGAGCGCACTGACCCGCCTCACACCCAACGGCTCCAACTGTGTTCACTTGAGGGGGCTCCACCCGAACATGGTCGCCCCATGCGGCGGACTGGTGCGTGTCATCCTCCTGCAACGCCAGCACGAGCCGCCGAATGTTCTGCCCTGGCCGTCCCAACTGCTCTGGATTGTTTGGACTGGCAGGGTACTGAAGCGCTTCCCAGTTCGAGGTTGGGGAGGCCACTTCCTCAGGCAACAACTGCGCGAACCAGGGTGCATCCGGAAAAGAGCCCGCGCCGGCCGGGATGTTGTCGGGCGAAAGACGATCCGGTGAGATCTTGAAGGGTGATGTCTCCGTCTCCTGGGGCGTCGCGCCCGGAGTGAGGCAGGTCCCCCAATGCTGTTGCCGGGCGGCCACGAGTTGCCGGACCTTCGGCTCCAGGGCGTCCTTCTCGGAAGCCTCCCCCAGTGCGGCGGCCCCAAAGAACTCGTCCGACAGTCGATCTCTCCGGCCGTTGATTAGGAGCATGCTGTCGTCGGTGATCTCGAATGTGCGCCTGCCGACGTCCACCCGGGCGGCGTGACGGAGACGCGTTGGCACCGGCATAACGAGCCCGGCCGGGTCCGTACCGGCCAGGGCACCGACGTGGTTCGACGACAGGTTCGCCTCCACCACGAAAAAGATCCTGTCGCCGTCCTGTCGGTGCAGCAGTTCGAGAAGCGTGCCCGTACGGCGGGTCTTTCCGGCGCGCTGCGCCTCCGCCGTAGCTTGCGAGACCCGCCGAAGCCGGACTGGGTCGCCCAGCAGGCCCACGATACCCAGCAGAGCCGACTTGCCTGAGGCCACCGTCCCGGCGATCACGTCGTAATGACCCTCGGCACCCTGTGCGGAGGGACAGCGGTACCGGTTCGCCTCGATGCGGGTGATCACCGGCCGCTCCTGCGCGGCAAGCCGGGCTCGTCATGCCGGCGGCGGAACTCCTTGTACGCCTCGGCGATCTTGGGCAGGTCGTTGTCGATGGCCTTGCGTTTACGGTGCAGGACCGTCACCTCGTCGCGGCCATCGATGCGGACCCGTTCCCGCTCCTCTTGCACCTCCAGCACCACCTCACCGTCCGGGTGCCGCTTGTAGACGGGGTTGCCGCGCCGGTCGATGCCGACCTTCTCCGCCACGGCCATGAAGACCGGGTAGTCCTGCTGCCGGCCCGCCAGCGTCTCCTTGACCTTCTCGTCCTCGGTCTTCTTCTTGAGGAAGAGCAGGCTGGTGAGGATGTTGACGCCGGCGTCGTAGATGAAGGTCTCCACCGGCAGTTCCACGCTGGCCAGCACCCAGCAGTTCTCCAGGATCCATTCGCGGATCCCCTCGTCCACCGGGCCCGGATTGGACAGGATCCCGTTGGGAAGGACGATGCCGATGCGGCCTCCCGGCTTCACCCACTGGACCGCGCGCTGGATGAACAGCTGCTCGGGCGAAACCGCCGCGCGCATCTCACCGGGCTCGGCCTTGCCCGTCTCCTTGTTGCGGACCCACGTCCGGGCGACCCCGTCCCGGTACAGCTCGAGGACGTCCTTGTTCTCGACCTTGATGTCGGTGCCGAACGGAGGGTTGGTCATCAGGACGTCCACCGAGTTCAGCGGGATGCGCTCCTTGGCCTCGGCCTCCCCGGGGAGAAATCCGTGGGGGAACGCCAGCGAATCCATGTTGTAGACGTTCCCCTCACCACCGGTCAGGGTCATGATGCTCATGCTCGTGGCGCGCACCAGGAACGGATCGAAATCGGCCCCGAACAGGTGGTCTTCTGCGTAGGTGTGCAGCTTGTCCTGGTGGCTGATCAGCTGCTCTTCGGTGTCGGGCAGGCCGATGGTGTCCTCGTCCGCGCGCCACTTGTTGAGCAGGTGCCGGAGCGTCTCGCGGAGGAAGCCCCCGGTGCCGCACGCGGGGTCGAAGACGGTCTCGTCCTCCTGCGGGTCCAGGATGGCGACCGCCAGTTCGACCGCTCCGATCGGGGTGAAGTACTGCCCCCGGTCGCCCCGCAGGTTGGCGCCGAGGAGTTCCTGATAGGCCATGCCCTTGACGTCGATGTCGGTGCCGGTGAGGTCATAGGGCGCGAGCTCGCCGACGATGAAGGCCAGCGCGCGGTCGGACAGCGAGATCTCGTCCCGGACGGTGAAGAGGGGGTACTCCTTCTTCACCTCCGCGAACAGGGCCTCGATGCGCTTGCGGATCGCCTTGCGGCCGTCCTCGTTGAACGGTTCGGACGGCAGCGCGTAGAACTCGGGCGTGCGGCGGGTGCGGCGGCTGACCCGCTCGTCGTGCATCTTGGCGAACAGCAGGTAGAGGAACTGCCAGAACGCCGCGTCCTTGGGCATGCCCTCGTTGCCGTGGATGTAGTTGTGGCAGCGCTGGAATGCGGTCTTGAGCATCGCGGCCTCGCCGCGCCGCAGCCGTGCGACCGACACCACCGAGCCGCTCTGCACCGACTCGTCTGCGATGGGCCAGTCCGCGCGCTGCTCGAACTTGGCGCCGAAGCGGGTCGACTCCTTGTAGAGGAAGAAGAAGTCCACCCCGTTCGTCCACATGCCGTACTGGGCCTGGGGTGTGGTCTCGGTCCCGAGGAGGGTCTCGAGTTCCTCCAGGTCCTCCCTCGCCTGGTTGAAGGTGCGGATCTTGGTGACCTTGCGGCTCGCCTTGGGTTCCGGCTTGCAGACGACGACCCGGCGGAGGTTGGCGAGGGTGTGCGGGGCGCCGTGCGCGAAGATCGCGATGTCGGCCTTCTTCGTCGCCCTGCGCCGGCCCACCGCGGCCACCGGGATCGGGAAGTCGCGGTGCATGTCCCGCACGGCGATCCCGTACTCGTGGAAGAGGGCACGGGCGATCCGCTGCCGGACGGGCTCGTTCCCCCTCTCCTTGATCCGCTTACCGGTGATGAAGTCGATGATCTCGTCATCGGCGAGCGAGTCCGGCGCACCCGCCTCCGTCCCGACCTCCTCTTCGCCCGCACCGATGTCCAAGCTGACCTGCTCCATCCGCCACGACCCTGCTTCTGCTCCTGTGGGCGCCACCGCCTGCCCGGGCGGCACCCTCTACCTGACCGGCTCGTTCCGCACTGGAATCCTAGGATCCTACGGCGCGGGCCGGGGCGGACCACCGGGATATGGGGCGTTGAACAGCCCCGGCAGCGGCATGCCGACCGTGCCGTCCGTCAGCGGCCGCTTGTGGATCATCGTGCGCAGCCGGTCCGGCGACGCCGGAGCCGGGGCCTGCTCGAACTCCGCCTTCGCGCCGTTCGCCGCGCACCCGTCCGCCGAGGTGCCGGTGGGCGGCGGCACCTCGACGAACGGGACGGACCTTCCGCTGCCTCTTGTCGGGAGCCGGAGGGTCAGGTGGTGAACTGGCGTGGGACGGCGGTCGCCGGTGTGCGGAGTGCGGTGGCCGGCGCGGGCGCGACCCAGATCGGGGTCGGGTCGGGGTTCTTTGCGCAGGTCCGGTCGACGAGGCCGCGGTCGGCGGGGACCTTTCCGGTGCGGAGGTAGTCGATCAGGAGGTCGTCCAGGCATTTGTTGCCGGCGAAGGTGATGGCGTGGCTTCCGCCGCCGCGTTCGACGACCAGGCGGGCGGAGGGGAGTGCGCGGGCCATTTCCAGGCCGCCCTCGTACGGGGTGGCCGGGTCGTCGGTGGCCTGGAAGAGCAGGGCGGGCGGCAGGTCCTTTCCGGTGATCTTGGTGCGGTGTCCTGCCTTGACCGGCCAGAAGAGGCAGCCGGCGTTGAACCACATGTTGTTGTAGGTGTAGAAGGGGGCCTTCTCGTTGACCTCGGCCTGGTCTTCGCGCCAGTACCGGAAGCTGCGGGGCCATTTGCTGTCGGCGCACATGACGGCGTTGTACAGGTCGAAGGAGTCGTCGGACGGGTCGGGTGCGGCGTAGCGCTCGTAGGCGGTGACGAGCGGGGCGGTGTCGCGCGAGTTGGTGTAGGCGGACAGGACGGTCGCCAGGCGCGGCCAGCGCAGCGCGTTGTAGCCGCCGGCGACCTGGGTGTCGTCGAACTCGTCGGGGCCGATCCGGCCGACGGGGTGTTCGCGGAGATCGGCGCGCATGGCGTACCACTTGTCGGCGATCTCGTCGGGATCGGTGCCCAGGTGGTAGACGTCGTCGGCCTTGGCCACCCACTCGGTGAACGCGGTGAACCGCTTCTCGTGCTGGAGGTCTTGGCGGATGTTGTGGTCGTACCAGGAGACCGACGGGCCGACGATGCTGTCCAGGACGAGCCGGCGGACGTGCCGGGGGTACAGCTGGGCGTAGGTCGAGCCGAGCGTGGTGCCGTACGACCAGCCGAAGAAGCTGATCTTGTCGGCGCCGAGGGCCCGGCGGATGGACTCCATGTCGCGGACGTGGTCGACGGTCGCCAGGTGCGGCAGCAGCCAGGAGTACTTGGCGGTGCATTTGGCGACGTAGCCGGCGGCCTTCTTCAGCCAGGTCCGGGTGGTGCCCTGGCTGGGCTGGAAGTCGGGGCGCGGGCCGTCGAAGTAGTGCGGGTCGCAGGACATGTGCGGCTCGCTGTGCTGGGATCCGCGCAGGTCGAAGCCGACCCAGTCGTAGGCGGCGGCCACGTCGGGCGGCAACTGGTCGGGGATCCAGGTGGCCATCCACAGGCCGCTGATGCCCGGACCGCCGGGGTTGAGCAGGATCGGGCCCTGCCGCTTGTCCTTGGGTGCGGTGGCCGGCAGCCGGTTCACCGCGATCTTGACCGTGCGCCCGTCCGGACGGGCGTGATCGAGGGGGACCTCCAGCATCGCGCACTGCAGGGTGGGGTGCTCGGTGTCGCCGCACGAGCGCCACTGGGGGGCCTTCTGGGGGGCCTGCTGGGGGGATTTCTGCGCGGCTGCGGCCGGCGGCGGGACGGTCAGCGCGGCGGCGGCCAGAACGGCTCCGCCCGCGATGACCATCGCGCCCCGGCGTCTGGGTTTCGGCTGTTTCACCAGTGCCTCCTGAGGTTGCCAGTGAAATTGCAGTGTACAATTGCAGCCTTCCTTCAGGGCTGTCCGCATTCGGCAACGGGCGGAGAAGCGGCACCGGAAAAGTGCCTGCGACCTCAGCGGATGCGCATCTCGGCCGCGGCGCGAATCCGGTCACTCGGGCGATCCATAACCGAGACCGATGGGGCCGTGTATGACCACGGCGCGGATCCGGCTCGCACACTGCGGGCGCACGCTTCCCTCACCCCCTCCGGGCGTTGGACCCCGGAGCCCCCCGATCCGGTTCGTTCCCATGGGAACGCCTCCGAAGGAAACCCCCTGTGAGAAGCAAACGCAGATCTGTCAGATGCCTGCAGGCGTCGGCCGCAATCCTCCTCGGGATCAGCTTCCTGGTCTCGCCCGCGAGCCCCGCCAACGCCGCCCCGAAACCGCCCCCGGTCAGTACTCGCGTCGATCGGGCGCCGCACGTCCAGAAGTCCCCGCTCCCGGCCAAGGACCGTCCGCCGCTGTCGGCGGAGAAGGACGCGCTGAAGAGCAGCCCCGAGCAGCCCAAGAAGTCGGCCGAGCACAAACGGCCGTCCATGAAGAGCGCGGCCAAGGCGCAGAAGAACGCGCCGAAGGCCACGGCCAAGGCGGCCGCCGCGTGCAGTCCCAGTGACTTCACCAGCCGGTCCGGGAGCGCGCTGGTCCAGCAGGTCAAGGCGTCGACGACCGACTGCATCAACTCGCTGTTCAGCCTGACCGGCGGGGACGCCTACTACGCGTTCCGCGAGTCGCAGATGGTGAGCATCGCCTACGCGCTGCGCGACAACGCGGTCTACTACCCGGGCGACAACAGCACCAGCACGGCCCAGCTCGTGCTGTACCTGCGCGCCGGGTACTACGTCCAGTGGTACAACTCCTCCACCGTGGGCACCTACGGGCAGTCGCTGAAGACCGCGATCCAGTCCGGTCTGGACGCCTACTTCGGCAACTCCAACTCCTCAACGGTCAGTGACGCCAACGGCGAGGTCCTCGCCGAGGCCGTCACGCTGATCGACAGCGCCCAGGAGAACGCCCGCTACATCTACGTGGTCAAGCGGCTCCTGAACGGCTACAACAGTTCCTACGACGCCTCCTGGTGGATGCTCAACGCGGTCAACAACGTCTACACGGTGCTGTTCCGCGGCCACCAGGTCCCCGCGTTCGTCTCCGCGGTGCAGTCCGACCCCAGCGTCCTGGACACGCTCAACTCGTTCGCCGCGGGCCACCTGAGCCTGCTGGGCACCGACCGCAGCTACCTGGCGTCCAACGCCGGACGTGAAATGGCCCGGTTCCTCCAGCACGCCACGCTCCAGGCCAAGGTCAGGCCGCTGGCCAAGGGCCTGCTCGGGCAGAGCAGCATGACCGGGACGACCGCGCCGCTGTGGGTCGGCATCGCCGAGATGACCGACTCCTACGACAAGGCCAACTGCTCCTACTACGGCACCTGCAACCTCGCCCAGCGGCTCGCACAGAACGTCCTGACCATCAACCACACGTGCAGTTCCAGCATCAAGATCCGCGCACAGGACATGACCGCCGGGCAGTTGTCGGACACCTGCGCCAGCCTGATCAACCAGGACGCCTACTTCCACAGCCTCGTCAAGGATGGGAACACCCCCGTCGCCGGCGACAACAACACCACCATCGAGGTCTGCGTCTTCGACTCCAGCACCGACTACCAGACCTACGCCGGCGCCATGTTCGGCATCAACACCAACAACGGCGGAATGTACCTGGAAGGAAACCCCTCCGCCGCCGGAAACCAGCCCCGCTTCATCGCCTACGAAGCCGAATGGATGCGCCCGACGTTCCAGATCTGGAACCTCAACCACGAGTACACCCACTACCTCGACGGTCGCTTCGACATGTACGGCGACTTCAACTCCAACGTCACCACGCCGACCATCTGGTGGATCGAAGGGTTCGCCGAGTACGTCTCCTACTCCTACCGGAAGGTGACCAACACCTCGGCGATCGCCGAGGCCGCCAAGAACACCTACGCGCTCAGCACCCTGTGGGACACCACCTACAGCCACGACACGACCCGCATCTACTACTGGGGCTACCTGGCGGTGCGGTACATGCTGGAGAAGCACCCCGGTGACATCGCCACCGTCCTCGGCTACTACCGGACCGGCAACTGGAACGCCGCACGCACCTTCCTGACCAGCACCATCGGCAGCCGCTACGACAGCGACTGGTGGACCTGGCTCGCCGCGTGCGCATCCGGCGCCTGCGCCGGCGGAGGCGGTGGCGGCGGCAACCAGGCGCCGACCGCGAAGTTCTCCTACTCGGCCAACGGCCTGGCGGTGAACTTCACCGACCAGTCCACCGACACCGACGGCACCATCGCCTCCCGCAGCTGGGACTTCGGCGACGGCACCACCTCCACCTCCGCCAACCCGTCCCACACCTACGGCGCCGACGGAACCTACAGCGTCTCGCTGACGGTCACCGACGACGGCGGCGCCACCGCCACCAGCACCCAGCAGATCTCGGTGTCCGCCGGCGGCGGCGGAGGCGGCGGAACCGAGTGCACCGGATCCGACACCCGCCAGCTCGGCCAGAACTGCCAGCGCAGCAACCTGTCGGGAGGACAGGGCGACCTGTCCTACCTCTACCTCTACGTTCCCTCCGGCACCCGGTCGATCACCATCACCTCCTCCGGCGGAACCGGCGACGCCGACCTCTACTACAACGCCAGCTCCTGGGCCACATCGACGTCCTACACCCAGCGCTCCACCAACACCGGAAACGGTGAATCCCTCACCATCTCCAACCCGCCCGCCGGCTACAACTACATCAGCCTCTACGGAAAGGACGCCTTCAACGGCGTGACCGTCAAGACCCAGTACTGACCCGCCACCGCACCGACGAAAACAGCCGGGGCCGGACCGCAAGGTCCGGCCCCGGCGCCGTTTCCGGGAGAGCGGCCCGAGCCTCCTCAGCAGAGCGGCCCGGGCCTCCTCAGGACGGCGGGGCGAGCTCGAACGGGCCGAGCTCCGGGAAATGGCAGGCGACCCGGCGCCCGTTGACCTCCGTGAGCCGCGGCCGCTCGGTGCGGCACCGGGCCGCGGCCTTGAAGCACCGCGGATGGAACGCGCACCCCGCGGGCGGGTCCGCCGGACTCGGCGGGTCCCCGCGCAGCACGATCCGCTCCCGGGACCGCTCCGCCGCCGGATCCGGCAGCGGAATCGCCGACAGCAGCGCCCGAGTGTAGGGGTGCGCCGGCGAACCGTAGATCACGTCCCGCGCCCCGATCTCGACGATCCGGCCGAGGTACATCACGGCGACCCGGGCGCACACGTGCCGCACCACCGCCAGATCGTGCGCGATGAACACGTACGCCAGGTCGAGCTGCCGTTGCAGGCGGGCGAGCAGGTTGGCGATCTGCGCCTGGATCGACACGTCGAGCGCCGACACCGGCTCGTCCGCGACGACGAGGCGGGGACGGGTGACCAGCGCGCGGGCGATCCCGATCCGCTGCGCCTGCCCGCCGGAGAACTCGTGCGGGTACCGGTCGATGTGCTCGGCGCCGAGCCCGACCAGCTCCAGCATCTCCTGGACGAGGTGGCGCGGAGCCTCCTCGCCCTGGGCGCGCAGCGGCGCCGCCACGATCGAGCCCACGGTGTGCCGCGGGTTCAGCGACGAGAACGGGTCCTGGAAGATGATCTGCAGGTCGTGGCGGAGCGAACGCATCCGCCGCTGCGACAGCCCGGTGATGTCCTGCCCGTCGAAGGTGATCCGCCCGGCGGTGGGGTCCAGGAGCCGGACGAGCATCCGCCCGGTGGTGGACTTCCCGCAGCCGGACTCGCCGACCAGCCCGAGCGTCTCCCCGGCCCGCACCTCCAGGTCGAGGCCGTCCACGGCCCGGACGGCGCCGCGCCGGGTGTGGAACGTCTTGGTCAGCCCGTCCAGTTTCAGCAGGGGCGTCACGATGTCACCTTCTTCGTGGCCGTCAGGTGGCACGCCGCCTGGTGGGACGTGCCCTCCAGGTCCGGGCGGACGGTCTCGCACGTCGCGATCCGGTCGGGGCAGCGCGGATGGAACGGGCACCCCGCCGCCGGAGTCAGCGGAGACGGCGGGGTGCCCGCGATCGGGGTCAGCTCACCGGCGGGGCCGGTGAGCCTGGGCAGCGAGCCGAGCAGCCCGCGCGTGTAGGGGTGGCGGGGCTCGGCGAACAGCGCGTCGACGTCCGCCCGCTCCACGGCCCGTCCCGCGTACATGACCAGGACGTCGTCGGCGACCCGCGCGACCACCCCCAGATCGTGTGTGATCATCAGGACGGCGAGGCCCCGCTCCCGCTGGATGTCCGCGATCAGCTCCAGGATCTGCGCCTGGACGGTCACGTCCAGCGCGGTGGTCGGCTCGTCGGCGATCAGCAGGTCCGGCTCGCACGCCAGCGCCATGGCGATCATGACGCGCTGGCGCATGCCGCCGGAGAACTGGTGCGGATAGTCGCCGGCGCGCTCGCCGGGATCGGGGATCCCGACGTCGGCGAGCAGCTGTACGGCGTGCTTGTGCGCCGCCCGCCGGGACACGCCGAAGTGCAGCCGCCGCGCCTCGGCGATCTGCTCGCCGACGCGGTAGTGCGGGTGCAGCGACGACAGCGGGTCCTGGAAGATCATCGCGACCCGGCGGCCGCGCAGCGCGCGGATCTCCTCCCGGCCGGCGCCGACGACCTCGGTGCCGGCGACGTCGATCGACCCGGTCACCCGGGCCCGGTCGTGCAGCCCCATGATCGCGAGGCTGGTCACGGACTTGCCGGAGCCGGACTCGCCGACGATGCCGAGGGTGCGGCCCTCGTCCACGGTGAACGACAACCCGTCCACCGCGCGGGCCGTGCCTCTCGGGCCGGTGAACTCGACGGTCAGGTCCCGGACGGTCAGCAGGCTCATTGGTATCTCACCTGGGGGTCGAGCACGGCGTAGAAGAGGTCGACGACGAGGTTGGCGAACGTGATGAAGAACGCGGCCAGCAGCGCGACGCCCATCACGACCGGCTGGTCGGACTTCTCGATGGAGTCGATCGTGAGCCGGCCGAGGCCGGGCAGCCCGAACACGCTCTCGGTGATGATGGCGCCGCCGAGGAGCGCGCCGAGGTCCATGCCGAAGACGGTGAGGACGGGGGTGAGCCCGGCGCGGAGCCCGTGCTTGGTGACGACCGTCCGCTCGGGCAGGCCCTTGGCGCGAGCCGTCCGGATGTAGGGTTCGGCCATCGTCTCCACCATCGACGCCCGCGACAGCCGCGCGTACATCGCCGCGTACAGCAGGGCGAGGGCGACCCAGGGCAGGATGAGGTTCTTCACCCAGCCGATGGGGTCCTCGCCGATCGGCACGTAGCTGGAGTAGGGCAGCAGGCCGCCGATCTGTACGACGAGGACGGTCAGCGCCATCGCGGTGAAGTAGATCGGAAGGGACGCGGACGTCAGCGTGCCGACCATCATCGTCCGGTCGAGCAGCGAGTCCTTGCGCAGTGCGGAGACGACCCCGACGGTGACGCCGCCGACGAGCCACAGGACCGCGGCGCCGATCCCGATCGACAAGGTCGTGGGGAGGCGCTGCATCATCAGGTCCCAGACCGGCATGTTGTTCTGGTAGGAGAACCCGAGGCACGGGAAGTGGCACTGGACGGCCAGCGGCCCCGTCCCGTAGGTGCGTCCGGCGAAGATGCCGACCAGGTAGTCGGTGAACTGCTGCCAGATCGGCCGGTCGAGCCCCATCTGGTGGTGGAGCATGGCCAGCCGTTCCGACGTGCACGACTTCCCGCACGCCTGCAGCGCCGGGTCGGCGGGGAACACGTAGAAGATCACGAACGTGACCGCGCAGATGACGAGCAGGACGCCGGCGACCCCGGCGAGGCGCAGCGCGATGTAGCGGATCACCGGCCACCCCCGCGCGGGTCGAGTGCGTCCCGGAACGCGTCGCCGAGCAGGGTGAACGCGAGGACGGTCAGCAGCAGGCAGACACCGGGCACCACGAAGAACGTCGGATCGACCTGGTACCAGTCGATCGCCTTGGCCATCATCTGCCCCCAGGACGAGTCGGGCGGCCGGACGCCGATGCCGAGGAACGACAGCGCCGCCTCCGTGCCGATGTTGATCGGGACGGTGAGCGTCGCGAAGACCAGCACCGGGGCGATCAGGTTGGGCAGCACCTCGCGGAACACGATCCGCATGCGCAGCATCCCGGACGCCCGCGCCGCCTCGACGAACTCCCGGTTGCGCACCGAGAGCGTCTGCCCGCGCACGATCCGCCCGATGTAGGGCCAGCCGAAGAAGCCCATGACGAACACCAGCTCCAGTTTCCGGTTGGCGTCCGGCAGCACCGATACCAGCGCGATCATGAAGATGAGGTGCGGGAACGACAGGACGAGGTCCATGACGCGGCTGATGAACGCGTCGACGCGGCCGCCGGTGAATCCGGCGACGAGCCCGAGCACGGTGCCGACCGCGGTGGACACGGCGGTCGCCGCGACCGAGATCAGCAGCGAGACGCGGGCGCCGTAGACCATGCGGCTGAACACGTCCCGTCCCGATCCCGGCTCGACGCCGAGCCAGAAGTCGCCGTCGATGCCGCCGAACGCGCCCTTGGGCGCGCCCGCGAGCGCCTTGTCGATCTTCTCGGGGTGGAACTCGTTCGGGCCGTGCCCGTTGAGCGCGGTGAGCAGCGGGGCGGCGAGCGCCATCAGCACGAACAGCGCGATGATCGCTAGCCCGACGAGCGCGGCGGGGTCGCGGCGCAGGCGCCCGCCGGCCAGTCGCCAGGGCGACCGGCCGGCGGGCGCCGGCACGCTGCCCGCCGCCTCGGTGAGGGGCGGGGCGCTCACTACTTGACCCCGATGGTGGCGAAGTCGAACTCGCCCTCCCAGATCGGGTGGCCGAACGCGCCGGTGACCTTGGAGCCGTGCAGCAGCGGCAGCTTGTCGTGGATCAGCGGGACCATCGGCGACAGCTGCATCAGCTCCCGGTCGATGGCCTGCCACTGCGCCGGATCGTTCGCCTTCACGGCCGCTTCGATCTTGTCGTTGATGGCCTTGTCGTCCATCTGGGAGACGACGGTGTTGCCCTTCGGCGTGATGTTCCGCCCGTTGAAGATCGGCGGAATGAACGAGGAGGCGGACGGGTAGTCGGCGCACCAGCCGTAGAAGACCATCTCGTCCTCCTTCTTGATGTCGCCGATCGTGTCGTAGTAGACGCTCTTGGCGACGGAGTTGATCCGCACCTTCACGCCGACGCGGGCCAGCCCCTGCTGGACGGCTTCGGCCTCGGCCTTGCCCTGCTCGGTGCTGGTGGTGGTCAGGTTGATCGAGAGGCCGCCGTCCTTGCCGGCGGCGGCGAGCAGCTGCTTGGCCTTGACCGGGTCGCCGGTCGGCGGCGCGTGGAAGACGTCCTGGGCCTGCCCGCCGGTCATGGCCGGCGGGAGGTAGGAGCCCGCCAGGTCGCCGACGCCGCTGCCGCCGTGCGCGGTGCGGTATGCCTCCTTGTCGATCGCGTACTGCATCGCCTGCCGGACCTTCGGGTCGTCGAACGGCGGCTTGGTCGTGTTCATCCCGAGGAAGCGGGTGCACAGGCTCGTCGCGCTGACGAACCGCTTCTTCACGTCCGGCCTGGTGAGGATGCGCGGCATGCTCGCCGGCGCGACGCTGTAGAGGGTGATGGCCCGCTGGTCCTTGCCCTGGTCGGCGATCAGGCGCTGGTCGATGCTGGTCTGCGCGAGGCCCTCCTCCACGACGATCTTGTCAGGGTTGGCCTGGCGGACGCTGTCCGTCGTCTTGCTCCAGTTGGTGTTCCTGACCAGTGACAGCTTCTGGCCCCGGTCGTACGACTCCACCTTGTAGGGGCCGGACGAGAAGGGCCGCTTGTCGTAGTTGACGCCGGCGTCCTTGGCCTTGGGGACGGGGGCGAACGTGGGCAGCGTCGTGATCTTCGGCCAGTCCATGGACGGTTCCTTGAGGTGGAACACGATGGTCTGGTCGTCCGGCGTCCCGATGGAGTCCAGGCCGCCCTTGTCCTTGTAGGGGCCGTTGTACTGGTCGCCGCCCTCCAGCATCGTCCTCGCGTACCCCGGGCCTTCCGGCAGATCGGGGGCGAAGGAACGCTCCACGCCGTACTTGACGTCCGCGCTGGTGATGGGCGAGCCGTCCTCGAACTTCAGCCCCGGCTTGAGGTGGAACGTCCACGTCTTGCCGTTGTCGGACGTCGTGCCGGTGCCGGTCGCCATGTCCGGGACGACCTCGGTGCCCGCCTGGCCGGGCTTGGCGGCGTACGTCGTCAGCGTCCGGTAGAGCAGCCGGGTGCCGAAGTCCATCGCGAACATCACGTAGTTGCGCTGCGGGTCGAGGTGGGCGAAGTCCTGCGTGTACAGGACGGTGAGGGTGCCCCCCGCCTTGGCGGCGGGCGCGTCGTCTCCCGATCCGCAGGCGGACAGCCCGCCCGCGACGGTGAGTGAGAGGGCGAGGGCGAAGCAGGTCCGTACCGGACGTCTCATGGCATCTCCGTGCATTGTCGGGCGGAGTGCAATATAAAATAGTACTGTGCAATTGCACTGCAAGCCCCGTTACCGAATCTCCACCTCCGGGAACACGCACATGGATGACCGCTTCACCACGGGCAGCCACGATCTGCCCGTATCCAAGGCCCTCGCCTCCTTCATGACGCGGGACTGGGCCGCCGCCGACAAGCCGCCTCCCGACCGCCTCGTCGTGGCGCCGTACGCAAGCGCGCGCCGCGCCGCCCTGTCCGCGCACTTCCCCGGCGTACGCCTGGTCCTGCCCGCCGGGCCGCCGAAGGTCCGCAGCAACGACTGCGACTACCGGTACCGCCCGCACACCGCCTACGCCCACCTCACCGGGGACACCGCCGCCGACACTGGGACCGGCGCCGTCCTGGTGATGGAGCCCACCGCCGACGGGCACGACGCCATCCTCTACCATCGGCCCCGGTCACCGCGCGGTGATGGAGGTTTCTACCGCGACCGCCGGCACGGGGAGTTCTGGGTCGGCCCCCGCGCCACCCTCGCCGAGACAGCGGAGAGGCTGGCGATCACCTGCGCGCCCCTCGACGACCTCGAGAAGGCGCTGCGCGGCCCCGGCCCGACCCGCGTGATCCGCGGCATCGACCCGGAGGTGGACCGGGCGGTCCCGGTGGCGGACCCGCTGCCCGACCGCGAGCTCGCCAGCCGGGCCGCGGAGCTGCGCCTGGTCAAGGACGACTGGGAGGTCGCCCAGATCCAGGCCGCCGTCGACCACACCGTGACCGCCTTCGCCGAGGTCGCCGCGGGGCTGCCGCAGGCCACGGGCATGGCGCGCGGGGAACGCTGGGTGGAGGGCACGTTCGAGCGCGTCTCGCGCATCAAGGGCAACGGGGTCGGCTACGAGACGATCGCCGCGTCCGGGGCGCACGCCTGCGTCCTGCACTGGACCCGGAACGACGGGACGCTGCGTCTCGGCGACCTGCTCCTGCTCGACGCCGGCGTGGAGACCGACACCCTCTACACCGCCGACATCACCCGCACCCTCCCGATCAGCGGCTGGTTCACGCCGCGGCAGCGGCAGGTGTACGACCTCGTCTACCACGCCCAGGAGGCCGGCCTCGCCGCCATCCGCCCGGGCGCCCGCTTCCGCGACTTCCACATGGCCGCGATGCGCGTCATCGCCGAGGGCCTGGAGGACTGGGGCGTGCTGCGCAGCGCGGAGGAGGCGCTCGATCCCGAATCGGGCGTCTACCGGCGCTACACCCTGTGCAGCAGCGGGCACATGCTCGGCATGGACGTCCACGACTGCGCGGCGGCGCGCGCGTCCGAGTACCTCGACGGGGTGCTGCGGCCCGGCCACGTCCTGACGGTCGAGCCCGGCCTCTACCTCCAGCCGGACGACATGACGCTCCCGCCGGAGCTGCGGGGCATCGCCGTCCGGATCGAGGACGACGTGCTCGTGACCCAGCAGGGCGGCCGCCTGTTGTCGGCGGAACTCCCGCGTCACCCGGAAGAGATCGAGCTCTGGATGCAGTCCCACTCCTGAGAGCACGGGTCCGGAAAGCGCGGATCCGGACATGCGAGCGGGCGGTGCCGCCCCGCAGCGGCACCGCCCGCCCATTCCCATCCGTGGTGGGTCACCCGCTGAGCAGGGAGACCCCCCACGTGGACAGGGCGCGGCCGATCGGTTCGTGGATCATGCCGCATCCCGAGTTGGGGCCGCCGCTGAGGATGCCGTGGGCGTAGTTGCCGTAGAAGACGCCGCTGCCGCTGTCACCGGGGCCATCGCAGGCGGTGCTCCAGGTCATGCCGGCGAGCGTCCGGTTCGGGTAGGAGACGGTGGCGTCGACCTCGGTGACCGTCCCGCAGGTGTAGCCGGTGGTCGAGCCCTGCTTGCAGACGTATCCGCCGACGTAGTCGCTCTCGCTGCCGTAGACGGGCGTGGTGTAGAGCACCCAGCCGCGCGGCTGCCACCAGCTCGGGTTGTCGACCGAGATGATCGCGGAGTCGCCGTACCAGCCGAAGGTGTAGTTGGCCACGCCTCCCACGTTCTGGTAGCCGTAGCTGTAGGTGGACACGTCCCACCAGTAGCCGATCTCGGCGCAGTGGCCGGCGGTGAGCATGTAGTACTGGCCGCCGGAGTAGGTGGTGAACGCGCTGGTGCAGCGCGCCCCGCTGGTGAAGATCGCCAGGCCGGAGCGCAGCGGCGGGTCGCAGGCGTAGTCGTCGTAGCAGTACTTGGGCACCGACTTGTGGGCGTAGGTGCCGGTCTGCACGGCGTCGCCGAACTGGTGTTCGGCCCAGCGCAGCACGTCCTTCTGGGCGGGGGTGAGGGCGGCGCCGCGCAGGCTGTTGAGCTTCACCACGTTGCGGGAGGTGATGATGCCGGTCTGCAGGCCGTTCTCGGTGCCCTTGTTGGCTTTGGCGACGCGCTTGGCCAGGGCCGCGGACACCTGCTGAAGGTGCCGGAAGCTGTACTTGACCGTGGTGGTGCTGGTGTCGCTCATGCCGGACGCCTTGGCGGTCGTGCGCGCCTTGGGCGCCGCGGTGGCCTTGGTCGCCTTGGTGACGCCGATGGTGAGCTTGCCGCCGTGCTCCTGGTCGATCCAGGCGCCGCCGTAGGCCGCGCCCAGATCCTTGCGGATCTTGGACGCCAGCTTGAGCTGGGCCGGCTGGCGGTCGGCGCGGCGCCGCGCCTCGGAGGTGGTGACGTGGTGGTCCTTGACGATCTGCTTGACGAGTGCCTGCTCGGTCTCCTGCTGGATCTGGGTCTGGGATCTGGTGGTCGGGGAGGGGGCGGGGGGCGCGCCGCGGCCGGTGGCCGCGCCGGCGGGGACCGGCGCGGCCACCGAGGCCGTGATGAGGGCGGCGGCCGCGGCCAGGGCCGTGGCGATGCCGCTGCGCTTGTGGCGGACCATTCGGGGGATCCTCCTTCGCGGACGGGGGTGCCGCGGCTTCGAGCCGCGGCGTCCGCTGTGCAATGTGAAATTGCACTGAACTGTAAAATGGAAGCCGCGACTTGCCAAGACCCATCGGCGGGACCGAAGGCCAGCATGCAAGGGGTGTGGCCGGATCCGGCCGCGACGACCCGCTCCCGGGAAGGCGGCTCAGCGCCCGCCGCGCCGCAAGCGCTCCAGGTGCCGCATCATGACCTTGCGCGCCCGGTCGCAGTTCCCGGCGACCAGCGCGTCCAGGAGGTGCGCGTGCTCCCGCGCCGACGCCATCAGGTCGTCGGCCGCGGCGGGCTCGGCCAGCCCGTACATCCGGGACCGGGCGCGCAGCTCCAGGACCGTCCGGACCAGCATCCGGTTGCCGGTCAGTTCGAGAAGGCCGGTGTGGAAGCGGCGGTCGGCGTCCAGGAAGCGGATCAGGTCCCCGTCGGCCGCCGCCGCGGCGGCCTCATCGATCAGGACCCGCAGCGACCGCCGCGCCGCCGCCGGCACGTTCCCGGCCAGCCCCGCGACCGCCGGGACCTCGACCAGCTCCCGGATCTCGGTCAGCTCGGCGAGATCCCGGTCCGACAGCGGGACGACCCGGAAACCGCGATTGCGGACGGCCTCGAAGAGCCCGTCCCGGACGAGGTCGATCATGGCCTCGCGGACGGGGGTGGCCGAGATCCCGAACTCGTCCGCCAGCGCGGGCGCGGAGTACACGACGCCCGGCCGCAGTTTCCCGCCGGCGAGCGCGCCGCGCAGCGCATCGGCGACCCGCCCGCGCAGACTGCTGTGACCGCCGAGATCCGGCAGCCCGACCGCGGCATCGGCCACCGCATCCATACGCCCCTCCTCAACCACGATCAGAATACCGTTCCGGGTCGCGGTCCCGACCGGGCGGGCGGACCGCCGGGGCCGGACTCCGGCCCCGGTCACAGCAGTGGATGCACCTGGGGATGGGCGTGCCACCACGCCCCGAAGGCCGGATGGCTGTCGGCGTGCTCCACGAAGGCGGCCGCGATCCCCCGGTAGAGGGCCGCCGCGTCGTCATCGTCCATCCGGTCCCGGCGCCAGGCCACGATCAGCTTCGCGACCTGCGGTTCTCCCGCGAGCGGCCGGACGACCGTGCCGGGCTGCGGCGGCCAGGACGGGTCCACCAGGCGTATCCCGTGCCCGGCCGCGACCAGCGGGCAGGCCGCCCCGCTCGGCGCCTCGTAGCGCACGATCGGTTCGAAGCCGGCGGCGCGGCAGGACGCCCGCAGCGAGGCGAGGGATCCGTCGTCGGCGCCGGGCGGCGCCACCCAGGACTCGGCCTTCAGGTCGACCAGGTCGATCTCCTCCCGGTCGGCGAGCGGATGGTTCGCCGAGAGCGCGACGAAGATCGGGAACCGGGGCACCAGCGTGCGGCTGACCACCGGCGCCCGCAGCGGGACGTCGAAGCCCTCCATGGTCCCCAGCAGGGCGGCGTCGAGCTGCCCCCGGGCGAGCGCGTCCCCGAGCAGTGCCGAGGACGGTTCGATGCGCAGCGATACCTCCCGGCCGGGGAGCGCGTCGCCCACGCGGGCGACGATGCTCCCCACGCAGGCGAGATGGACGCAGCCGAGCGCGAGCGCCTCGTCCTCGCCCAGGGGCGGCCGCAGGTCACCGAACAGGTTGTCCAGTTCCGACAGGACCGTCCGCGCCCGGCTGATCACCTGCCGGCCCAGCGGGGTCGGCTCCAGGCCGGACCGGCTGCGGGTGAACAGCTCACCGCCGACGATGCTCTCGACCCGGCGGAGCTGGTTCGACATCGCGGGCTGGGACATGCCCATCCGGGCCGCGGCCCGGGTCACGCTTCCCGTCTCGGCCATCGCGCACACCATGCGCAGATGACTGATATCGAGGTCCATAGCCGGAAATTATGCATCAGCTGATGACCTCCGGTGGGGGCCAATGGACATACTTCCCGTACTCCTTCGTTGAAGTGAGCGATCGGCCGCCGGGAGAGGTCCTCCTCACCGCCCCTCTCCCGGCGGCCGAGCATGTGCGCGTCCGATGACTCTCATGGGAAGCGATCGATATGGACGAACCGCGGACGGCCGAGAAGGAGGGCTCCCCACCGGACGACCGCTCGGACGTCGGCTCGGCCGGCGGTCTGGGCGACGGCGCCTTCCCTGCCTGGCCGTTACCGCCCGGCCCGCAGGCCGCGGGAACGGCACGGGCCATCGTCCGTTCGGTCTTCGGCGACCTCGGCATACCCCAGGCCGCGCTCGACAGCGCGCAGATGATCGTCTCCGAGATCGCCACCAACGCGGTGGTGCACGGGGCCCGCGACCGGGTGGAACTGTGGGCCCACATCAGCCACCGGACCCGTCCGGCCGTCACGGTGCAGGTCTTCGACGCCGCCCCCTGGCGCGACCCCGGCGAGTTCCCGGTCCCGCCCGCGGCGCCGCCCGACGCGTGCGGAGGGCGCGGCCTGCTTCTCGTGGACGCGCTGACGGCGGAGGCCGGCGGCCGCTGGGGCGTCCATCCCACCAGGTCCAGGATCGGACCGGACCCGGCCACCGGCAAGGCCGTCTACTTCACGGTCCCGCTTCCGGCGGCGAGCCCGGCGCCGCAGACTCCAGCGCCGTGGCCCGCGCACGAGCGCGTCCGCGCGCTCGCGGACGCGCGCGGGCTGCGGCCGCGCGTCTCGCTCGGTCCCGACGCGGCGGTCATCCACTTCACCGTCGGCCTGTGGGTCTGGGTCAAGGGCGAGTCGCTGCTGTACGAGCGGCCGGGGCACGGGGTCGTCCGGCACCCGGTGTGGGACGCGGTCGAGGTGGTCGAGCAGATCGTCCGGTACAGCGAGGAACTCGCCATGGAGGGGTCGGCGTATCGCTCACCGTCCTGGGATCTGTACTGAGCGTACGCCACCCGGAGGGAAGGCCCCGGCGACCGGGACCGTGACCTGCGTGTTAGGCGGCCGTCAGGTGGATTCACCCTCTTGACGCGGCAAGACCGATACCTGTGCAATGTCACATGTCACAAGTAGTCGGTCACCTTGGCACAGCGCCACTCGACCGCCTCAGAAGGGAAGACCCGGATGCAGAAGCTCACGTTGGGCATCGTCCTTGGAGCGGTGTCCCTGGCGGTGTCCGCCTGCGGGCAGGGACTGCTCGGTTCGGACGACGCCGAGGATTCGGGTCCGATCGTGATCGGGATGGTGGTGCCGTTGTCGGGCGCCAGCGCCGACATCGGCCCGTACATGAAGAACGGTGCCCAGATGGCCGTTCAGGAGATCAACGCGCGCGGCGGCGTGCACGGCCGCAAGCTTGAGCTGCGCGCGGAGGACGGCGCGTGCGACCCCAAGACCGCGGTCGCGGCGGCCAGCAAGCTGGTCGCCGCCAAGATCGCCGTTTCGGTGGGCGGCTACTGCTCGGGCGCGACGCTGCCCACGCTTCCCGTCTTCGACCGCGCCGCGATTCCGATGATCATTCCCGCGGCGAATTCCACCGAGCTCGTCGAGCAGCGGCTCAAGCATGTGTTCCTGCTCAACGGAACCGGTGACCAGCAGGCGCTGGCGGCGATGAGCTGGATGGCCAAGAGCGGCGCCAAGCGGGTCGCGGTTCTGCACGACAACACGTCCTATTCCAAGGACATCGCGACGCGGACCACCGCCGCGCTCGACGAGCCCGGCGGGCCGGAGAAGACGGGCTTGGACGCCGTCAACCCCGGTGAGAGCGACTACTCGGCGAACATCGCGAACGTCCTGAAGACCAAGCCCGACTTCATCTACTGGACCGGCTACTACCAGGAGGGCGGTCTCCTCGTGCGGCAGTTCCGGCAGGCCGGGTACGAGGGCGATTTCATGGTCGGCGACGGCTCGGTGGACGCCAAGCTCGTCAAGATCGCCGGAGCGAAGGCGGCCGAGGGCGTCTACGCCACCATGACGCAGACGCCCGGCACGATCGAGGGCGCGGGCGGCTGGATCGCCTCCTACAAGCAGAAGTTCGGCAGCGAGCCCGGCCCGTACTCCACCCAGTCCTACGACGCGGTGCGGGTGGCCGCCGAGGCCATCGGCAAGGCCGGCGGCACCGACGGCGACAAGGTCGCCAAGCAGCTGGAGGCCATCGACGGCTTCCCGATCTTCTCCGGCCCGCTGAGGTTCACCCCGCGGCACACGCTCAGCAACGGCGGCTTCGTGATCCTGGTGGTCAAGGACGGCGCCTTCGAGCTGCACGACGCGCTGAAGTAGCCGCCGATGTCGCAATTGATCTGGAACGGGCTGTTCGTCGGCTCGTTCTACGCGCTGGTGGCCCTTGGCTACACCATGGTCTACGGGATCATCAAGCTGCTCAACTTCGCCCACGGCGACCTGTACATGCTCGGCGCGTTCACCGGATTCGCGATGCTCGGCGCGATGGGCGGCCTGGTGCACGCCTCGTCCCTGCTGGTGCTGCTCGTCGTCCTGGTCCTCACGATGGTCACGACCGGGACGGCCGGTCTCGCGATCGAGCGCGTGGCCTACCGGCCGCTGCGCGGGATGCCCCGCCTGTCGCTGCTGATCACGGCGGTCGGGGCGTCGTTCGCGCTGGAGTACGGCACCCGGATCGTGGCCGGTCCCAACCCGCGCGTCTATCCGGTGCGGCTGGACGGCGTGTCCTTCACCGTCCTCGGCGCCCGCGTCACGATGCAGCAGCTCGTCCTGATGGGCATCTCCGTCGCGCTGATGGCGGGACTGGCGCTGCTCATCGGGCGGACGCGGCAGGGCCGCGCCATGCGGGCCATCGCGCTCGACCCCAAGGCGTGCCTGCTGATGGGCGTCAATGTGGACGCGGTCATCGCGCGCACGTTCTTCATCGGCTCGGCGATGGCCGGCGCCGCGGGCGTGATGGCCGGCGGCTACTACGGGAAGATCGACTTCCTGATGGGGTTCATCATCGGGCTCAAGGCGTTCACGGCGGCCGTCATCGGCGGCATCGGGAACGTTCCCGGCACGATGCTGGGGGCCCTCGTCCTGGGCATGCTGGAGTCGTTCGGTACCCACTGGGTGGGCGGCGAGTGGCGGGACGTGTTCGCGTTCGGGTTCCTCATCCTTTTCCTCACCGTGCGGCCGACCGGGCTGCTCGGCGAGCGCGTCACGGAGCGCGTGTGATGGCGGCCGTGCGCGACCGGGCGGCGGGACGGCCCGGAACCAGCGCGGTCTCACGGCTGCTGGCAAGCCGCCATCTCGGCTGGGCCGGCCTGGCCGTCGGGCTGGCCGCGCCGTTCGCGATCGCGACGCCGTACGCGATGAACATCATGACCGGCGCGGTCATCTTCGTGATGCTCGCCGTCGGGCTGAACATCGTGGTCGGCTACTGCGGCCTGCTCGACCTGGGGTTCGCCGCGTTCTTCGCGGTCGGCGCCTACACGAGCGGGCTGCTGGCGACCCGGCTGCACTGGCCGCTGCTCGCGACGATCCCGTTCGTCATCGTCGCGACCGTGGCCGCCGGAATCGTCATCGGCGGCCCGACGCTGCGGCTGCGCAGCGACTATCTGGCGATCGTGACGCTCGGCTTCGGGGAGATCGTCCGGATCATCGCCAACAACCTGGAGATCACCGGCGGGCCGTCCGGCATCTACGGCATCCCCGGGCTGTTCGGCGAGCACGCCGGCGACCCGGTGGTGTTCTACTACGCCGTGCTGCTGATCGTCGCGGCGGCGGTGCTGCTGGCGGGGCGGCTGGGACGGTCCAGGCTCGGCCGCGCGTGGCGGTTCGTCCGGGAGGACGAGGACGCCGCCGAGGCCATGGGCGTCCACACCTACCGGGTCAAGATGGCGGCCTACATCGCGGGGGCGGTCTGGGGCGGGCTGGCGGGCGTGCTGTTCGCCGCGCAGCTGTCGGCGATCTCCCCGGCCAGCTTCACGTTCCTGCAGTCGGCGCTGGTGCTGATGGCGGTCGTGCTCGGCGGGATGGGCTCCACGCCCGGCGTCGTCATCGGCGCCGTCGTGATCAGCCTGCTGCCCGAGATCCTGCGCGACCTGGCCGACTACAGGTTCTTCGTGTTCGGCGTGCTGCTGATCGTCATGATGATCAGCCGCCCGCAGGGACTCTGGCCGCACCGCTCCCGGGAGACCGCCCGGACGGCCGCCCGATCGGAGGAGGCGTGATGCTGGACGTGCGGGATCTACGGCTGGCGTTCGGCGGCGTCCGCGCGGTCGACGGGCTCACCTTCGCCGTGCACGCGGGCGAGATCGTCTCCATCATCGGCCCGAACGGGGCGGGCAAGACGTCCGCGTTCAACTGCGTCACCGGCTTCTACAAGCCGACCGGCGGCCGGGTCGTCCTGGACGGCACCGACATCACCGGGCGGCGCCCGTCGGCGATCGCCGCGCGCGGCCTGTCGCGGACGTTCCAGAACCTGCGCGTGTTCGGCGACCTGTCGGTGCTGGACAATGTGCGGGCCGGAACGCACCTGTGGCTGCGGCAGCGCCTCGCCGACGTGCTGCTGCACACCCCGCGCTACCGGCGCAGCGAGCAGGCCGCCACGGACGAGGCGCACAGGTGGCTCGACTTCACCGGGCTGCGCGGGGACCGGACGGGCCTCGTCCGGCACCTCCCCTACGGCGAGCAGCGGCGGGTCGAGATCGCGCGGGCGCTGGCCCGCCGGCCGTCCCTGCTGCTGCTCGACGAGCCCGCCGCCGGGCTCAACCACGCGGAGAAGACCGAGCTGCTCGACCTGATCCGGCGGATCCGGGAGCTGGGCATCGCCATCGCCGTCATCGAGCACGACATGGGCCTGGTCATGGAGGTCTCCGACCGGATCGTCGTACTCGACCACGGCAGGGAGATCGCCGACGGCACGCCCGCCCAAGTCCGGGGCGACCCCGCGGTGATCGAGGCGTATCTCGGCCGCGACGCGGAGGCAGAGCAGAAAGGGCCGGAGCAGAGCGGGCCGGCGCAGAGCGGGGAGGTGCGCGGTGCTCGAACTGATTGATCTGACGGTGAAGTACGGCGGGGTGACCGCGCTGAACGGCCTGTCGCTCACCGTCGGGAAGGGCGAGACGGTGGCGCTGCTCGGCAGCAACGGCGCCGGGAAGACGACGACGCTGTCGGCGGTCTCGGGGCTGGTCCGCCCGTCCGGCGGCGACATCAGGTACGAGGGCGAGTCGGTGGCCGGGGCGGCACCGCCGTCGATCGTGGCGCGCGGCCTGGTGCACGTGCCCGAGGGTCGGCGGATCTTCAGCACCTTGACCGTCCACGAGAACCTGCTGCTCGGCGGGTACCTCGTCCGGGACGGCCGCGAACTGGCCAAGCGGATCGACCGGGTCTACGGGCTGCTCCCCCGGCTGGCGGAGCGGCGCGGGCAGGAGGGCGGCACGCTGTCCGGCGGGGAGCAGCAGATGCTGGCCATCGGCCGCGCCCTGGTCGCCGGACCGAGGCTGCTGATGCTGGACGAGCCGTCGATGGGCCTCGCACCCCTCGTCGTGGCGGCGGTCATGGCGGTCGTCCGCGACGTCGCCGCGGCGGGGACGGCGGTCCTGCTGGTCGAGCAGAACGCCCGGGCCGCCCTCGGCATCGCCCGGCGCGGCTACGTGATCGAGAACGGCCGCTGCGCCCTGGAGGGCTCGGCGGCCGAGCTGTCCGCCGACCCGCGGGTGGTCGCGGCCTACCTGGGAGGCGCGGCGTGACCGCGCCGGCGGGGGCTTTCCCGCCGGCCGTGCCCGCGGGGGCGGCCGGCGGGTCCCCGGCGCCCAGGCGGTCAGCGGTGTTCGGGGCGGTCCGCCCAGATTCCGCGGATGTGGCGGAGGTGGTGGTTCATCAGAGCCTCGGTGCCTGCCAGGTCACCGCTCGCCACGGCCTCCAGGAGTTCCTCGTGCTCGCGTGCGGACGGCTCCAGTTCGCCGCGTTCGGCCAGCCGTGGCACACCGTAGAGCCGGGACAT
Organism: Actinomadura sp. BRA 177; assembly: GCF_013372625.1. GTDB lineage: Bacteria > Actinomycetota > Actinomycetes > Streptosporangiales > Streptosporangiaceae > Spirillospora. The sequence continues at coordinate 64,769 of NZ_JABXFD010000469.1, forward strand.
GTAGCGGAGCTCGCTCACCAGCCGGATGATGTGGGAGTTGCCGCCCAGTTCGAGCAACGCGAGATGGAAGCGGTGGTCCGCCTCGATGTAGGCGAGGACGTCCCGGTTCCCGGCGGCCGTCACGATCGCCTCGGCCAGGGGCCGCAGCGCGTACACCTCCTCGGGGCGCGCGGTCCGCGCGACCCGCACGATGGTGGGGACCTCGATCAGGGCCCGCACCTCCGTTATCTCGTCCAGTTCCCGGTCGGACAGTTCGGTGACCCGGAAGCCCTTGTTGCGGACGACGTCGACCAGCCCCTCCCTGGCCAGGTCGATCATGGCCTCCCGGACGGGGGTCGCCGACACTCCGAACCGCTCGGCGAGCGCCGGGGCGGAGTAGACCACGCCCGGCCGCATCTCCCCGCTGACGATCGACGCCCGGAGCGCATGGGCGATCTGCACCCGCACGCTCTTGCGCGGGCCCAGGGAAGGCAGGTTCAGCATCTGGGTCGCGGCTCCCCTCCGGGGCGTGGCGCCCCGCCGGCACGGCGGCCGGATCGGCCGGTGACATGTAGTATTGCACTCGCCGGGACAGCCCGACTCGGCGTCCCCTTCCAGCCCGTCCGCGGGTACACTGAGCGTTCGGTAGAGCGAACGCCATGCGGAAGGGCGTGGGAGCGTGGGCGCATCAGCGGAGTCGGTGCGGGACGTGCTGGCCGGCAATCTGCGCCGCGCGCGGCTGGAGCTCGGTCTGTCGCTGTCGGAGCTGTCGCGCCGGTCGAGGATCGGCAAGGCGACGCTGTCCCAGCTGGAGGCCGGCGCGGGGAACCCCACGATCGAGACAGTGTTCAGCCTATCGCGCGTCCTGGAGATCCCCATCTCCGACCTGCTCGACCGCCAGGAGCCGTCCGGGCTCACCGTGGTCCGGGGGGCGCACGTCGAGGTGCTGCGCGGTGAGGGCGTCGACCTGCGGCCGCTGCGCGGCATCGCGTCCGGCGGCGCCATGTTCGAGGTGTACGACCAGCAGGTCAGGGCCGGTCGCCGGCAGGACTCGCTGGGCCATGTCGGCACCGAGCACACCGTCGTTCAGGCCGGGCGGCTCGGCGTTCGGGTGGACGACCGGGACGTGGAGCTCGGCCCGGGCGACTACGTCGCGTTCGACGCCCGGCTGCCGCACGGCTACACGGCCCTCGACGGCGCCGTGCGCTCCGTGCTGCTCCTGCAATACGACGCCGACCAGCGGCTTCACTCCTCGCAAGGCGAACCGCCGCACCCCGACCACACGTCCTGACAATCCTCCCTCACCACCCCCGTTGACATCCGCGCGCGGGAGACATAACGTCGGAATCGTTCGCTATATCGAACGAATGGAGCTGTGATGGCGCGGGTCGTGGTGCTGGGCGCCGGGATCATCGGCGCCGCCTGTGCCCGCGAACTCGCCCTGGCCGGGTGCGACGTCACGGTCGTGGACCGCGCCGGCCCCGCCGCGGGGACCACCGCGCACGGGGAGGGCAACGTCCTGGTCTCCGACAAGGGGCCCGGTCCGGAACTGGAGCTCGCGAAGCTGTCGCGGCGGCTGTGGCCGCGGATCCTGCAGACCCTCCCGGACACGGACGCGGACACGGTCGAGTGGGAGCCCAAGGGCGGCATCGTCGTCGCGACCACCGGCGAGGGCGCCCGAACCCTGCGGGAGTTCGCGGCGTCCCAGCGCGCGGCCGGCATCGACGCCGGCGACCTGGACGCCGCCGCCCTCGCCGCCGCGGAACCGCACCTCACCCGTGACTGCACCGCCGCCGTCCACTACCCCGGCGACGCCCAGGTGCAGCCCGCCGGCGCGGCCACCGCACTGCTCGCCGGCGCCGTCCGGGCCGGGGCCGTCCTACGCACCGGGCACGAGGTCACCGGCGCCGTAGCGCGCGGCGGCCGCATCACCGGCGTCCGCACCCGCGCCGGAACCATCGATGGGGACGCGTTCGTCAACGCCGCCGGCCCGTGGTCCGGAGAGGTCGCCGCACGACTCGGCGTCCGGCTGGACGTCCGGCCCCGGCGCGGCGAGGTGCTCGTCACCGCGCCGCTGCCGCCGACCGTCTTCCACAAGGTCTACGACGCGGACTACGTGGGCGCCGTCGGCAGCGGCGCCGGAGACCTGCGGGCGTCCGCCGTGGTCGAGTCCACCCGCGCCGGGACGCTCCTCATCGGCTCGTCGCGGCGCCGGGTCGGCTTCGACGACCGGCTCCGCCCCGAGGTCCTGTCGGTCATCGCGGGCAAGGCGCTCCGCCTCTTCCCGTCCCTGGCCGGCGTGCCGGTGATGCGCGCCTACGGCGGGTTCCGCCCGTACGTCGCCGATCACCTGCCCGTCATCGGCGCCGACCCGCGCCTGGACGGGCTCTGGCACGCCACCGGCCACGAGGGCGCCGGCGTCGGGCTCTCGGTCGGGACGGCCGCCGTGCTGCGCGACCTGCTGCTCGGACGCGAACCCGACATCGACGCGGCGCCGTTCAGGGTCGGCCGGCCCGCCGTCCAGGCCGAAGGAGAGAACGGATGAGCCCGAGACTCGCGCGCGCCGCCGGGCGGCGGGAGGTCCCGCTGCGGATCACCGTGGACGGCGAACCGCTCACCGGCATCGAGGGCCAGACGATCGCCGGGGTGCTGCTGGCGTCCGGGCGCCGGGCCTGGCGCGAAGGCCCGTCCGGCTCCCCGCGCGGCGTCTTCTGCGGCATCGGCGCCTGCTTCGACTGCCTCGTCACCGTCAACGGCGTCCGCGACGTACGGGCCTGCGCCCGCCGCGCCCGCGACGGCGACACGATCGGCACCCAGTCCCGCGCGCCGCAGGACGCCCGATGACCCGGCACGTGGTGATCGTCGGGGCCGGTCCGGCGGGCCTGGCCGCGGCGGCGGGCGCCCTGCGCGCCGGGGCGCGGGTGACGCTGCTCGACGCCGCCGACAATCCCGGCGGCCAGTACCACCGGATGCCGCCGGACGCCTACGCCGCCGCGCGCTCGGGGCGCCGGCACCGCGGCCGGCGGGGCTTCGACCGCCTCCGCGGTCACGTGCTCGGCCACCCGCGCTGCGCCTGGTGGCCGCGGAGCACCGTCTGGGCGATCGAGAGCCTGGACCGGGGTGCCCCGCACGTCCACGTGCTGCGCGGCGAGCCCGACGCGGCGGCGCGTGAACGGCACGTCCTGCGGCCCGACGCGCTCGTCCTCGCACCCGGCGCCCATGACCGCGTCCTGCCGTTCCCCGGCTGGGAGCTGCCCGGCGTCCACACCGCCGGAGCCGCGCAGGCACTGGCCAAGGGGGAGCACCTCATCGTCGGCGACCGCGTGCTGATCGCCGGCTCCGGGCCGTTCCTGCTACCGGTCGCGACCTCGCTCCTCGCGGCCGGTTCGGCCGTCCGGGCGGTGCTGGAGGCCAACCCCGCCGCGACCGTGGCGCGCGGGTGGACGCGCCGCCCGTGGGAACTGGCGGCGCAGCCGGGCAAGGGCACCGAGCTCGCCGGATACCTCGGGCTGCTCGCCCGGCACCGCGTTCCCTACCGGACGGGCCGCGCCGTGGTCGAGGCGCGCGGCGACGGACGCGTGGAAGAGGCGGTCACGGCCCGCCTGCGTCCCGACTGGTCGGTCGTCCCCGGCACCGAGCGGACCGTCGCGGTCGACGCGCTCTGCGTCACCCACGGCTTCAGCCCGCAGCTCGAACTCCCCGTCGCCGCCGGCTGCGGCCTGCGGGACGGCGCGTTCGTCGATGTGGACGGCGACCAGCTCACCACCGCCCCCGCCGTCTACGCCGCCGGGGAGATCACCGGCGTCGCCGGCGCCCAGGCCGCCGCGGCCGAGGGGCTCATCGCCGGCTGGATCGCCGGCGGCGGCTCCCCGTCTCTTATACACCTCCGCCGCTCCCGACGCACCGAACACGCTACACAC
>NZ_JABXFD010000577.1 GCF_013372625.1 Actinomadura sp. BRA 177
GGCGTGCACCGCCCGGTCGAGCGCCGGGTCGGGGCCGGTGGACAGCGGCACCACGATGGCCGCGAGCTCGTCGTGCTCCTGCCGCAGGCCGGCGAGGACGGCGTGCAGGCCCGCCTCGTCGCCGTCCAGGTACCCGAGGTAGGCGGGCTGGCCGGTGTGCTCGATCTCGACGAGCCGGGCGAGCTCGGCGGCGGTCTCGGTGCCGGCCTGCCGGGCGTGCCCGGGGACGGCCAGGACCAGCGTGGGGGATCCGGGGGGCAGCAGGAAGGACTCGTCGCCGCGATGCCGGCCGCCGCGGGGGGCGCGGCGCCGTCGCGACGGCAGTGCCTCGGATGCCTGGCTTTCGGGACTCACGGCGGGCATCGTAACGCGCCCGGGCCCCGGAGCCGTCCTCCCGTCCCGGTGGGCCGTGTCCCTCGGCCCGGCGGGGGCGGCCTCGTTCCGGCCTCCGTCGTTGCCTGTATGGATCGCGGATCTCCTTCCCGTGCCGGCGCGACGCGAGCGATGGTGAAGAAGCAGAGTATGGCGCATTGCTCCGGAACAACAGGGGGAAATAAAGCAAATTGTCCCGATTTGCCGCTATCCGCTTGCGACGGGTGCGGCAAGATCACCCGGGCCGTGCGCATCGCCGCAGGTGACACGGAACGGCACCAATGCGTCCGAAAGGCGCCAAAGGGGTTGCGGTCCCGTCACGGACCGCCTTTATGATCCATGGACCCTCCTGGCCGGAACGTTCGAGGTCACATGAAAACCCCCCGTACGCGATCGATTCGCTCGAAGGTGACCGCGCTGCTGCTCGTGCCGCTGCTCTCCCTGGTCGCGCTGTGGGGATACGCCGCGAGTGTCACCGGGCGGGACGCCCTCGCCCAGCGCAAGTACCACACGCTCGACCGGCAGTTCGGGCCGAGCGGCCAGAGCGTCCTGGTGGAGCTCGGCAGGGAGCGCCAGATGTCGGCGGTGTTCCTCAGCACGCCGCGCTCCACCCCCGGCGGGACGCCCGTCGCCCTCGTCGCGCAGCGCAACCGCGTCGACCAGGCCGTCGAGCGCTTCCGCCGCGACGCCACCGCCGAGGCCGCGCAGGACGCCACGACCGAGGAGATGGACGGCCGCGTCACCGACGTCCTGCGGGCCTTCGGCGGGCTCGGCGGGCTCCGCGCGGCCGTCGACGGGCGGCTCGTCGACCGGCTGACCGCGATCAACAGCTACAGCACGATGGTCGACGACGTGCACCGGCTGTACGACGGCCTCAGCGTCATCGACGACGCCGGCCTCTACAACTGGACGCTGTCCACCCGGCACGCGGCCCGCGGCATGGAGCTGCTGCAGCGGGAGAACGCGCTGATCGCCGCCGCCTTCGTCACCAGGGGCCGGCTGACGGCGGCCGAGCACCGGCTGTTCGTCGAGATGGTCGGCGAGCAGCGCTGGCAGTGGATCAAGCAGCGCACGCTGCTCGACCCGGTCGTCTACCGGACCAGCGTCGCGCCGGTCTTCGCGTCCCCCGGGTACCAGAGCTTCAAGGCGATCGAGGACCGGATAGCCAACGCGGACCCGCGCAAGCGGCTGCCCGTCGGCAACCAGGAGTGGCAGCGGACCGCCGATCCGCTCGTCCAGTCGGTCAACGACATGGTGCTCGACAACTCCCGGCAGGCCGCCGTGGGCGCCGACCGGGCCGGCCGCGACGCCTACGTGCGGCTCGGCGTCGTCGGCGGGCTCGGGCTGCTGGCGATCATCGCGTCGGTGCTGCTGTCGCTGCGGTTCGCCCGCGGTTTCATCCGCGAGCTGGTCGGGCTGCGCGGCTCCGCCGAGGAGCTGGCCGAGCGGCGGCTGCCCGGCGTCGTGCGGCGGCTGAGCCGCAACGAGAGCGTGGACGTCGAGGCGGAGGCGCCGCCGCTGCACGCCGGCAGCACCGCCGAGATCGCCCGGCTCGCCGACTCGTTCGCCAAGGTGCAGCGGACCGCCGTGGACGCCGCCGTCGGCCAGGCCGAGCTGCGCGCCGGCGTCAGCCGGATCTTCCTCAACATCGCCCGCCGCAACCAGTCGCTGCTGCACCGCCAGCTCACCATGCTGGACGGGCTGGAGAGCCGCGCCGAGGCCGACGACCTGGCGGACCTGTTCCGCATCGACCACCTCACCACCCGCATGCGGCGGCACGCGGAGAGCCTGATCATCCTGTCCGGCGCGACCCCCGGGCGCGGCTGGCGGCAGCCGGTGCGGTTCGCCGACGTGCTGCGCGCCGCCGTCGCGGAGATCGAGGACTACACCCGCGCCACCGTCCTCACCGACGCCGAGGACGGCCTGGTCGGCGCCGCCGTCACCGACGTCATCCACCTGCTCGCCGAGCTGATCGAGAACGCCGCGACGTTCTCCCCGCCCAACACCGAGGTGCGGGTCAAGGCCGAGCGGGTCGGCATCGGCTTCGCGGTGGAGATCGAGGACCGCGGCCTCGGCGTCAAGCCCGAGCTGCTCGCCGAGGCCAACCGGCGGCTCGCCGAGCCGCCCGAGTACGACCTCGTCGACACCGACCAGCTGGGCCTGTTCGTCGTCGCGCGGCTGGCCGCCCGGCACCAGATCTCCGTGACGCTGCAGCGGTCCCCGTACGGCGGCGTCACGGCGATCGTGCTGCTGCCGCATGAGCTGGTCGTCCCGGCGGAGCACATGGCGGCGGGCATGCTGCCGCCGGCCGCCGGACCGGTCGAGGACGAGCCTGCCGAGGCGTCCCCGCTCGACACCGCCACCGACGGCGAGACCGTCGTCCCGCTGCGCGACGTTGAGCCCGTGGACGCCGAGCCCGTGGACGCCGAGCCCGAGCGCGCTGCGCCCGTGCCCGCGGAGGACGAGCCCGTGGACGCCGAACTCGTGGACGCCGAGCTGGTGGAGGCGCCGCCCGCGCTGCCCGAGCTCACCGGCCCGTGGGGCGACCCCGGGCGGCCGGTGGCCGGCGTCCCGCCGCGCCCCACCCCGAACCCCTGGTCGGACGACGCGGTCCCGCAGCCCGTGGTGACCGTGCCGGCCGACGCGGGAGAGAACGACGACGAGGACGACTGGGAGCCCGCGGGAACCCACGCGGGGCTGCCCCGCCGGGTCAGGCAGAAGAACCTGGCGCCGCAGCTGCGCAAGAGACCCCCGCCGCCGCCGGCACCGCCCGGCGGGGGCGCGTCCGGGGGGATCGCACGCTCGCCCGAGGAGGCACGCTCGCTGATGGCATCGATACAGCAGGGATGGCGGCGCGGCCGCGCGACGGATGTGGGGGATGAGGGAACCCGATGATGCACAACACCGTGACCGGTGAGCTGAACTGGCTGCTCAACGACTTCGCCGAGCGCGTGACGACGGTGCGGCAGGCGGTGATCCTGTCGCGGGACGGCCTGGCCGTGGCCGCCTCGAACGAGCTGGCCCGCGAGGACGCCGAGCACCTGTCCGCGCTGGCGTCCGGCGTGCAGAGCCTCGCCCGCGGCGCCGGGCGGCACTTCGCCGGCGGGAACGTGCGGCAGACCATCATCGAGATGGACGCGCTGCTGCTGTTCGTGACGGCCGCGGGCGACGGCACCTGCCTCGCCGTCCTCGCCGAGGCCGAGGCCGACGCCGGCCTCGTCGCCTACGAGATGGCCGTGCTGGTCAAGCGGGTCGGCCAGCACCTGCAGGCGAGCCCGCGGTACGAGGCGGCCGGCGGGGAGTTCGGAGGCGCCGGGGGGTCCGCGCCACGGGGACTCTGAGCGATGGACCCGTCGGCAGAGCAGTGGCTGGACCGGGATGCCGGTCCGGTCGTGCGCCCGTACGCGATGACCCGCGGCCGGACCCGTCCCGAGGGCCCCGGCTTCGAGCTCATCGCGGTCGTCGCCGCCACCGGCGTCCCGCCCGGTGACCGGCTGCGCTACAGCCCCGACCACGCGCGGGTGCTGCGCCGCTGCGCGGCGCCGGTGCCGGTCGTCGACCTGGCGGCCGACCTCGGGCTGCCCATCGGCGTCGTCCGGGTGCTGCTCGGCGACCTGCGGGACGAGGGGCTCGTCGCGGTGGTCGCCGAGGCGCGCTCCGCGGCGGGCCGCCGCCCGCCGAACGGCGTGCTGAGGGAGGTGCTCAATGGTCTCCGCGCACTTTGACGGGACGGGCCTGGCGTCCCGCCCGCCGGTCACCACCAAGATCCTCATCGCGGGCGGGTTCGGGGCCGGCAAGACCACCATGGTGGCCTCGATCAGCGAGATCAGGCCGCTGCACACCGAGGAGCCGCTGACCGACCGCGGCGTCGGGGTGGACGACGTGTCCGGCGTCGGCGCCAAGTCGACCACGACGGTCGCGATGGACTTCGGCCGCATCACGCTGTCGGACCAGCTGCTGCTCTACCTGTTCGGCACGCCCGGCCAGGAGCGGTTCTGGTTCATGTGGGACGAGCTGGCCGCCGGCGCGATCGGCGCGGTGGTGATCGCCGACACGCGCCGGCTGCCGGGCAGCTTCCCCGCGATCGACTACTTCGAGCGCCGCGGCGTCCCGTTCGTCGTCGCGGTGAACTGCTTCGACGGGATGCGGACGCACCGCGCCGAGGACATCGCGATCGCGCTCGACCTCGACCCCGGCGTCCCGGTGGTGCTGTGCGACGTGCGCCGCCGGGAGTCGTCCAAGGAGGTGCTCGTCGCGCTGATGGAGCACGTCCTCACCTGGCCGGACGAGCAGGAGACGGGGCACGATGCGCGGATGCCCGATCATCGTGAACCCGCGACGTAGTAGGCTCCGGCACACCCCCGTACTAGACGCATCGGGAGGTTTCCCCGCATGTCCCACCCCCCAATGCCGTACGACCCAGTGCAGGAGGACGAGACAGTGAGCAGGGTCCGCCAGCCGTGATGGCCCGCGGCTTCTCCTCCATCGGGGCACGGATCACACTGCTGGTCCTCGTGCCGCTGCTGGCGCTCGCCTCGCTGTGGGCGTTCCTCACCGGCATCACCTACGGCGACGCCCACCAGCTGCTGCAGAGCCGCGAGTTCCAGCAGAAGACGGTGCTGCCCACGCAGCGGCTCGTCGACGCGCTGCAGAAGGAGCGGCGGCTGTCGCTGGCCGAGCTCGGCGGCGCCCGCAGCGACCCCGGCGTGATGCGGACGCAGCGGGAGGCCACCGACCAGGCGGCCGAGCAGGTGCGCGCCGGCGCCCGCGACGACGGCCTCCGCGACTCCATCCTGCCGAAGGTCGTGGACCGGCTCGACGGGTTCGTGGACAAGCTCGGCACGCTGCCGGGCGTCCGCCGCAGCGTGGACGAGCGGGTCGCCGACCGCGCCCGCGTGCTGCACGAGTACAGCGAGCTCATCGACGCGGGCTTCGCCATGTACAGCGCGACCACCCCCGCCGACGGCCGGATCACGGCGAGCGCCCGCACGCTCACCTCGTTCGGGCTCGCCCGCGAGTACATGTCGCGTGAGGACGCGCTGCTGACCGGGGCGCTCGCCGCCGGCCGCATCACCGGCACCGAACGCGCCGAGTTCGCCAAGCTGGTCGGGGCGCACCACACGCTGCACAGCGTCAGCGCGCGCGACCTGCCCGCCGCCGACCGCGCCCAGTACGACCGGCTGATGGCCTCCCCGCCGTTCATGCGGATGATGAAGCTGGAGGACCAGGTCATCGCCGGCGCCGAACCGCCGCAGGCCACCGCGCGCCGGACCCGTGCCGGGACCGGAACCGGAACCGCGGGGACCGGAACCGGCGGGACCGGGACGACCACGATGCCGGGGCACGGCGCCGGCACGGCGCAGGGCACCCAGCAGAGCGGCCGGCAGCAGCAGGTGCGCGCGGGACGGGGGACGCCCGTCATCGAGCCGTCCGTCTGGCGGTCCGTCGCCGACGAGGCCAACGGGCGGCTGTACCAGATGGAGAACCGGATCCTCGACGGGGTCACCGACCAGGGCGAGCGGATCGCGATCGGCGCGTTCACCCGGCTCGGCCTCGCCGGCGGCCTCGGGCTCCTCGCGATCGTGCTGTCGTCCTTCATCGCGGTCCGCGTCTCCCGGCGGCTGGTGCGCGAATGCCGCACGCTCGCCGGCGGTGTCGTCGACTTCACCCAGAAGCGGCTGCCGCGGCTCGCCGAGCAGATCATCGCCGGGCGTCCCGCCGACCCCGAGCCGGAGCCCGGCCTCGACTACCGCATCACCGAGATCCGGCAGATCGCCGAGTCGTTCGACCGCGCCCGCGAGGCCGTGCTGGTGGCCGCCGAGGGCGAGGTCGCGGCGCGGCGCGGCATCAGCGAGGTGTTCGTCAACCTCGCGCGCCGCAACCAGGCGCTGCTGCACCGCCAGCTCAGCCTGCTCGACACGATGGAGCGCCGCACCGAGGACCCGTCCGAGCTGTCGGACCTGTTCCGCCTGGACCACCTCGCGACCCGCATGCGGCGGCACGCCGAGGGCCTGGTCATCCTGGCCGGCAAGACCGCCGGGCGCGGCTGGCGGCGTCCCGTCCCGCTGGTGGACGTGGTGCGCGGCGCGGTCGCCGAGGTCGAGGACTACCCGCGTGTCCGGGTGCAGCCGCTGCCGCGCGTCGCGCTGCTCGGCTCCGCCGTCGCCGACGTCATCCACCTGCTCGCCGAGGTAGTGGAGAACGCCACCACGTTCTCGCCGCCGCAGTCGCCGGTGCGGGTCAGCGGGCAGGCCGTCGCCAGCGGCTTCGCGATCGAGGTGGAGGACCGCGGCCTCGGGATGACCGAGGAGGCGCTGCGCGCCGCCAACGAGCGGCTCGCGAACCCGCCCGAGTTCGACCCGTCCGACAGCGCCCAGCTCGGCCTGTTCGTCGTGGCGCGGCTCGCGCAGCGGCACGGCATCACGGTCACCCTCCGCCCGTCCCCGTACGGCGGGACGACCGCGATCGCGCTGATCCCGGCCTCGCTCATCGTGGAGAACGCCGCCGAGCCGGAGCCGGCCGTGCGCCGGCCGAGCGGGCAGATGCAGGCGCTGCCGGACCAGGCCGCGGCGCTGGCGGCGTC
>NZ_JABXFD010000722.1 GCF_013372625.1 Actinomadura sp. BRA 177
TTATAAGAGTCAGCCATCCACCTTGCGCGCCTATCTACAGGCGGGCCTGATGACCGCCGTCACCGGCTCCAAGTTCCTGTGCGGCCCGACCTTCTCCGGCACCCTGTTCGCGCCGGCGCGCGTGGCGGAGAGTCTGAAGCGCCGGGGGATGCGGCCGGGCCTTACGCACTACTCGACCCGCCCCGATTGGCCCAACGGCTGGACCGGCCGCGAGATCCTGCCCCAGGTCGCCCACCTTGGCCCCCTGCTGCGCTGGCGCGCGGCTCTGACGGAGCTCGCCGCTTTCCGCGCCCTGCGCGCTCCACGAGGCGGCCGGCCACCTGCTCGTCCGGCCCGTCCGCCCTGATCAGGTGGCGCGCCATCCGCGCCTCGCCGCCCCCGCCGCGGTGCCGGCCGTGTACGAGCGGGTGGCCGGCGACCCCCACTTCCAGCCGGAGCTCGACCCCGTCACCCACAGGGAGACGGCCAACGGCCCGCTCCCGGCCGGCGGCGGCCCCGGCCTCCCGGCGGACCTGAAGACCACGCTCGCCCACGGCGTGCACGGGATGCGCTTCATCGCCGCCGTCACCGCGCAGAACTCACCCGGCGTCCAGCGACCCTCGGAGCTGTCCCCCGCGGCCGTGCGCGCGCCGCCAGCCACCGCCCCGTCCGACCACTGCCGTCACCC
>NZ_JABXFD010000723.1 GCF_013372625.1 Actinomadura sp. BRA 177
CGTGTTGATGAGTGGTTGCGGTTGTTGTTGTTGTGTTCTTGTTTGTATTCGGCACTCGGCACCCACGGAGAGCTGCATTCTCCTCTCCGTCGGCGGCGTAAGTTGTGTATAATGGACAGGCCCCCGACGGGCTGCTGCGCGACGCGCCCCGCCCGCCGGCCGGCGGGCGGGACGCGTCGCGCAGCAGCCCGTCGAGGGCCTCGCGCGCCTCGTCGAGCCCGCCGCCGTCGACCCGGACCGCCACGACGAGGTCGTCCGGCCCCGCGTCGTCCGGCACCGCGAAGCCCATCCGCTCGAACATCTCGCGGTTCAGCCTGGTCGCCATCGCCACCATCGCCCCGGCGACGCCGGGCCGCTCCGCGAGCTGCCGGCTGACCCGCATGAGCGTGACCGAATCGTGGTAGCCCCCCCGCCGGACCTCGACCCAGTCGCTCATCCGTGCCTCCTGTGGGGGGCGGCCCCCCACGCCCCCCGGTTCGCCGCGCTCATGCAGTCACCTTTCCGGCGTGCGGGGCGATGGCGGCCAGGGCGCGGGCGGCGCGGCAGCCGGCGAGGACGCCGTGCGCGAGGTCGGTGCCCGAGGTGTGCCCGACCGACAGCAGCCACCGCACGGCGCTCTGCCCCGCGCCGCTCGGGGGCTCGTGGCCGGGTACGAAGCGCAGCACGG
>NZ_JABXFD010000181.1 GCF_013372625.1 Actinomadura sp. BRA 177
CCCGGACACCGCGTGGGCGCCGTGGTCGGCCGTCGACCGCGACCTGGCGCTGCTGAAGGCCGCCGCGACCGCCCAGGCGCAGGAGACGGTGTCGGCGTGCCGGGTGCACAGCGGCGCGCCCGGCTTCGCCGCCGCCGAGCGCCTCAACGCCTACCGGGGCCTGACGCACGCCTACCAGAACGCCGGCGGCGACAACGAGCTGATCCTCTCCGACACCGCCCGCGCCATGGCCGACCGGGACCGCTACGACACCGCCCGCGCCATGGCCGACCGGGACCGCTACGTCCCGCCCGAACCGGGCGCGGGCCCGCCCGACGGCGGCGACCTGGACTCCCCGCGCGTCTGGCTGTTCCTGGCCCGCGACACCGAGCGCCGCATGCGCGACCGCCTCGCCGCCCGCGTCGACGCCGCGCTGCGGGAGGGCGACGCGTTCACCGCCTGGAACGCCAACCTCGTCCTGGCCGCCCGGACCGCGTCGGCGTGCGCCGACCGGATCGTCCTGGAGATCTGCGCCGCCGTCGTGGACACGGGCCCAGACGAGCTCGGGCCGGTGCTGCGGCTGCACGCGCTGAACGTCCTGGACCGCCGCGCCCCCGACCTGCTCAACGAGGGCGCCGCACCGCCCGGCATCCTGGACGAGGTGTGGGCGGCGCGGCGCCGCGCCTGCGACCAGCTCGCCCCCCGCGCCGCCGAACTGGCCGCCGCGTTCGCCCTGCCCGCCCCCGTCACCGCGCCCACCGCCTTCCTCACCGCACCCCCCGGCACCTGACGTACGTCCCCTACGCTCGGAGACGGGACGAAACGGCACGCCACGCCGCGAATTCGCCAAGGACCCGGGGGAACCGGCGAGGGATGGCTACCGTTCTCGTTAGACAGACCGATCGCGGGTGGACACCCACCCGCAGTCCGATACGGAGGTAGACAACAGTGGGAGTCAGTCTGAGCAAGGGCGGCAACGTCTCGCTGACCAAGGAGGCTCCCGGACTGACCGCCGTCGTGGTCGGTCTGGGCTGGGACGTGCGGACCACCACCGGGACCGACTTCGACCTGGACGCCAGCGCCCTGCTGGTCTCGGCGGAGAACAAGGTGCTGTCGGACCAGCACTTCGTGTTCTTCAACAACCTCAAGAGCCCCGACGGCTCCGTCGAGCACACCGGCGACAACCTCACCGGTGAGGGCGAGGGCGACGACGAGCAGATCAAGGTCGGCCTGAACACCGTCCCGGCCGAGGTCTCCAAGATCGTGTTCCCGGTGTCGATCTACGACGCCGACGGCCGCCAGCAGAACTTCGGGCAGGTCCGCAACGCCTTCATCCGCGTGGTGAACCAGGCCGACAACAGCGAGATCGCGCGCTACGACCTGTCGGAGGACGCCTCGACCGAGACCGCCATGGTGTTCGGCGAGCTGTACCGCAACGGCGCCGAGTGGAAGTTCCGCGCGGTGGGCCAGGGCTACGCCTCGGGCCTGTCGGGCATCGCCTCCGACTTCGGCGTCAACGTCTGACCGGACGCACAGCCCGCGCGGGGCGCCCCGGAACCGTCCGGGACGCCCCGTTCCGCGTTCCCGGGGTCAGCCGAGGAGCTGCTCGCGCAGCCGGGTCTTCAGGATCTTGCCGCCGGGGTTGCGGGGGAGCGGCTCGTCCCGGAACCACAGGTGCGCCGGCACCTTGAACGCGGCGATCCGCTCGCCCAGGAACTCCCGCACCTCCCCGGCGGTGACCGCCCGCCCGGGGCGCGGCACGATGACCGCGCCGACCTCCTCGCCCAGGACCTGGTGCGGGACGCCGATCACGGCGCAGTCGGCGACCGCCGGATGCTCGTACAGGGCGGCCTCCACCTCGGCGCAGTAGATGTTCTCCCCGCCGCGGATCAGCATGTCCTTGGCGCGGTCGACGATGTAGACGAACCCGTCGCCGTCCAGGCGGGCCAGGTCGCCGCTGCGGAACCAGCCGCCCTCGAACGCGGCGGCGGTCGCCTCCGGCTTGTTCCAGTAGCCCTTGATGACGTTCGGGCCCCGGATCAGCAGCTCGCCGACCTCCCCGGCCGGCAGCTCGTCCCCGGCCGGGCCGACGACCTTGACGTCGCAGACCGCGACGGGCGGGCCGACGCTCTCGGGCCGCTCCAGGTAGTTGACGCCGCCGTTGTAGGTGGTGACCGAGGACGTCTCGGTGAGGCCGTAGCCGTTGCCGGGGACCCGCTCGGGCAGCCGCTCCCTGATCGTGTCCAGCAGCGCGGGCGCGGCCGGGGCGCCGCCGTAGCTGACGCCGGTGAGGCTGGAGGTGTCGTAGTCGCCGAAGTCGGGGGAGGTCAGCACCTGCCACGCCATGGTGGGGACGCCGCCGAACCCGGTGACGCGCTCCCGCTCGATCAGCTCCAGCGCCGTGCGGACGTCCCACTTGTACATCAGCACGACGGTGCCGCCCTGCAGCGCGTGGGTCACCAGCACCGAGTGGCAGCCGGTGGCGTGGAAGAACGGGACGCTCAGCAGCGTCACCCGCGGCGCCGGCGCGGTCAGCTCCGCGAGCGTGCGGCCGGCGCGGACCCCGGCCGACAGGATCCCGTAGGCGAGGCTGACGGGGTTGGTGACGATGTTGCGGTGCGTGCCGAGGGCGCCCTTGGGGCGTCCCGTGGTGCCGGAGGTGTAGAAGATGGTGGCCTCGTCCTCGGGGCCGATCGCCACCTCCGGCAGCGACGCCGCGGCCGGGTCCCCGGTGTCGCCCAGGACGTCGGCGAACGACTCCATGCCGTCGGGGAGGGCGCCGGCGGGCCGGGCGACCAGGCAGGGGACGCCCAGGCCCGGCAGCACCCCGGCGAGCCGCTCGGCGCGCTCGGCGTCGGCGATCAGGACCCTGGCGCCGCTGTCGGCCAGCCCGTACTCCAGCTCGGCGGCGCTCCACCAGGCGTTCAGCGGCACCACCACCGCGCCGGCGGCGGCGGCGGCGAAGAACGCCACCGACCATTCGGGGTAGTTGCGCATCGCGATCGCGACCCGGTCGCCCTTGCCCACCCCGTACCGGTCGATGAGCCGCCGCGCGAACGCGGCCGCCGCCGCGTAGTGCCCGGCGAAGGTGAGGCGGTCGCCGCCGTAGACCAGGAAGTCGGCCTCGCCGTGCGCGCGGGAGGCCTCCAGGACGTCGCGGAGGGTGGGCGGGGCGTTCTTCCACACCCGCGTCCGCACACCGCGGATCTCGGCCTCCTCCATCTCGAACAGCTGCCCGGGCGCGGTCATCGCCGCCCGCACCTCGGCGATGCCCGGCAGCCCGCCCTCCTGCGTCTCACGGTCCTGCACGTCCCGGTCCTGCACAGCGCCTCCCGCGGGGTGACGGCGCGCCGCCGCGCGGCCCGTACCGCCGAACACGGTTCGGTGCGCCGTGCCGAAAATCTATGATCCACGTCACGCGCAGGTCAACGCCCCCGCGCCGGCCGGGGCCCGGCGCGGGGCGGTCCGAACGAAGATCCTCACCTGCGACAATGGGGATATGACCGAACGCAGGCCGATCGAGTACTGGCTGTCGGACATGGACGGGGTCCTGGTCCACGAGGGCCGCCCCGTGCCCGGCGCCGAGGAGTTCATCCGCCGGCTGTCGGCGTCCGGCACCCCGTTCCTCGTCCTCACCAACAACTCGATCTACACCCGCCGGGACCTGTCGGCCCGGCTCGCCGCCGCCGGCCTGCAGGTCCCCGCCGAGTCGATCTGGACGTCGGCGCTGGCCACCGCCCGGTTCCTGGCCGACCAGCGGCCCGAGGGGTCGGCGTACGTGATCGGGGAGGCGGGGCTGACCACGGCGCTGCACGAGGCCGACTTCGTCCTCACCGACATCGACCCCGACTACGTGGTGCTGGGCGAGACCCGCACCTACAGCTTCTCCCAGATCACCCGCGCGATCCGGCTCATCGAGGACGGCGCCCGGTTCGTGGCGACCAACCCCGACCCGGTCGGCCCGTCCCCGGAGGGGTCGCTGCCCGCGACCGGCGCCGTCGCCGCGATGATCACCCGCGCGACCGGGGTGGAGCCCTACTTCGTCGGCAAGCCCAACCCGCTGATGATGCGGACCGCGCTGAACGTCGTCGGCGGGCACAGCGAGTGCACCGCGATGATCGGCGACCGGATGGACACCGACGTCGTCGCCGGCATCGAGGCCGGCCTGGAGACGATCCTGGTGCTGACCGGCGTGACCCGCAAGGACGAGATCGCCCGGTTCCCGTTCCGCCCGTCCCGCGTCGTCAACTCCATCGCCGACCTCATCGACCTGGTCTGACCCCCGCCGGGGGCCCGGCGTGCTTCCGGGTTCAGCCGAGGGCGCCGAGCGCGGTCATCAGGCCCATCGCGTCCGAGACGACCCAGTACTCGGCGAACCGGCCGTCCTCGGCGCGGAAGATGTCCTGCCCGCGAAACGACACCGGCGTCCCCGGCGCGGCCGTCGCGCCCGGCACACCGCCCCGGTAGGAGCCGTGGAAGCTCCACGCGGCGGCGACCATCCCGTCGCCGACGACCGGGCCGGCGTCCAGGGCGGTGCGGACGCCGCTGAAGTACTCGTGGGAGCGGCGGACCTGCTCGGCGGCCTCGGCGGGGCCGTGCACCTCCAGGTTCGGCCAGTGCCCGGTGAACCCGGGCGTCAGGATCTCCCCGGCCGCCGCGTAGTCGCCCGCCCACACCTCGAACAGCCAGCGCCGGTACAGCGCGTCCAATGGATCCATGCCGCCCACCCTTCCCGGCGGCGCGCCCGCCCGAACATAGACTCGGGGACGCCATGCGCATGATCAGACAGGGCGGCTCGCACGAGCTGGAGATACGCCGGTCCCGGTTCGTCTGCACGCTCGCCCGCACCGCCGGCGAGGCCGAGGCGACGGCGTTCATCGCCGCGCACCGCCGCGCGCACCGCGACGCCACCCACAACTGCACCGCCTACGTCGTCGGCGAGCGCGGCGAGATCACCAAGAGCAGCGACGACGGCGAACCGGCCGGGACGGCGGGCATCCCGATGCTGGAGGTGCTGGTGCGGCGCGGCCTGACCGGCACCGCCGCCGTCGTCACCCGCCACTTCGGCGGCGTCAAGCTCGGCGCGGGCGGCCTGGTCCGCGCCTACTCCCAGGCGGTCGCGGAGACCATCGACGCGGTCGGGGTCGTGGAGCTGCGCCCGGTGGTGACGGTCACCGTGGGCGTGGACTACGCCCTGGCCGGACGTTTCCTCGGCGACCTGCACGCGGCCGGGCACCAGCCCGGCGACGTCCGCTACGCCGCGGCCGTGGAGGCCGACGTCGCGGTGCCCGCGTCCGAGCTGGCGGCGTTCGAGGCGTGGGCCGCCGAGGTCACCGCCGGGCGCGCGGCGCTGCGGCGCGGCGCGCCCGGCCACATCGAGGTCCCGGTGCCGTGACCCGCCCGCCGGGTCAGGCCAGGAACCCGGCCAGGGCGGGCGCGAGGACGCCGGGCGCGACGTCGTGGGTCTGGCCGTCCAGGGTCCGGTGCGTCCCGGCGGGCAGCAGCCCGGCGACGCGGGCGGCGGTGTCGCGCATCCACGCGGGGCTGTCGCCGCCGTCCAGCACCAGCGCCGGTACGGTGACCCGGCCGATGAGGGCCTCGGGCATCGCGCCGCCGCCGCCGTCGTCCATGACCGCCGAGTCGTAGGCCAGGGTCGGCGCGAGCGCCTCCAGCGCCGGCCACATCGGCGCGCCGCGCGCCTGCGCCACCATCTCCGCCGGCATCCCGACACTGCCCATGAACAGCGCGAGCGCGTCGCCGCGGCGGCCGTCGGCCAGCAGCCCGGTCAGCTCGGTGTTGTAGGCGCGGGCGCGGGTGAGGCGGTCGTCGTGGCCGGAGTGGAACGGCGGCTCGAACAGCGCGAGCCGGGTGACGGGCAGCCCGGCCGCGGCGGCGCGCAGCGCCAGCACCGCACCCGACGACATCCCGTACACCGCCGCGGACCCGCCCGCCGCGTCGAGCACCGCGGCCAGGTCCTCGATCTCGCGGTCGACGGCGTAGGGCGGGGTGTCGCCGCTGCCGCCGCGGCCCCGCCGGTCGTAGGTGAGGACGGTGTGCCGGCCGGCCAGCAGCGCGGCGAGCGCGGCGCCCGACCCGCGGTCGTTGAGCGCCCCGCCGACGCAGACGAGGGCGGGCCCCTCGCCGGTCCGGTCGAAGGCGATGCGGGTGCCGTCCTTGGAGTACACGGTTTCCATGCAGATGTCCTTCCCAGGTTCGCGGCCCCGACGGGTCCGTTTCCGGCCCGCGGGCGGGCGGGCGGCGCCGCGACCGGCGCCCGCCCCGGCATTGTTCATGCGATCGCGTCCTGGCGGAAGGACGTCCCATGCCGGGACGGCGGTGTACCCTTTCCCGCGATGAGCAGTGGCACGGTCATCCGCGACCAGGTGCGGGCGGGGATACTCCAGGCCGCGGCCGTGGTGCTGGCCGAGCGCGGCGAGCTGGCGGGCATGGCCGACATCGCCGCGGCGGCCGGGGTCGCGCGGGCGACGCTCGACCGGTACTTCCCCAGCCGCGACGCGCTGCTGCACGCGCTGCACGAGGCGGCGCTGGCCGACCTGACGGCCCGGCTGGAGGACGCCCGGCTGGACTCGGTGCCGATCGAGGAGGCCGTCGCCCGGATGACCCGCGCGACGATCGCCGCGACCAGCCGGCACCGCGCCCTCGGGCTGCTGGAGCGGACGCCGCGGGAGGCCCGCCGCGTCGAGCGGCAGCTCGCCGGCCCGCTCCGCGCGGTGTTCGAGCGCGGCGCCGCCGGCGGCTTCTTCCGCACCGACCTGCCCGTCCACACGCTCGCCGAGATGTACTTCAGCCTCCTGGAGGGCGTGGTGTCGCGCGTCATCCGGCACCGCCTCGGCGTGGAGGAGGCCAGCGCCGCCTCGTGCAGCGCGTGCAGCAGCGCGTCCCGGCAGGGGAAGTACCGGTCGAGCGTCGCC
>NZ_JABXFD010000180.1 GCF_013372625.1 Actinomadura sp. BRA 177
CCCGCCCGACCGCCACCCCATAGACGGCCCCCGCCCTGCTGAGCGCTTCCCTCCGGTTCCCTCGGCCTGGTGGGGTTCCCCAATCGCTCGCGGGGCGGGCGGCAACCAACTCAACCCGGCGTCAAAGTCACTCCACGGCCTAGGCACCACAAGTCTCACGGCCGTTCAGGAGAATCCAAGGCCCGAATAGCCGCACGGCCTTCGTGTGGAGACCTCGTCCAGTGGATTGCTCGGGCCTGCGTCATCAAGGGTTGAGCTGAGCCCCCGGCGTACCGCAGTTGATCGCTGCGAGTCTCGCCGGGGGTTCAGTCGTTCCCTGAGCCTCCCGGATCGGGGTGACCTCTGGGCGTTGAGCGGGCAGTGCGTGGAGGGTTGGGCGAAGAACTGCCTGCTCGGGAACCAGTGATGTCGTGACAGCGCCGGTGACGTCTGGTTTCCTGGGGGTACTCGTATTGTCGAGCTGTTGGCAGGACATCGTGTCAGATCACGCTTCGTACGCTCCGAAGTACGTCCAGATCATGGAGACGCTTCGCGCTCGGATCAAGGACGGGACCTATCCCGTCAACGCGCGGATTCCTTCCGAGTCGGCGCTTGGGCGGGAGTTCGGGGCGGCGCGTCCCACGGTGGTTCGTGCCTTGAATGAGATGCAGCTCTTGGGCGAACTGCACCGTGAGCACGGGCGGGGCACCTTCGTTAAGGCCGCTCCCTCGTCTGGGGTCCGCAACAGCCGGCCCGGTCTAGCCGTCCTGGATCGCCAGGAAACCGCCTCGTCGGTCAGGTTGGTGAAGGTCAGCCGCGTACCTGCTCCGAACGCGGTTGCGATGCTCCTCGGACTGGCCGAGTCGGCGCCTGTCCACCTGCGGCGATACGTGGGGCTGTACGACTCCATCGCCAGTGAGCTTGTCTCGCTGTGGACTCCGCTGGATGTCGCGCGGGCCTCGGGCCTGGACCAAGATGGGCTGTTGACGGTTCCGGTCCGCCAGCTCTTGACCGCACACGCCAAGGACCGTTTGGCCCGAGTCGATGAGCGCCTTCGCGCTCGACGTGCCACCGACCAAGAGCGCCAGTCCCTCGACCTGGTGGAGGGCGAGCCCGTGTTGTCGGTGCTGGGATCGGTGGTCGACTCCACCGGCCGCACGGTCCTGGTCGTGGAGGCCGTCCTTCCGGGGTCGCTGCACGTGCTCGAAGAGTCCTACGGACTGTGATTCAGATCACTCGATAAGTCGTCTTACACCCCTTGCAAATAGCTCACCCCCACATAGTCTGTCGATACAGCAACTCGACAAACCGAGTTGTCGTCAGAAAGACCAATCGACAGGGGTGATCCGCGATGGCGGTGCAGGGTCCGTTCAAGGTCGCGTTCGGGGACGTGTTCCCGTTCGGGGCGTTCGTCAAGGGCGGGGTGGAGGCGGTGCGGGACTTCGACCGGTCGACCCGTGAGAACTTCGTGCAGGCGCGGGACAAGGACACCGGGGAACTGGTGTGGGCGGTGGAGGTGCTGGACGCCGACCCCGAGTCCAAGGGCACGTTCAAGGTCAAGCTGTCGGCGCCGGTGCAGCCCCTGGTGCCGGAGGCTCCGGCGGGGTTCCCGTTCGTGCCGGTGGAGTTCAACGGGCTGATGGTGACGCCGTACGTCAACTCCGGTACCGGGCGGCTGGCCTACAGCCTGAAGGCGTCGGCGGTGCGTCCGGCCAACTTCAAGGCGGGCGGCGGGTCCCGTTCGGGCAAGGACGGCGGCGCGGCGGGCAAGGAGGCTGCGTGATGGCGGGCGGGCGCATGTCGGCGCTGTCGCTGCCCATCGACGGCGCGGCATCGACCGAGTTCCGGTCGTTCCGGGCGCGTACGCCGCTGTTCACGGTGTCGGCGGGTCGGGTGCTGGTCACCCTCACCCTTCCCGAACGCCTGAACGCCGGGGACGTGGAGTTCGCGCGGCGGCTGGCCGAGCAGGCGGCGGCGTACGCGGTGGAGGTGGAGCGGCTCTACCGCTCCGGTCGCCGTCCCTCGTCGGGCCGGTCCTCGTCGGGGAAGGGGGCGGCTGCCTGATGGGGGCCTACAGCTACACCACGGTCCGGGTGGAGCCGGACGGGTCGGCGGCGGTGCACGTGTCGCTGCACCCGGACGCGTCGGTGTCGGTGCTGGCGGGCACCGGTTACGACCGGGCGCAGATCTCGGTGTCGCACGCGCGCGCCGACGTGACGTTCTGCCCGACCAACCCGACCGCGCCGACGTCCAGTGACGTCCGGATCGCGCGCCAGCTCGCCGAGTCGTTCGCGACCTACGCGGCCGAGGTGGAGCGGCTCCACATCGAGAACTGCACGGCCGAACCGGCCGAGGACACGGCGGCCTGAAAACGGGTGGGGCGGCTGGAGCTGGTACCTCCGGCCGCCCCGCTTCTCTCGCTCCCCCACAGCTTTGAAAGAGAAGAGGTGTCCAGGTTATGGCCTGGGAGTTCCGCAAGCTCGGCCCCGGTGAGAACGTCGCCGTTGAAGCGCAGCGCGACCCGTTCGCCGCGCCCAAGTGGGCGCCTCCGGTGTGGCACATGCCCGAGGGCCTGGTCCTCATCGTCAACGCCGTCCGCGCCCTCGTCCGCACGGTCGTGTTCCTCGTCCGCAACATCGTCCCCGTCTCCGTCCTGTCCGCGCTGGGGTGGCTCGGCGTCCGGTTCGGGTGGCTGGTCCCCGTCCTGGTCCTGGCCCTCGTCGCCGTGGGCCTGGCAGTGTGGGCGGGGGTGGACCGCCGGTCCTTCGTCCGCTGGATCGCCCGTCCCGCGCGTGCCCGGTGGCGGCTCGTCTTCGTGTACCGGCGGGACTGGCAACCCGTCCTCGTCACCGCTGGCCTCACCAAGGTGCACAAGGGCCGGGAGTACCTGCCCTCCCTCGTCCGGGTCCGCTGCGGCCCTACCTCGGACCGGGTCCTCGTCCGCATGCTCAAGGGGCAGGCTCCCGACGCGTGGGGACGGGTCGCGGTCAACCTCGCCCACGGCTTCGGCGCCACCCTCGTCCGCGTCCGCGACGGGGACCGTCCGGGCCGCATCTGGCTCGAATTCGTCCGCCGTGACGCCCTCGCCGTCCCGATCCCGGCGCTGCCCGTCCTGGACGGGGCCGACGTCGACCTGTCCGGGGTGCTGATCGGACGGTGCGAGGACGGCTCACCCTGGCTGCTCCGACTCCTCGGAACCCACGTCCTCATCGCGGGGGCGACGGGGGCCGGCAAGGGCTCGGTCATCTGGTCCACCATTCGCGCGCTGCTGCCGCTGATGCTCGCGGGGCTGGTGGAGGTGTGGGCGGTCGATCCCAAACGGATGGAACTGTCCTTCGGGCGTCCGCTGTTCGAGCGGTACGGGCGCTACAGCGACGACCCCAAGGGCGGCATGGTCGAGCTGCTGGAGGCGGCGGCCGAAGACATGAACGCCCGCGCCGAACAATTCGCCGGAGTGACCCGCTCGTTCACGCCCTCGCATGAGCACCCGTTCCGGGTCATCGTGGTCGATGAGCTGGCATTCTTGACCGCCTACTGCCCTGAGCGGGACTTGCGGAAGCGGGCCGAGTCGGCGCTTGCCGTGCTGACCTCGCAGGGCCGGTCGGTGGGCTATTGCGTGATCGGGGCGCAGCAGGACGCGCGCAAAGAGGTCAACAACCTGCGCAACCTGTTCCCCGACCGCATCGCCCTGCGCCTGGACGAAGACGAACAGGTGGACATGGTGCTCGGCGACGGTGCCCGCGACCGTGGCGCCCTAGCCGACCAAATCTCTTCCATCCCCAAGATCGGGGCGGGTGTCGGGTTCGTCCGTCTCGAAGCCTCCCCCGACCCGGTGCGGGTCCGGGCCGCGTACGTCTCCGACTCCGACATCCGCGACATGGTCACGCTCAGCCTCCCGGATGTGGAGGCGGCGTGACTCAACTTGCCCTGGACGGTCCGGCCTCCGGCGAGTCGGCGTCGGCTGCTGCGGACTCAGAGACGAGCGCGGTCGTGAAGACGCTGCCTCCGCTGGCGCGTGGGGTGCTGGAAGCGGTCGCGGTCGAACACGGCGTCTGTATCCGGCCCGTCCCCATGCGGCGCGTTGACCTGAACACCGGTGCGGCCGAAATGGTCTACGTCCCGTGCGGTCACACCCTCGCATCGGTCTGCCCGTCGTGCGCTGAACGCAAGCGCAAACTCCGCGCGGTGCAGTGCCGCCAGGGCTGGCACCTGACCGAGGAACCCGTCATCACGCGCGCCGACCCCGACGACGAGCAACGCGCCTGGATGGAACTGCGGGCGCAAGCGGCGGCGGCCCGTGACCGCGCGGCCGAGGAGGGTTCGGCGGACGGGGAAGGGCCGGAGTTCTGGGATGCCGTGGTGCGTGACCTGGACAATGAGCTTGAACGCACGGGGGTCCGCGGTGCCCTCAAAACCGGTGACGACACCAAAGGCCGGCGCACCCGGTCGACTCGTCGGCGGCAGGATGCGCCCGACCTTCCTCGTCGTCCGGTCGACTCCCGGACGGTCGGCAAGGTGTTCCGGGGCAAGGACGGCAAGACGTTCCGGCCGTCCATCTTCCTGACGCTCACCCTCGACTCCTACGGGCGGGTGCGCTCGGACGGAACGCCGGTCGATCCGTCCACCTACGACTACGCGCGGGCGGCCCGTGATGCTCTGCACTTCTCCAAGCTGGTGGACCGGTTCGTGCAGAACCTTCGCCGGTTCGTCGGCTACGACGTGCAGTACTTCGCCGCCGTCGAACCGCAACGCCGTCTCGCGCCCCACCTGCACATGGCCATACGCGGAACGATCTCGCGGGCTGAACTGCGTCAGGTCGTGGCAGCCACCTACCACCAAGTGTGGTGGCCTCCGACCGACCGCGTCGTCTTCGACGGCGAACACCTACCGGTCTGGGACGAGATCACGGGCCAGGACGGCAGCGGCTACCTCGACCCGGCAACCGGCGAAGTCCTCCCCACCTGGGACGAGGCGCTAGACGCCCTCGGCCAGGACGACGACGCGGAACCCCTGCACGTGGTCAAGTTCGGGCGACAGATCGACGCACAGGGCGTCCTCGCCGACTCTCCTGACTCCCGGCGCTGCATCGGCTACCTGACCAAGTACCTCGTCAAGGGCGTGGCCGAGTGCCACACCACCGAAACCGGAGCGCAGCGTGAGCACGTCGACCGGATGGCCGAAACGCTGCGCTACGAACCGTGCTCACCGACATGTGCGAACTGGCTGCGCTACGGCGTGCAGCCCAAGAACGCACGCAAGGGCATGACGCCGGGCTACTGCAAGGGCAAGGCACACCGACGCGAACACCTCGGCTACGGCGGCCGCCGTGTCCTGGTCTCCCGCAAATGGTCCGGCAAGACCCTCGCCGACCACAAAGCCGACCGTAAGGCGTGGGTGCTGGCTCGCCTGGCTGAGGCCGGTGTGTCGGTGAGCAACCCGGCTGATCCGAACGCCGTCCACGTCTGGGAGCGGGCGGGACCTGGTGACCCCGACGTCAAGCCGACAGAGCAACGGCTCCTGCTGCTGATCAACGAACGCATCCAACGGCGCCGCCAGCTCGACGCCGCGACCCACAACCCCACCCCGGAACTTTCGGCAACTGTGGAGGCAGCGTGAGCACTCGGCGCGATGAACTCCTGACGGTCCCCCAGGTCCTTGAGGAACTGGGCGGCGTGTCTGAGCGGACCTTTTACCGCTGGCGCGAGATCGGGAAGGCGCCCGAAGCGCTCCGGCTCCCGAACAACGAACTTCGCATCTGGCGCAGTGAGCTGATGCGCTGGCTCGGGACTCTCCAGGAGGCGGCGTGAAGACGTCGTACAAGGTCAAGTTCTGGGAGATCCGTCCGAACAAGGCCGGACCGAGGTCGAGCAAGGCAGGCAAGGTCATCTCGTACACCGCGCGGTGGGTGGTCGGGGGCCGCGAGAAGTCGCAGACGTTCCAGCGGTCGACGCAAGCGAAGAACTTCCTGTCTGACCTGCGGCAGGCTGCGAAGAACGGCGAAGAGTTCGACGTCGACTCGGGGTTGCCGCTGTCCATGCTTCCGAGCAATGCGGCGGACAAGCCCGCGCGTACGTGGCTGGAGTTCAGCCGGGCCTACGTCGACATGAAGTGGCAAGGCGCGGCTCCCAAAAGTCGTGACGGGCTTACGGAGACGATCGCGACGGTTTCGCCTGCGCTGGTGCGGGAGGGCGCGCCGGAGTCGCCGGACTTGGAAGTTCTTCGGCGGGCGCTGCGGGCCTACTACCTGGCTCCTCAGGACCGGGAGAAGCCCCGACCCGCCGAGATCTCTGAGGCGCTCTCGTGGCTGGAGAAGGCGTCTCTGAACATGCCGGACGTCGCCAAGCCTGCCAACGTCCGGGCCGCGCTCAACGCACTCTCACGACGACTGGACGGCAAACCGGCGGCGGCCTCGACGGTGGCGCGTAAGCGGGCTGTCCTCTACAACGCCTTTGAGTACGCGGTCGAACTGGAGGAGTTCGACCGGAACCCGATCGACAGGGTCAAGTGGACTCCGCCCAAGCTGGCCGAAGAGGTGGACTGGCGCGTAGTGATCGGGCCTCGTAAGATGCGGGAGTGCCTGACAGCGGTCACCTACATCGGCAAGCGGGGAAGGGGCCGGCGACTGCGGGCGCTGTACGCCTGCATGTACTACGCGGCGCTTCGTCCGGCTGAGGCGGTGGCGCTGCTCAAGAGTGACTGCCATCTTCCGGCAACTGGCTGGGGACAGCTCGTCCTGACTCGGTCGCTGCCCGAAACGGGGTCGGTAGATGTCAAACCGGATGACACACGTCATGCTGCGTTGGCTGCCTGCTGATCCTCGGTGGTCTCGATGGTGGACGGTCGGGGCTCGTTGATCCACGCCTTGTCGGGCAGCGGAGGCGGGACTGG
>NZ_JABXFD010000178.1 GCF_013372625.1 Actinomadura sp. BRA 177
TGCTCCTGTATGCTGTTGGTCGGCAGCGTCAGATGTGTATAACAGGGCGCTGCGGCACCCTTCTTCGGCTGCTCACGCGTGCAACACCGCCCGGCCCGGGTCTGTTTCCCGTGAATACGGCGACGCCCCCGCCACCCGGCGGGGGCGTCGCCGTATTCACGGGAAACAGATCCGGGCCGGACGGTGTTGCACGCGTGAGAAGCCGAAGAAGGGTGCCGCAGTGCGTGTTGAATTCTGGTCCGACGTCATCTGTCCCTGGTGCTACATCGGAAAGCGCCAGTTCGAGCATGCGCTCCAGGACTTCGAGCACCGCGACCAGGTCGAGGTAGTGCACCGCTCCTTCCAACTCGACCCGTCCTTCCCGCACGGCGAGACGGTCGACGTGGCCGACATGCTGGCCGGCAAGTACGGCATGCCGCGCGAGCAGGCCGTCGCGATGAACCAGCAAATGGAGGAGCGCGCAGCCGGCGTCGGCCTGGAGTACCACCTCAAGGACGGCAGGGCAGGCAACACTGCGGACGCGCACCGCCTCGTCCACCTAGCGGCAAAGCACGGCCTCCAGGACGAACTCGTCGAGGCGCTCTACAAGGCCCACTTCACCGACCGCCGCTCGATCTTCGACCACGACTCCCTGACGAAAATCGCCAAAGAAACAGGCCTGAACGGCGTCCGCGAAACCCTCTCCTCCGGCACCTTCACCGCCGAAGTCGAAGCCGACCAGCGCGAGGCCCGCGACCTCGGCGCAACAGGCGTCCCCTTCTTCGTCATAGACCGCCGCTACGGCATCTCAGGCGCCCAGCCCCCCGAAGCCTTCACCCAGGCCCTGACCCGAGCCTGGACGGACGCCCACCCCACCCTCACCACAATCGGCACCCCCACAGAAACCTGCACCGACGAAACCTGCACACCCCCAAACTGACAGGGAACCGTCACCCCCAGCCACACCGAGACCGAACCAAACATCCCCACGCGCCAGGACGCGCTCGTTCCTGCGATTCATCACCCGTTCGCGGCCGAGCCGGCGCTAGCCCGCCCGACCGCTCAACAGAGAAGTCAGGGACAAGAGCCGATCCGGCCCTGATGAGATTCGGAACGACGCCACAACCGCCCGAAGCCAGAAACCGCGTCCGTGCAGACCAAGACCAAGCGCATCGGGGACACCAAGAGCACCCGCTCCCCGGAGGAAGCCACCACTCTGGACGGCGCGGCCGACCTGGCGGTCGAGCAAGCGCCGCCTAGCACCCAAGGACGGGACCTCACCGAGCCGCTCCCACACACGCGCGGGGCCGTCGACGTCATGACCGCGCGGCTCGGTCACGCCGACCCGGTCTAGGCGCACGTCATCAATCAGCAACTCGTAGAGGCCTAGACCTAGACCTAGACGCGCGCGATTAGCAAAGCCCCTCGCGGAAGACCGCAAGGGGCTTTGACCTGTATGTGTGCACCCGAAGGGATTCGAACCCCTAACCTTCTGATCCGTAGTCAGATGCTCTATCCGTTGAGCTACGGGTGCCTGCCGGAGTTAACTGTACCGGCTCCGTGGGGCTGTCCGCGAATCGGTTGGCCGACGTGAGGTTACGGAAGCGTGACTTGGGTCACGGAACCCCGCGTGGTGGCGGTACGCCAAAGGGGTGATCGAGACGAGTGATGCGGGTGGTCCCGCTCCCGTCCGAAGCCCAACCCCCTGAAGGAGTACCCCCATGCGCATGTCCGCAACCAAGCTGGCCGGCATCATCGCCGTCGGCGGCTTGTTGCTCGGCTCCACAGGCTGTGGCGCGGTCGACGCCATCGCCGGTGGGAAGAAGACGACCGCCTGCAAGAACATCGAGAAGGAGCTGCGGAGCTTCTCGAACGACAAGACGACGGTGACGTCGCTCGGTGGCGCCGCCGGGGCCGCGCAGAAGTTCTCGGACACGGCCAGCAAGGTGCGGTCGGAGGGGCAGAGCGCCGGCGGTGACGTCGAGTCCGCCGCGACCGCGTTCGCGGGCGACCTCGACAACGCGGCCGAGATGCTGCGGAAGCTGAGCTCCGGCGACATGTCCGGCGTCGGCCAGCCCAACACCGCAGCCATGCAGCAGCACGGCAACGACCTGGCCGAGGCCTGCGGATTCACCGCCTTCCGCCTGGGCTGAGCCGCGACGTGCCCCTCCCGCGGCCCCGGGAGCGGCACGCCCGCAGCGGTTTCCCACTATGCTGCTGAGACCACGGGACGCAGGCTTTGCCGGTTGGCTCGCCGAACCGGTAGCCTGTCCTGAGCCTGATGGCTACTGGAGGATTCGCCTAGTCCGGTCTATGGCGCCGCACTGCTAATGCGGTTTGGGTTCACGCCCATCCGGGGTTCAAATCCCCGATCCTCCGCCTCTGACCAGCGGTTACCTTGATCTCGTCCGATCAAGGGAGCCGCTGGTTTTGCTTTGGGGGGCCGATGGGGGGCCGACGCGGCGGGGGACCACTGCCGCCGCCGCCTCGGCGGCGGCTTTGAAGACCTGGGGGACCACGGAGGCATAGACGTCGGCGGTGAAGGACGACCGCGCATGCCCCAGCGTCTCGCTGACCACCTTCATCTCGACCCCGGCTGCCAGGGACAGCGTGGCCGCCCCGTGACGCAGGTCGTGGAACCGGATGGGAGGGAGCGGCCCTCCGGCGAGCGCGGCCCGTACCTTCACCTCGCTGACCCGGTGGCGCTTGGCGATTTGCGGGATCGTCCAACCGTCATCCTCGTGCCGTCGTCTGATGGCGGCGTACTGCGTGATGAGCAGTTCGAAGCGCTGCGAAATCCACTCAGGGCGGAGCGGTGAACCGTCGGGACGCGTGAACACCAGACCTGAGTTCACCCAGGCCGGGCCGGCTGCGAACCTCTCGGCCTTCTGCCGGGTCCCCCAGGTCCGCAGGTGGTCGGCCGTGGTCGTGTCGATTGTGACGGCTCGGTCCCCGGCATCGGACTTGGTGTCGTCGGGTTCGAGGTCATCATCTGATCTCGTTTCGCGAATCGCGAGGATGCCCTCGTCCAGGTCGACGTCGCTCCATGGAATTCCGGCGACCTCGGCTCTCCGAAGTCCTCGGAAGGCCACGAGGTGGAACAGCGCGTACAGCCGTTCCGCCTCGTAAATGTAGTCGAGGAAGGCGCCTGTGTGAGCGGGAGTCCACACCATGACCGGGGCCGGGTTCTTCCCGTTCTCCTCCCAGCGGGCTACACGAGCGGAAGTCCAGACGAGAGGCTTCCGGCGTGGCTGGCGAGGAAGCTCGACGTGCTCTGCCGGATTGTGCGTGAGGTACTTCTTCTTGACGGCCGACCCCATAGCGGAGCTGAGCACGGCGTGCACACGCTTGATTCGCGCGGGCGACAGAGGCTTCGTCTGCTTCTTACGGGATGCCTCACCGTCCTTGTTCTTCTTCGCTGAATCAGCTCTGGCATCGATGAGCCGACGCAGCAGTTCGCTGGGCCTCTTACCCTCCGGGAGCGGTTGGTTGATCTGGAGCATGGCCGCGTAGAGCTCGCTCACGTGGTGTGCGCGTAGGTCGACGAGCCGAAGGTGCCCAAGCCCTGGCTTGTGATAGAGCTCCACGGCCTCGCGGTAGCTGCTCAGCGTGGAGCTCTTCAGGTCGACCTTGCCAGCGATCCATCGGTCAAGCCACTGCGCGACTGTCATCCTGTGATCGGATGCGTGGCCGTCGGCCCCTACCTTGGCGAGCTCTTTCGCCAGTTCGCGCTCGGCGTCGACCTTGGACGGGAACGGGCCGACCCTTGGTCGGCGCCGTTTACCGTCGGCGGACGGAGGAGCTTCGTATCGGAACCACCAGGTTCCGTGCCCCTTCTTCTTGATATCCGGGCAATTCGTGTCATACCGCTTGCCCGTCTCCGGATTCGAGCAGCGGCACCGCTTGAACACGGCCCCCTTCAAGCGATCACCTCCCTTGAAGTCTTTATGTAACCGCATTGACACTGACAGTGATAACAGTGTCGGCGTGAGGCGTCAAACGACGTCACCAAAGGGACAAATAGACTCTTTCCCGCGATTGGATGCAGCCGATAACCCTGCCCGTGCCCGCTGATCGCAGGCACGGACGGGCTGTACGCCAGGATCTTCGGTCGTCGCCGACGCCTATCGTGGTGGGCCCTTCTCAACCTCGATCAGTTGCAGCAGGCAGGCCGTCGGCACTCGATACCGGGTACCGACACGGATTACCCGGCAGGGGAAGTCGCCGCGTTTGGCCAGCTCATAGGCATGACTGCGAGAGAGGCCGAGCACGCGAGCAGCGGTCACGATGTCGACGACCGTGGGGAGATCCGCTACTTCGGCGTACTTCATGAGCTTCATGATTGAACTCCTGAGCTTGGAAGAGGGAGTGCTTTGCTTTGATGAGCGCGATACATGGCCGCGGTTAAGTGCAGCACCAGGCGCTGTCGCAGGTGCCGTCTCCCCTTCGAGGGAGAGGGTGTCGGTTCGGAGGGTGACGCCGGCGAGGGGTGCGTTGATGCAAGAGCGGGCCTCCGGTCAGGTCTGGGTAGAGCGCGATGCCATGGGTCTGGTGGCGCCGGTGTATTGGCGTTCGCGGTAGGGGTTGCCGGTGAATTGGGCGATGCGGACGACATCGCCGGTTTGGGGTGCGTGGATCATGCGGCCTGAGCCGTAGTAGATGGCGACGTGGTGGATGGTGGTGGGGTCGTTGGGGTTGGTGGCGAAGAAGAGCAGGTCGCCGGGCTGGAGTTGGGCTCTGGGAACGTGGGTGCCAGCGTTGTATTGGTCGGCGGCGACGCGGGGTAGGCGGATGCCGGCTTGGGCCCAGGCGTATTGGGTGAGGCCGGAGCAGTCGAAGCCTTTGGTGGCGGCGCCTTGGGCGATGCCGTAGGTGGGGCCGGTGGGTCCACCGCCGCCCCAGGAGTAGGGGGTGCCGAGCCAGCGCAGCGCGGCCTTGACGGCGATGGCGCCGCGTCCGGTTGCTGTGGGGGCGGCGTAGCGGGCGGCTTGGGTGAGGACTTTGCGGACGTACCAGTCGGCGTGGTTGTAGTGCCAGATCGCGCGGCGCAACTGGACGCCGCCTTGCCCGGCGTGGTTGGCGCACAGGTAGCGGGCAGCGCCGGGGATGGCGTCGGCGGGGTTGTAGCGGTCTTTGCGGCCGTCGTGGTCGCCGTCCACGCCGTAGGCGGCCCAGGTCACGGCAAGGAACTGCATGGGGCCGCCGGCCCCGGCGGCGTTCTCACCCGAGTGGACGCCGGGGGCGGTGGAGCGGCCATGGTCGGATTCGACTTTGCCGATGGCGGCCAGCACGTTCCAGGGCAGGCCGGGACAGGTTTGGGCGGCGTCGAGGTACCAGCGCAGGTAGGCGGGCGGGATGTCGCGCCTGGCCTCGGCGGTGGGTGCGCCGGCCAGGGGCGAGCCGGTACCTGCGGCTGAGTCGTGGCCGGCTGCCAGGAAGAGCAGGCCCAGGGGGAGGGCGAGGGCGGCGGCGCATGCGGTGGCGGCGGCCTTCACCGGGTGGGCCGCCGGGCTGGGTTAGTCCTGGGCGCCGGTGCGGGCTTGGCGTTGGGCGCGGTACCCGGCGCCCTTGTTGAGCTGGGTGGTTGGGTCATGGGCGGCTTCCCCGGGTTGCTGGTGGTGGGGCTGCCGCAGCACCTCGCGGACTGCTTGCCAGGAGTAGCGGAAGTCCTTGCCGGTTTTGAGGGCGGGGATCTGCCCGGCGTTGGCCATCCGGCGGACCGTCTGGGGCGAGAGGCCGAGTTTGGTCGCGAGTTCGGCGGTGGTGAGGACGTCGGGATCGCGGCCGGGTGTCTCGGTCATCTCTGTGGCTCCTGGGTGGGCGGTCACGGTCGTTCCTTTCCAGTGTGGTGGATCGGTGCTGCGGAGGCAGCTTATCGGCGTGATGACGTTCTCTGAATTTGTTTGACGATGCTTGTGCTCTGTCATGTTGACACGTACCGTGATCGTCCAGCAACCCAGTGCATCGATTCGGGGGTATGTGGGTGAGTCTTCGACAAACCAGGCCAAGACCGGCCGACCAGCCCCGCACTCAGGCGGGCGGCCAGGCGGGCCAGGACCTGGACGTGGTGGTGGCCGGCGCGCATGGCGGTGCCGGGACCTCGACGCTGGCGGCGTTGCTGCCAGCGGTGTGGGACATGGGCTCGATCGGGCCGCTGCTGGAAGTCGGCCGGTCGCCGCTGCGCGCCAAGGGCCGTCCGGTGGTGCTGGCGGTCCGCAACACCGCGGTCGCGGCCAAGGACGCGACTGCGGCGATCGGGGCCCTTGCCGCGTGGGAGGAGCGGGTGGCGGCGCTGGCGATCGTCAGCGACGGCGGCCCGGAGCCACGGGAGGCCACAGCCCGCTTCGCCCTGCTGGAAGGGCGGGTCGGCGGCGTGGTGCGCGTCCCGCATGTACGGGCGCTTCGCCTGGTGGAGGACCCATGCGTGGTCGCCCTACCGGGCAAGGCGCGCCTGGCACTGGCCGAGCTGCGTCGGCTGGTCGGTGGGAGGGCAGGGCAGTGCTGACCTCATTCACCGTGACCACGGTGGCGGCGCTGGCGCCGCTCGACGTGGATGTGCCCGATCCTCCTCCCCAGGCGCCGCCGGGGCTGGATCAGAAAATGGAGACGCTGCTGGCGTGGGGCAAGTGGGGCGTGCTGATCTGCGGCGTCGCGGGCCTGTTCATCTGCGCGGGCCAGATGGCCATCGGCCGCAAGTGTCGGCGTACTCCTTGGTGTGCAGAGGTGAGTACGGATAAACGTGCAGAGTTGGTCGGGGGTCAGCCGGTGGCGGAGACCTGGGTTTCGACGGCGGCGAGACGGTTCTTGAGCCGGTAGCTGGGGC
>NZ_JABXFD010000177.1 GCF_013372625.1 Actinomadura sp. BRA 177
GACGGGATGCGAGATCGGAGTCTGTCTCGTTGGCGTGGAGATGTGTAGAAGTGAGATGTTTTGGTTCAGGCAGAAGAGGGCATACGAGATGGGGGTCCGTCTCGTGGGTTCGGGGTTGTGTATAAGAGGCAGACAATGACAGGGCCGGGGAGCGGAGGGTACTGGTCAGTCCCGATTCCGGGAGGGCTTGGGGGTCCCTCTACACAAGGGCAGGGGCGGCAGCAAAAGGGATGTTCGGGATGAAGTAGGTTCGATCAGAACGTGATTCGACAATCAGAGGGGGCGCGCGGTGACGGCACCGGTCGTGGAGCAGCCGACTGACTGGACCGAGCCGGGCGCTCATCCGGTGGTCCCGGGGGTGCACCGGATCCCCCTGGCGCTGCCGATCCCGTCGCTGCACGCGGTCAACGTGTACGTCATCGAGGACGCCGAGGGCCTCGTGATCGTGGACTCCGGCTGGGCGATGCCCGACACGCGCGCGAGCATGGAGAAGGCCCTGCGCGCGCTCGGCCACGGGCTGGACGACGTGGCGCAGTTCCTCGTCACCCACGCGCACTGGGACCACTACTCGCAGGCGCTCGCGCTGCGCGAGTCGTTCGGGACGCGGGTGCGGATCGGCCGCGGCGAGCGGCCGTCCATCGAGGCGTTCGACATGAACCGCGGCCTGCATCCCCGGCAGGTCGAGATGCTGCGCAGGTGCGGCGCCGGCGCCCTCGCCGACGAGATCGCGTCGCTGCCGGTGGACCGTTCCGAGCGTGACGTCCCGCACACCCTGCCGGACGCCTGGCTGGACGACGGGGAGCGCATCGCCCTCACCGAAAGGGGCCTGGACGTGTTCGCCACGCCGGGCCACACGCGCGGCCACATCGTCATGCGGGACGCCGACGCCGGGCTGCTGTTCGCGGGCGACCACATCCTGCCGCACATCACGCCGTCCATCGGGCTGGAGACCGAGCCGGAGCCGAAGCCGCTGCGCAGTTATCTGGAGTCGCTGCGGCTGGTCCGCGGCATGCCGGACACGCTGCTGCTGCCCGCGCACGGCCCGGTGAGGCCGAGCGTCCACACCAGGATCGACGAGTTGCTGGAGCACCACGCCGAGCGCCTCGACGCCGCCGCCGCGCAGGTCCGCGCGGGCCGCGGGACGGCGTTCGCGGCCGCCGAGGCCATGCCCTGGACGCGCCGCAAGCGCGCGCTCAGCGATCTCGACGCGTTCAGCCGGATGCTGGCCGTGCTGGAGATCGAGGCGCACCTGGACGTCCTCGCCGACCGGGGCGTCCTGGACGCCCACGAGGAGAACGGCGTCCGCGGCTACGCCCCGAAGCGCTGACCCCGCCGCCGACCGCCCGGAAACCGCCGGGTTACGCTGAGCTTCCGTTTTCCCGGCGGAAGGAGCGGCGATGACGCTCGCCCCCGAGTTCACCCCGATCACGTTCCCCGAGGAGCTGCGCGAGCTGCTCGGCGCGCCGATGCGAAGGGCGATCGACAAGGAGCGCGTCACACTGCACGCCTGGGACCGGGAGTGGCTGGCCCGCTCGCCGTTCTGCCTGATCTCCACCAGCGACGCGGACGGCAACTGCGACGTCTCCCCCAAGGGCGACCCGCCCGGGTTCGTGCACGTCATCGACGACACGACGGTCGCGATCCCGGACCGTCCCGGCAACCGCCGCGCCGACGGGTTCATGAACGTGCTGAGCAACCCGCACGTCGGGCTGATCTTCCTGATCCCCGGGCGCGGCGAGACCCTGCGGATCAACGGCCGCGCGACGCTCCTGCGGGACGCGCCGTTCTTCGACGAGATGGTCGTCAAGGGCAACCGCCCGGCCCTCGCCCTGGTCGTGGACATCGAGCAGATCTTCTTCCACTGCGCGAAGGCGCTGATGCGCTCGAAGATCTGGAAACCCGAGACGTGGGACCCGGAGGCGCTCCCGTCCCACGCCCGGATCGTCAAGGACGTCCAGTACACCGAGGAGAACCTGCAGCAGCTGGAGGAGTACTACTCCGAGGGCAACTACTCCAAGAAGCTCTACGGCGGCTGATCACGCGCTCGGGTGGACCCCCGCGCGGCGTGCGCGGGGGTCGGTTCGGTGGTGCGGGACGGTCAGCCGCTCTTGCGGCGGAACTGCCGCTGGTGATCGGCGCGCTCGTGCTTGCCGCGCACCTTCGAGCCGCTCCTGCCGGTCGCGCCGGCGTTCTTGCCCGCCGCTCCGCGCTTGCGTTCCAGGGCCTCCCGGAACCGGCGCTTCACGTCGTCCTCTCCGTCGGCGGGTTCTCCTGACGAGTCGGCCATGCGGACCTCCAGCTCTCTTAGGGCACCCCCAGCCTCACATACCGGCGGGGCGGTCGGCCATCCGGCCCCGCCCGGAAGATCATCTAGGGCGATTCCGCCGCAAAGCGCGCCAGCGGAGATCGATCTCTCCTATGGTTTGTGCACGTGGAGCCCCAGACGCCGCAGGCCGAGCCCGCCCCCGCGCATCCCCCGCTGGAGGCGCTCGCCGTCCAGCCACTGCTGAACCGCGACTACGAGTCCCGCCCCGCCGTCTTCTACGAGCGGCTGCGCGCGGAGTACGGTCCCGTCGCGCCGGTGGACGTCCTCGGCGTCCCGGCGTGGCTGGTGATCGGCTACACGCAGACGCTCGACATCCTGCGCGACACCCGCGGCGTCTGGAGCAGGCGGGTGGAGAACTGGCGCCACTACCGGGACGGGGCCGTCCCGGCGGACTGGCCGATGCTGCCCGTGGTGGAGTCCGACAACTCGGCGTTCCGGGACGGCGCCGACTCGACCCGGCTGCGCAGCGCCTGGAGCGAGGGCCTGCGGGCGTTCCAGGACCGCACCCGGCCGGAGGCGAAGGCGCTGGAGCAGTCCGTCCGCCGGTACGCCGACGAGCTGATCACCGTGCTGTCGGAGAACGGCGGCCCGTCCGGCTGGGCCGACCTGTCCGCCCAGTACGCGCGGCCGCTGCCGCTGATGGTGATCGGGCGGCTGCTCGGCACCGGCGGGGACGGCGACGACGAGCTGATCATCGACCTGTGGCGGGTGATGGACGCCGGCCCGGAGGCGCCGGAGGCGTCGGCCCGGCTGATCGCCCGGGTCGCCGACGTGTGCGCGGCGCGGGTCGCCTCCCCCGGCGCGGACCTGCCGTCGTTCATGCTCGCCGCGGTCCCCGACCTGACCGCCGAGGAACTGACCCGCGAGATGGCGATGATGACGGGCCTGGTCGGCGACGTGACGGGGACGCTGATCTGCAACACCATCACCGAGGTGCTGATCGGCGGCACCGGGGCGAGCGACAGCATGTCGGCGGGGATGATCCAGGAGGCGATCAACCGCGCGTCGGCGGCGAACCCGCCGATGGCCAACCTGTCGTTCCGGTGGGCCAGGACGGACGTCCGCATCGGCCAGTTCCAGATCGCGGCCGGCGACCCGGTCATGGTGTCGCCCGC
Source organism: Actinomadura sp. BRA 177 (assembly GCF_013372625.1). Taxonomy (GTDB): domain Bacteria; phylum Actinomycetota; class Actinomycetes; order Streptosporangiales; family Streptosporangiaceae; genus Spirillospora. The sequence continues at coordinate 3,442 of NZ_JABXFD010000177.1, forward strand.
GGCCGCGCACCTGGACCCGGCGTTCACCGCGTCCGCGACGCCGGACTCCATCTACAGCTCCCGCGCCCACCTGGCCTGGAGCGCGGGGCCGCACGCGTGCCTCGGCCGCGACCTCGCCACCACGATCACGACGATCGCGGTGGAGCGGCTGTTCGACCGGTTCGCCACGCTGCGGCTCGCGCTGCCCGCCGACCAGCTCCCGTGGCGCTCGTCGCCGCTGATGCGCGGCCTCCGGTCGCTGCCCGTCATCTACGAGGTGACCGGCGACCGGCCGGAGCCGGCCCCCGCCGCTCCCGAGGACGCGGAGGAGACCCCGGAGGAGAAGGCGGCGGACGAGGGCGGGGCGAACTCGCTGGTCCGGCGCGTCCTGCGGCTGATGCGCCTGTCGTCCTGACGCGCCCGCCGGACCGGTCATGGCCCCGGACCGCGTGGGCGGAATGCCGGATTCTCAAGATCGGCCGCATGTTTGGACGCGGGCGCCCGGGAACGTTCTCCCCGGTAAGGCGCGCAGGGAGGACGAACGATGCCAGACATGAGCGACAAGCACAGCCCGAAGGTCGACGACGAGATCGGCCGCGAGACGCAGGGCATGGTCAGCGGCGGGCATCCCACGCACGCCGAGGAGTTCAAGGAGACCGAGCCGTTCTCCGACGACGCCCCCGCGGACCCGACCCGGGCGACCGTCGGCGAGCGCGAGGGCTCCCCGCCCGGGATGAGCGCGCAGGACGTCGAGAGCCGCAGCGCCCTCGCGCGGATGCTCACCGGAGTCGACTATCCGGCCCGCCCGAACGAGCTGATCCGGCACGCCGCCGAGGGCGGCGCGCCGGACGAGGCCGTCGAGCAGCTGCGGACGCTGCCCAAGCGCGAGTACGAGAACGTCGCGGACGTCGCCGAAGAACTCGGCTACGGACGCGAGGAACGCCGCTACTAGCGGGCGACGCGTTCGCGGAGCAGCGGGATCTGGCCGCCGGCGGCGACCAGGTCCCGCTGCCGTGCGGACAGGCGGTGCCTCGCCCGGTACGTCTCGTCCTTGGTGACGTTGCGGACGTCGATCTCGTTTCCGGCCTTCAGCGCGTCCCGGACGTTCTCCACGCGCAGCACGTCGCCCTGCTCGACGCGGTCGTAGTCGCCCTCGTCGGCGAATTCGAGCGGCAGGATCCCGAAGTTGACGAGGTTCTGCCAGTGGATCCGCGCGTACCCGCGGGCGAGGACGAGCCGCAGCCCGAGGTGGCGGGGCGCGATCGCGGCGTGCTCGCGGGACGAGCCCTGCCCGTAGTTGCGTCCGCTGACCACGGCGTGCGGCCCGGCCTCCCGCGCCCGCTCCGGGTAGCCCTCGTCGAGCTGGATGAACGTGAAGTCGGCGAGCCGGGCGATGTCGCTGCGGAACGGCAGGGCCCGCGCGCCGGCCTGCAGGATCTCGTCGGTGGACACGTCGTCGCCGACCTTGATGACGACGGGGATCTCGAACTCGTCCGGGAGGGGGTCCAGCTCGGGCAGGACGCCGATGCTGGGCGCCTTGTCCAGCTCGACGTGGCGCGCCTCGTCCTCGGGCAGCGGGCCTTCGAGCATCTCGATGTTGACGCTGGACTTCTCCGGCAGCCGGACGACCGGCGGGTCCATGTCGAGATCGCGCGGGTCGGTGATCCGTCCGGTGAGGGCGGCGGCAGCGGCGGTCTCCGGTGAGCACAGCCAGACCAGGTCGTCCTTGGTGCCGGAGCGTCCGGGGAAGTTGCGCGGGACGGTCCGCAGGCTGTTGCGGCCGATCGCGGGCGCCTGCCCCATGCCGATGCAGCCCATGCAGCCGGTCTGGTGGATGCGGGCGCCGGCCTGGACGAGATCGGCGGTCGCGCCCATCCGGGTCAGGTCGACGAGGATCTGCCGGGACGTCGGGTTCACGTCCAGCGACACCCGCGGATGCACCTGCCGGCCCTTCACGATCGCCGCGACGGACGCGAAGTCGCGCAGCCCCGGGTTCGCCGACGACCCGACGACGACCTGGTGGACCTCCTGCCCCGCGACCTCCCGCACCGGGACCACGTCGCCGGGCGAGCTGGGACGGGCGATCAGCGGCTCCAGCGACGACAGGTCGATCTCGTCGGTGACGTCGTAGGACGCGTCCGGGTCGGCGACGATCTCGGTGAAGTCGTCCTCGCGGTCCTCGGCGCGCAGGAACTCCAGGACCCGCTCGTCCGAGGGGAACACCGTCGTGGTCGCGCCCAGCTCGGCGCCCATGTTGGCGATGACGTGCCGGTCCATCGCGGTGAGCGTCGCGATGCCGGGCCCGTGGTACTCGATGATGCGGTTGACGCCGCCGCGGACCCCGTGCCGCCGCAGCATTTCCAGGATCACGTCCTTGGCGCTGAGCCAGGGCGGCAGCTCCCCCGTCAGCCGGACGCCCCAGATCTCCGGCATCGTCACGTGCAGCGGCTCCCCCGCCATCGCCATCGCGACCTCCAGCCCGCCGACGCCGATCGCGAGCATGCCGAGCGACCCGGCCGCGCACGTGTGCGAGTCGGAGCCGACCATCGTGGCGCCGGGCACCCCGAACCGCTGCATGTGCGTCGGATGCGACACCCCGTTGCCGGGCTTGGAGTACCAGAGCCCGTACCGGCGCGCGGCAGACTGCAGGAAGATGTGGTCGGCCATGTTGCGCTCGTCGGCCTGCAGCAGGTTGTGGTCGACGTACTGGACGGACACGTCGGTCTTGACCCGGTCCAGGTCGAGGGCCTCCAGCTCCAGCATCACCATCGTGCCGGTCGCGTCCTGGGTGAGCGTCTGGTCGACGTGGATCCCGATCTCGGTGCCGGGCGTCATCTCGCCGCCGACCAGGTGCGACGCGATCAGTTTGCGGGCGACGTTGCGGCCCCCCGTGCCGTCTGCCATCTCAGGTGCTCCCATCGTTGTCGTTCGCCGGGACGTCGTTCACAGGGACGCTCTCGATCCGGTGCGGCTCGTGGACGGCCCGGTCGGCGGGCTGCCCGCACCAGTGGTTCAGGGCGTCGCGGATCTCGGCGGCGCGCCGGTCCGGCGCGGTCTCGTCGGTGGCCCACGCGATGTACCCGTCCGGGCGCACCAGCGCGGTCGTGCGGGTCGCGCCGCCGGCCAGGGCGCAGTGCACGCGGCCCGCCCACCGCTTGGTCGCCAGGTAGGTGACCGCCGGGTCGTTCGCCGCGACGACCAGCACGAACGTCCCGTCGCCGAGCAGCTCGCGCAGCCGCGCCGGGCTGCCGGCCAGGGGAACGTCCGGGGCGCGCCGCCCGGTGAGCCGGTGCGCGCCGCGCGGCGCCGGATAGGCGATGTCGATGCCGGAGACGGCCCCGGCCAGCCGCCGCGCGACCGGCCGGTAGTGCGT
>NZ_JABXFD010000395.1 GCF_013372625.1 Actinomadura sp. BRA 177
CGGGATGCTAGGTGTTCGCCGACGCGGCCTACTAGGAGGGTCATCTCGTAGCTGATCTGCGCCGGGTCGGCGTCGGCGTCGGTGAGGACGGTCAGTGAGGCGCCCTCGCCCGCCGCGGTGACGAACAGGAACGCGTTGCGCATCTCGATGATCGTCTGATGCACCTCACCCGCGCCGAACTGGCTTCGCGCGCCCTGCGCGAGGCTCTGCACCCCGGCGGCGAGGGCGGACAGGTGCTCCGCGTCCTCCCGGCTCAGGCCCGCGGACGCCCCCATGAGGAGCCCGTCCGCCGACTGCACCACCGCCTTGGTCACCTGGGGGACGCGCTCGACGAGCCCGTCGATCAGCCAGTCCAGCCGGTTGGGCGAATCGCCTCGCAGCGGCGTCACGTGGGTTCTCCTCTTCCGAGACATGGGTGGGGATCCGGCACCGCCACATGGTCCCATCGGCGGGCCCACAAGATCTACGGAATTCCAGACAAATGATCAAGACGGTGGTTACGGTGTCACCGAGTTCGGCCGTCCGGTGCCCGCCAAGCCTGAGAGACGACACCATGAACGACCACGTCAGTCATATCCGCGTTGACCTCGGCTGTTTCGCCCGGTGAGGACCCCACGCCGCCGGCGTTCGATCCGGTTCTCCCTTTTCGGCCTGATCATCATTCCGCTGATCTCCCTGATCACGTTGTGGGCTTTCGCTGCGCAGAGCACCGCGGCCAAGGCCGTCAACCAGCGCGACCTCGACACCACCAACGAGATCTACGGCGGCGCCGCGCAGCCGATGCTGGTCACCCTGGCCCAGGAACGGCAGGAGTCGGTGACCTGGCTGAGCCGTACCGGCCGCCTGCCGCGCACGTCACTGGACGCGGTCCGCAAGAAGATGGACGGCACGATCGTCCAGATGAACGAGGCCGTCGACTCCGACAGGTTCCAGGCCACGCTGACCGGCCCGATGAAGCGGCGGCTGTCGGCGCTGATGGAGAAACTCAACGGGATCAGCGCACTCCGGAGCCAGGTCGACTCCCGCGCGTTGACGAGGCTGGCGGCGTTCAACGCCTACAACGACGTCCTCGAAGCCCACTTCCAGTACGTCAACGTGCTGGTGGCCGGCGACGGCCTCCAGCAGTCGGCCCACATGGCCGCCATGTCGCGCGGCATCGAGTTGCGCGGACGCGAGATAGCGCTGGTGGGCGGCGTGCTCACCGACGGGGGCCGGATGACCGCCGGCGAGTACGCGGCGGTCAGCAGGCTGGTGTACGAACGGCGGTTCCTGGAAAGCTCGAACCTCGCCGAACTCCACCCGGCCATCGCCGCTCCGTTCAAGCAGGCGCTGGCGTCGTCCGCCGAACGGTCGTTCACCACGATGGAGGACGGCATCCTGGCGACCCGACCCGGAGCGAAGCTGCAGATCACCCCGGTCGGCTGGAAGGCCGCCGCGGGGGCCTCCATCGGGGCGGTGGACGGTGCGCTCGGGAAGTCCCGGGCGCTGAACGCCGCCGAAGCCAAGGACGCCTCCGACGCGACCCTGCTGCGCCTCGCCCTCATCGGCGCCATCGGCCTGGCCGCGATCGTCCTGACCGCGTTCCTCATGCTCCGGTTCAGCCGCCGCATCAGCCGTGACCTGCGCGGTCTCCAGGACGCCGCGCACGCCATGGCCGAGGAGCGGCTGCCCGACGTGGTGCGCCGGCTGAGCCGCGGGGACGAGGTCGACGTGGCGGCGGAGGCCCCGCCGCTGGAGGCCGGCAGGACGGCCGAGGTGTTCAACGTCGCCGCCGCGTTCTCGTCCGTGCAGCACACCGCCGTCGAGGCCGCCGTCGGCCAGGCCGAGCTGCGCGCGGCGGTCAACCAGGTGTTCCAGAACCTGGCCCGGCGCAACCAGTCGCTGCTGCACCGGCAGCTGGCGATGCTGGACACGCTGGAGCGCAAGGCGTCCGACCCGGACGCCCTGGCCGACCTGTTCGCCATCGACCACCTCACCACCCGCATGCGGCGGCACGCCGAGGGGCTGATCATCCTGTCCGGCGCCGCGCCCGGCCGCGGCTGGCGCCACCCGGTCGGCATCCTGGACGTGCTGCGCGGCGCCATCGGCGAGATCGAGGACTACGCCCGGGTCGAGGTGGTCAGCACGGCGGAGGAGGGCATCGTCGGCTCGGCCGTCGCCGACGTGATCCACCTGCTGGCCGAGCTGATCGAGAACGCGGCCGTCCTGTCCCCGCCGAACACGCCGGTCGAGGTGGACGCCGGGCCGGTCGGGCAGGGCTTCGTGGTGGAGATCCAGGACCGCGGCCTCGGCATGAGCCCGGACAAGCTGGCGGCCGTCAACGCGCAGCTCAGCCGCGAGCCGGAGTTCGACCTGACGCACGGCGACCAGCTCGGGCTGTTCGTCGTCGGGACGCTGGCGCACCGGCGCGGGATCAAGGTGGCGCTGGAGCCGAACGCCTACGGCGGCCTCAAGACCGTCGTGCTCCTGCCGCACTCGCTCGTCGTCCCGGTGGATCGGGGCGGCCGGGCGGACGACACCGGCACCGGTCCTGTGGACGTCATCGGCCACGACACGCAGGAGTATGCGATGGACTCCGTCGGACGGCACCGCGCCGGTGGCACCGAGCCGTCCGGCGACCGCGAGCCGCTCGGCATGCCGTCGTCGTCCGAGCCGCCGTCCGAGCCGGGTGTTCAGGCCGCCCCGGCCACGCCGCAGCCGACGTCCACTATCGCGGGTACCCATGCGGGGATGCCGCGCCGGGTGCGCCGCGCGAACCTGGCGCCGCAGTTGCGCGACGCCCCGCCGTCCGCCCCCGAGGAGCGGCGGCCGGCTGGACGAGAGGCGCGGTCCGCGGAGCGGGCCAGTTCGGTCATGGCCTCGATGCAGAGCGGATGGCGGCGGGGGCGGAGCGAGTCGCCGCCCGCCCAGCCCACCGGACGTGACGAGGGGGACGAACGATGACGGAAGCATCGATGACGGCCGATGAGGTGCGCGGGCTTCTCGACGGCCTGGGCGGCGGCGCGGAGATGGTGGGCGGTGCGGTCCTGCTGTCCAGGGACGGGCTGGTCGTGGCCTGCTCCTCCGGTGTCGGCCGGGAGGACTCCGAGCATCTGGCCGCGCTGGTGGCGGGCGTGCAGGGGCTCGCCCGCGGCGCGTGCCGCCGGTTCGACGGCGGCGAGCTGATGCAGAGCGTCATCGAGATGGACTCGATGCTGGTGTTCATGGTGCCGGCGGGCGACCACGCGTGCCTCGCCGTGCTGGCGGACGCCGACGTGGACGCCGGCGCGATCGTGTTCCGGATGTTCCAGCTCGCCGAGGAGATCGCCGAGCGGCCGCCGCTCATGCCCCGGCTGTCGGGGTCGGGCGCCAGGTGAGGCCCGGATGACCGATGACCGGTGGCTCGACGGGGACGCGGGGCCCGTCGTCCGTCCCTACACGGTCACGCGGGGCCGGACCCGGCTCCGCGACGACGGCCTCGATCTGATCTCCGTGCTGGAGACGACCGGCGTGCCGCTCCCCCGGCGGGTGCGGCTCGACCCCGAGCACCGCAGGCTGCTGGCGATCTGCCGGCAGCCGATCACCTTCGCCGACCTGGCGTCCGAGATCGACCTGCCCGTCGGCGTCGTGCGGGTCCTGGTCGACGACCTGCGCGACGAGAACGCGCTCAGGGTGCTGAAACCGACTCCCACCGGCGACGTCCCGGACGAGCTCGTACTAAGGAAGCTGCTGAATGGACTACGCGCACTCTGACACCGCCGTCCGGCACCCGGGCGGTCAGCTGACCGCCGCGAAGATCCTCGTCGCGGGCGGGTTCGGGGTCGGGAAGACGACCATGGTGGGCTCGATCAGCGAGATCCGCCCGCTGCGCACCGAGGAGCTCCTCACCGACCGGAGCATCGGCGTCGACGACACCACGGGCGTCGACGGCAAGACCAGCACCACCGTGGCCATGGACTTCGGCCGGATCACGCTCCCGGACGACCTGGTGCTGTACCTGTTCGGGACGCCCGGCCAGCAGCGGTTCTGGTTCATGTGGGACGAGCTGGCGCTCGGCGCCGTCGGCGCGGTGGTGCTCGCCGACGTGCGCCGCCTCGCCGACTGCTTCGGCACCGTCGACTACTTCGAGGACCGCCGCACCCCGTTCATGGTCGCGGTGAACTGCTTCGAAGGCGCCGAGCGCAAGGATCCCGAGGACGTGCGGATCGCCCTGGACCTGGACGATGACGTGCCGCTGGTGCTGTGCGACGTGCGCAGCCGGGAGTCGGCCAAGCAGGTGCTGATCACCATGGTCGAGTACGTCCTCACCAGGACCACGTCCCGGCGCTGACGATTGTTTCCACGCCCATCCCCCCGCACCCCGAAAAGGGACCACATGTCAACAGGTTTGCCTTCCTTCCCCGCCGCGGACGAGAAGCCACTCGACACCTGCGTCCGGCTGCGTGAGATCGGTCCCGTGGTCGAAGTGGAGTTCCCGGGAGGCGTCGCCGCCTACCTGGCACTGACCCACGACGCCGTCAAGGAGATCCTCGCCGGGGACAACAAGACCTTCCTGAGGGAGCCCGAGAACTGGCCCGCCCTGTACGACGGGACGATCCCCGGGGACTGGCCGCTGCGCGCCGTCGTCCAGGGCGGCCACCTGTCCACCAAGGACGGCGACGACCACAGGCGGCTGCGCGGCCTGGTCGGGAAGGCCTTCACGCCCGCGCGGATCGAGGCGCTGGAGCCGCGCGTCCAGCAGATCGTGGACGACCTGCTCGACAACGTGATAGCGGCCGGCGACGGCGTCGACCTGGTCCCCGCCTTCACCGAGGCGCTGCCGATGTGGGTGATCTGCGAACTGTTCGGCGTGCCCGCCTCGGACCGGACCCAGATGCGCAACTGGACCGCCGCCCTGCTGGCGCACACGACACCTCCGGAGGAGGCGTTCGCGACGCAGAAGGCCCTCCAGGCATACCTGCACGAACTGGTGGATCGCAAACGGCAGACCCCCGGCGACGACCTCACCTCCGGCCTGGTGCTGGCGCAGGACGAAGGGGACAGGCTCACCACCGAAGAGCTGGTCGGCGTGCTGTGGCTGATGCTCGTCGCCGGCCACGAGACCACCGTCCACATGCTCGGCCACGCCGTCCTGGCGCTGGCCCAGAACCCCGACCAGCTCGCGCTGGCGAAGGCCGAGGACCGCTGGGACGACGTGGTCGCCGAGACCCTGCGCTACCGCCACTCGGTGATGATGACCAGCTGGCGCTTCACCGCGGAGGACGTGACGATCGCCGGCGTCGACATCCCCAAGGGCCAGGCGGTCGGCGTCGTCTACCAGGTGAGCGGCATCGACCCGGCCGAGCACGGCGAAACCGCCGACCAGTTCGACATCACGCGGGTTCAGAACACGCGCCTCAGCTTCGGCCACGGCCCCCGCTACTGCATCGGCGCGTCACTGGCCCGCCTGGAGGGACGGCTGGCGCTCGCCACGCTGTACCGGCGGCTGCCGGACCTGGCCCTCGCCATCGACCCCGACGACGTCCCCTACTCCCCGTCCTTCTTCACCATCGGCCCGCTCTCCCTCCCCATCGCCCTCGGGCGCTGACGCACCCCGGCCCGGCGGTCCCACCGCCGAGCCGGTGTAGGCCGGGGCCACCAGCCACCGCGTCGGTCAGCGAGCGGTCGAGGGGGCGGGGGCCAGAAGTTTGTCCATGAGGACGTGCAGGTGGTGGCGGAAGGAGGCTACGGCCTCGGGGTTGTCGGCTCTGCGCATTCCCTGGGTGCGTTCCAGGACGCCTGAGCCGAGGAAGCCGTGGACGCACCAGACCATGGTGCCGAGGAGGTAGTAGGGGTCGACGTCGGAGGGGACCACGTCGCGGATCTTGTGGGCGGCCAGCGTCAGGAGCGGGCGGGCGTAGCGGTCCTCCAGTTCGGAGATGTCGGCGGCGTCGTCCACCCAGCGGTGCGCCCACAGGGAGCGGTTGTGCGGGTGTGCCAGGTGGAAGTCCAGGTAGGCGTCGACTATCTGGTGGACGGCGGTCCGGCCGGGTTCCGTCTGGGAGACGGCGCGTTCGAGCATGGTGCGTTCGGATTCGAAGGCACGGCTCATCACCTCCAGGTAGAGCTCCCGTTTGTCCCCCGCGATCTCGATGATCGCACCGGGGTCGACCCCCATCGCGTCCGCCAGGAGCCGCAGGGATGTTCCGTCGTAGCCGAGTTCGCTGAACAGCCGGGTCGCCACATCGATGACCTGCTGTCGTGAGACGGCGTTCGCCATGCCGTCACGCTACGCAGGGTACGGCGATGCCCAATGCGCCCTTTCGTCATCGGGCGGTCAAGCCATGGCAACGCTTCAGTCGTAGGAGGCCAGGGTGCGGGCGTGGAGGGACAGGACGTGGGTCAGGAGGGCGGGGGCTTGCCCGCCGGCGGCGTCCGGGAGGACGTCGGGGGTGAGCGTCCAGTCGGTGCCGACCCAGGAGTCGGCGATGGCGTCCGCGCTGGACGGGAGGTTGTTGCAGGACTGCCGGAGGCGGACCGTGCGGACGGATTCGGCGGCCGGTGTGTCGGTCTCCACCAGGAGGACGGGGACGCCGGCGGTCGGGCCGTCCTCGACCAGGCGCAGGAGCCGGTGCGCGTCCTCGCCGTCGAGCGCGGCGCCCGCGTCGAGGATCACCACCAGGCGGACGGGCGGGCCGCCGCCGGGCAGGTCCGCGTCGTCGCCGCCGATCTGGCGCAGGTCGACCAGGTCGAGGAGGCGGCGGGCCCGCCCGCTGTCTCGA
>NZ_JABXFD010000304.1 GCF_013372625.1 Actinomadura sp. BRA 177
ACTTTATCGGATCCGGCCGGCCTGTCAATTTCGGCTTTCTCCGATAACGCCCGTCCAATGCCGCTTGCGCGGCACCTTCGGAGCGGTGGAGCTATTTCATCAGATCCTGCCCGATTGTCAAAACCGAACCTTTCCGATGCCACCGCACGGCACAGCAGACGCGACGAAGCCGCATCGGCTGGTTCGTAGGTGGGTTCCCCGTTGTCCGGCCGGCCGCCGCCATGCGGGCGTCCTGCATCCGTAAGGGGGACGAGCGGTTAACTTACGTGGTCCGAGCACCCGCGTCAAATCGACGCTCCGGACTCCTCGACCGTGTCCCGGACCTCGCCCCGCCACGTCCTCCAACGGGCACTGCGCCACGAGTATTCCGCCCACCGCGGGTCCAGCAGCACGCGCGGCGCTGCCCCTCTTCCCCAGCCGGGACGAGTGGCCAGAGCCGGGCGGAGCCGGGAATGGATCTTGGTGGGTCCTACGCTCTAACCGCTACGACGGGAGGACGGATCATGACTGGGAACGGACGCGCGCTCGTGCTCGGGGGTGGCGGTGTCGCGGGGATCGCCTGGCTGACGGGCGTGCTCGCGGGCCTCGCCGGCGAGGGGACGGACGTCACCGGCGCCGGGCTGCTGCTCGGCACGTCGGCGGGATCGGCGGTGGCGGCGCAGGTAGGCAGCGGCCTGTCCATCGGGGAGTTGTTCGAGCGCCAGGCCGACCCGGCACTGCAGAACCGCGAGCTGGTGCCGTCGGGGGGCGTGACGGTCGCCGAGTTCGGTGAGATCTGGATGCGGCTCGCGGAGGAGAACGACGACCCGGCAGCGATCCGCCGGGGTCTGGGGGCTCGGGCGCTGGCCGCCGACACGGTCGGCGAGGCCGAGCGGCGGGCCGTGATCGAGGCGCGGCTGCCGGTGCACGAGTGGCCGTCCAGGGATCTGCGGGTGACGGCGGTGAACGCGCTGACCGGTGATCTCCGCGTGTTCGACCGCACGTCGGGCGTTCCACTGGTGGACGCCGTCGCGGCGAGCTGCGCCGTCCCGATGATCTGGCCGCCGGTCACGATCGGCGGCGTCCGTTACGTGGACGGCGGAGTCCGCTCGGTGAACAACCTCGATCTCGCGGCGGGGCACGAGCGTGTGCTGCTGATCGCGCCGATGGACGACCCGACCTTGCCGGCGGACGTCGCGACCGTCGAGGGCGAGGGCGGACGCGTCGAAGTGATCGTCCCGGACGAGACGTCGCGGGCGGCGTTCGGCACCGACCCGCTGGACCCGTCCACCCGCACCCCGTCGGCGAACGCGGGCCTCGCACAGGGCAGGGCCGCCGCCCCGAAGATCGCCTCCTTCTGGGTCTAGCTCCGAACGACGTACAAGCTGCTGATCGAGCCAACGGGTGAACACGGCCCGCCGCGAGTCCTTCCAGGCTCGGGCGCGCCGCAGCTGCGGGCATGCCTTCCCGCCCGTCGTGGACGTCCGTTGGGCGACGCCAGCGCCGGCAAACCCTGACGAGCCGCCGGCCGGCCGTTTCGTGGCATGCCGGAACGCGATCTCCGGTTCGATCCGGGGCTGCAGGAACCGGCCGGTGTCGATCGGGGCGCTCTCCTGAACGTCGACATCGGGCCTGGTAGCAGCCCATCCCGGCCCCAGTTCGACTATCACAATGGCGGGGAGCCAGGTCGCTCGGCTCGCGGCATGACTCGCCTACTCCTGCCGCAGACATGATCCAGGGTGTTGTCACCGGGCCCGGGTGGCGTTCGGTGTACCGCTCATAGGGACGCCACCCGGAGACCGCGCCGCCGCGCCCTGCGTCAGGTTGGGTCGGTGAAGGAGGGCGGGCGCTTTTCGAAGTAGGCACGGACGGCCTCCACCTGGTTGCGGCTGCCGCGCAGCGCGCCGAGCTCCCGGGACTCTTCAAGGTACTGGCCGGCCAGATCATGGTCGGCGCACGGTTCAACAGCCGCTTAGCGCCGCGCACGGCATCGGGGCTGTTGCCAGCGATCTCACGGGCCAGGTCGGCCGCCGCCGCGCCCTGCGTCAGGTCGGGTCGGTGAAGGTGGGCGGGCGCTTCTCGAAGTAGGCACGGACGGCCTCCACCTGGTTGCGGCTGCCGCGCAGCGCGCCGAGCTCCCGGGACTCCTCGAGATACTGGGCGGCCAGGTCGTGATCCGCCGCACGGTTCAGCAGCCGCTTGGCGCCGCGCACGGCGTCGGGGCTGTTGCCGGCGATCTCGCGGGCCAGGTCGGTCGCCGCCGCGCGCGGGTCGTCGGCGGTGCGGGTGGCGAGGCCGATCCGGACGGCGTCCTCCCCGGAGAGCATGCGGCCGGTGAACGTGAGCTCCTTCGCGACGTCCTCGCCGACGAGGCGGATCAGCGCGGCGGTTCCGGTCATGTCCGGGACGAGGCCCCACCGGATCTCCAGCACGGACAGCTTCGCGTCGGGCGCGACGATCCGGATGTCGGCGCCGAGCGCGATCTGCAGCCCGCCGCCGAGGGCGTGCCCGTGGACCGCGGCGACGACCGGCTGCGGCAGTTCCCGCCAGACGTGCACGGCCTGCTGGCCGAGGTTGGTGATGCGCCCCGGCTCGCGGTCCGTGATGTCGTTCAGCAGCCGCTTCGTCCGCTCGCCGTCGCCGGTGCGCACACCGTCACCGGCCATGGCGGCGAAGCCGGAGAAGTCGAGCCCGGCGCAGAACGCCCGTCCCTCACCCGACAGGACCACGGCACGGACGGACGGGTCGGCGGCGAGCGCCTCCCCCGTCTCGGCGAGCGCGTCGAACGTGGCCATGTCGAGGGCGTTCAGCTTGTCCGGACGGTTGAGCCGCACATCGGCGACCCCTTCGTGGACGTTCAAGGTGACGCGGTCGGTCATCCCGGCTCCCCCTCCATCGTGGCGATCAGCTCAAGAGGACGATTCCATGCCGCCCCCACGACCGTCGAGACGATCGTCCCGCTTCGTGGATGGAGTGGTTAGTCGGGCGCCGAGCTCACCGTCCAAGACGGACGTGGGCGGCGTTGTCCGCGTGTGCGTTGTGAGGCCACGTGGTGACGTCGTCGGATACCGAAGCGGTGCGCGGGGTTGAAGAGCGGGACTGCTTAGGTGACGGGGATGATTTTTGCTTCGGTGAGGCGGCCTTCGTGGATGTCTAGGAGGCCTAGGGTGCCGTGGGGCTGGCGGCGGCGGTCGGTGGGGGAACCGGGGTTGAAGATGCGGATGCCGTCGGCCGTCTCGTCCAGCGGGATGTGCGAGTGGCCGAAGATGACCAGGTCGGCCGTCGGGAACCAGCGGCGCATGCGGGCGGTGCGGCCGCGGGCCTGGCCGCTGTCGTGGACCATTGCGACGGCGAGGCCGTCCAGGTCGAGTTCCAGGCGTTCCGGGGCGCCCCACGCGGCGACGTCCGGGCCGTCGTTGTTGCCGAGGACGGCGTGGACCGGCGCGTACTCGGCCAGTTCGTCCAGGACGGAGGCCGTGCACACGTCGCCCGCGTGCAGGATCACGTCCGCGCCGCACAGGTGCTCGGCCACCCGCGGCGGGACGGACTTCCAGCGCCGGGGCGCGTGCGTGTCGGAAATGGCCACCGCTCTCACGTCCCTCATTGTTCCGCAGGGGGCAGAATCAATCCGATGCGCATCAACATCGGTGACGTGAACGTCGAGGGGGGCGGGCTCGTCCCGGACGGGCTGGCCATGGTCGAGCGGCCTGTCCTCGTGGCGCTGCACGGCGGGCCGGGCGTCGACCATTCGCTGTCCAAGCCGGTGCTGGGACGGGCCGCCGAGTTCGCGCAGGTGGTCGCGCGGCGGCGGGCGGTCGGACGCCAGCGATCACGGGTTGTGGACGTCGGAGCGCTGGGCGGACGACGTCGTCGATTTCTGCATCGGGAATCCGGTGCTCGTCGGCACGTCCAAATGGCGCTGACAGTGGCGCACCGCCGTCCGGACCGCATCCTCGGGGTGGTGCTCGACAGCGTCATGCCCCAGCTCGGGGGTCCGGAGGCCCGCGACATCGCGCGCCGGTACTGGGACGGGGAGGACGTCCAGGACGACTGGGAGCGCGTCTGCCTGCCGTTGTACTTGCGGCGGCCCGGCGGCGATCCGTACGAACCGCGACGTGCTCGAACGCTTCCGGGACACGCTCGCGGCCCGGTTCGGTCCCTGGCCCCGCCTGGATCGTGTCTCGCGTCCCGTCCTGATCGTGAACGGCGAGGGCGAGGGCGATCCGGTTGCGACCGCTTCGGCGGCGCGGCGGCTCGCCGCCACAGCGAACTGCACGTTCTTCCCGGGGTCGGCATGGTGTCTTCCGGGAGGCGCCCGGGCGTGGAATCGAACTGCTTCGCGGCTTCGTCGGGCGCGGGTGAATTTGCCACGGCGGGGTTCGGACACCGGTGGGAAACAACTGTAAGCACGCTGTCATTTCACAGTGCTGACCAGCGGAGTTAGGCTCGAATTCCTCGCGTTCGTCCAAAGGATTCCGGCCGTACGCCCCCGGTCGTTCCGACACGGCGACCCAGCACCGCGAGGGCAGATGAGGGCGGCCGGGCCCCGAGGTGGATGATCACTCCCTTGCACCGGCCTCGGGGACCGGCCGCCGCTCCGCGCTAGGCGGTCAGGTAGAGCTTGCGGTCGAAGACGCCGGAGCCGGGCTCGCTCTCGCCGCGGGCGATCGCGGCGCCGCTGCCGGTGCCGTTGGACGGGCAGAGGAAGCTGCTGCCCGACTGCCGGACGAGCGTGATGTCGTCGGCCCTGCCCTGCGCGTCGTCCTGGTCCGGGAGCGGGCGGTTCGGGTTGTCCCGGTTGTAGACGTCGAACCGCAGGCCGGGGGTGTCGCCGGTCTGGAAGCCGTAGTAGCAGGTGACGGTGATGCCGAAGATCTTGCCTTCCATCTTGAAGCGCAGGCCGCCGTTGATGGCCAGGACGCCGTCGCGGCCGCCGGCGACGGGGTCGTAGGCGACGCTGCCGCCGCGGTCGGTGACGTCGCCGAGGTCGAGGTCGGTCGCGGGCGAGCTGAGCCCGTTGGACGTCCGGCAGGCGCCGATGGACGCGGCGGTGAGCTCGCCGGCGCCGGTGGACACGACCGTGCCCTGCAGGGTCGCGCTGTCGCAGGACCCGGTCACCTTCGCGCCCAGGTAGTCGACGGAGAAGTCGAGGGTGCCGACGGTGGAGACCTGCCAGTTGCCGGAGTAGGGCGCTCCGGTGGCGGTCTCCTGGTGGAGGGTGGTGGTGGCGGCGGACGCGCCGGTGGCGGTCATGGCGAGGACCGCGGCCGCGGCGGCCAGCGGGGCGGCCGCCTTGCTGATGGGAGCCTTCACGGGGTTTCCTCCTCGGGAGAGGGTTTCATTTTTTCTACCCGAGTGATCGCGGAAATCAAGGCCCAATCAAAAAGCGAACCGCATTTTATCGGACTCCGCTAAAAATGCGATACCGATTACTAAGGCGAACGCGATATCGACCGCCGAAACAGGTGAATTGTGCGCGCGGGCCTCAGCCGCCCGCGCCGCCGGTGGTGGGCAGGCCCATGGCCCGCCACGCCTGGAAGCCGCCCACGACGTCGGTCGCGCGGGTCAGCCCGAGGTCGTGCAGGGACGCGGCGGCGAGGCTGGAGGTGTAGCCCTCCGAGCACAGCACGATGACGCGCAGGTCGTGGCCGGTGGCCTCGGGCAGCCGGGCGTCGGAGGCCGGGTCGAGGCGCCATTCCAGGACGTTGCGCTCCACGATCAGCGCGCCGGGCACCTCGCCCTCGCCGGCCCGCTGCGCGGCGGGGCGGATGTCGACCAGGAGCGCGCCCTCGCGGGTCTCCGCGTGGGCCTTGTCGGGGTCGAGCCGCTCCAGCCTGCCGCGCGCGTCGGCGAGGATCTCATTGATCGTCCGTGTCATGGCTCCAGCATGCCAGCGCTCACTCGGTGAGCTGCGCATCTGCCGCGGCGAGTACCTCCTGGATGCGCAGGCCGTGCGCGGCGTCCAGTTGCGGCGCCTGCCCGCCGCGGACCGCCGCGGCGAATTCGGCGACCATCGTCGCGAACGCGTCGTCGCCGAGCTGCGACCAGTCGAGCACCGCGTGCCCCTTGCGCCCGTAGACCTCGACGCGGGCGGGGGGCAGCTCGCCCGTGCCCGCCATCGAGACGGACGCCTGGCTGACCGCGCCGCCCTCGTGTTCGAGGGTCAGCCCGAGCCAGCCCAGCGGGTCGCCCTGGGCGCGGACGCCCACGACGCGGCCGAGCGAGGCGTCCAGCAGGTCGACGATGTGCGGGCCGAGGTCGAGCAGCGCGCCCTTCTCCAGCCGCCACGGGGTGGCGAACGGGCCGCCGCTCAGCACCGAGGAGATGAACGAGCCGTAGCCGCCGAACGGGTCCAGGTCGGCGACGCGGCCGAGGAAGTCGCGGGCGGCCCGCGAGTAGCGCAGCGTGAAGACCATCTGCGAGACGACGCCCGCCTCGGCGATCGCGCCGGCCACCCGGCGGGCGCCGTCCAGGTCCATGGCGAGGGGCTTCTCCAGCAGGACGGCCTTGCCGGCGCGGGCGGCCCTGGCGGCGAGGTCGGCCTGGACGTCCGGCGGGACGGAGAACGCCACCGCCTCGCAGGCGTCGAACGCTCCTCGAACCGCCCGAACGAGGGCGCGCCGTGCTTGCCGGCCCGTTCGGCGGAGGCCTCCGGCCGCCGCGCCCCCACCCCCCCCGCTCCTTATACACATTCGACGCTGCCGCCGAAACCGACAGTGGAACACTCACTGGACCACACAGCATCAACAAA
>NZ_JABXFD010000398.1 GCF_013372625.1 Actinomadura sp. BRA 177
TCATCAAGTCAATGGCCCCCGACGACGGCACAGACAACGCCTAACACCGCCCGCGCCCCGGAGGCGGGTGGCTTCCGGGGCGCGGGCGGTGTTAGGCGTTGTCTGTGCCGTCGTCGGGGGCCATTGACTTGATGATGCGGTCCAGGTCTTCGAGGGTGGCGAACTCGACCACGATCTTGCCCTTGTTGCGGCCCATGTCCACGCGGACCTTGGTCTCGTAGCGGTCGGAGAGGCGGTCGGCCAACTCCTTCAGGCCGGGGGCGACCGGCTTCTTCCGGCGGCCCTGGCGCGGGGCCTTCGGCTCGTCCTCGACCTCGCGGAGGGCGATCATCTCCTCCAGGGCGCGGACGGAGAGGCCCTCCTGGACGATCCGCTGGGCCAGGTGCTCCTGAGCCTCGATGCTGTCGAGGGAGAGCAGGGCGCGGGCGTGGCCGGCGGACAGGACGCCGGCGGCCACCCGGCGCTGGACGGCAGGCGGCAGGTTCAGCAGCCGGAGCGTGTTGGTGATGTGCGGACGCGACCGCCCGATGCGTCCGGCGAGCTGCTCGTGGGTGGCGCCGAAGTCCTGCAGCAGCTGCTGGTACGCGGCGGCCTCCTCCAGCGGGTTGAGCTGCTGGCGGTGGAGGTTCTCCATGAGCGCGTCACGGAGCAGGTCGTTGTCACCGGTGTCGCGGACGATCGCCGGAATGACGTCCAGCCCGGCCATCCGGGACGCCCGCCACCGGCGTTCGCCCATGATCAGCTCGTAGTCGTGCGAGTCCGAATCGGACTTGCGGACCACGATCGGCTGCAGCAGGCCGACGATGCCGATCGACTCGGCGAGCTCCTGCAGCGCCTGCTCGTCAAAATGCTCACGCGGCTGGCGAGGGTTGACCGTGATGGACCCGACCGGCAGCTCCGCGAAATGGGCGCCGGCGACCGGTTCGAGAGCCGGTCCGGGGGCGGCGGCGCCGTTCGGGACGGCACCGCCCGGGAATCCCGGCTCTCCCGCACTGCCGGGTTCGTCCGCCGTCGGCGGGGGCGGAGCGGTGGGAATGAGGGCGCCGAGCCCCTTGCCCAGACCGCGTCGCTGCTGGCTCACTGGACAGCTCCTCCGTGGGCCATCTCCGAGGCCGCTTCACTGTAGGCGAGCGCGCCGCTCGAACCGGGGTCGTAGGTCATGACGGACTGCCCGTAGCTCGGGGCCTCCGACACCCGCACGCTGCGGGGGATCACCGTGTTGAGGACGACGTTGCCGAAGTGGTTCCGGACGTCCTCGGCCACCTGCGCGGCGAGCCGCGTCCGGGCGTCGTACATCGTGAGCAGGATGGTGGACACCTTCAGTTTCTGGTTGAGGTGCGCCTTGACGAGGTCGACGGTGCGGATCAGCTGCCCGAGCCCCTCCAGCGCGTAGTACTCGCACTGGATCGGGATCAGCAGCTCGTCCCCGCCGACGAGCGCGTTCACGGTGAGCAAGCCCAAGGACGGCGGGCAGTCGATCAGCACATAGTCGAACTTTTCGGTCTCGTAGGCATCGAGCGCCCGCCGAAGCCGTGACTCACGGGCCACTTTGGAGACGAGTTCGATCTCGGCGCCCGCGAGGTTGAGTGTCGCGGGCGCGCAGTACAGGTTGGGGATCTCCGGCGCTTTGACGACGATGTCCGCGAGCGCCATGTCCTCGATCAGCACGTCGTAGATCGACGGGACTTCCGCATGGTGCTCGACGCCGAGCGCGGTGGACGCGTTCCCCTGCGGGTCGAGGTCGACCACGAGCACCTGCGCGCCGTGCATGGCGAGGGACGCGGCGAGATTCACCGAACTGGTGGTCTTGCCCACGCCGCCCTTCTGGTTGGCGATGGTGATGACGCGGCATCTGTCCGGCCGCGGCCACTCCCGTTCCCTGCGGCCCGACATGGCCTTGAGTGCGTTGACCGCTGTTTCACGTGAAACCTTGGCGTCCTTGAGCGCCTCGCGCACGAGTTCTGACTCCCCCTGATTCGGTCCCTTGCGCGGCCCCGGCGGATGCGCGCCGGCGTTCGTCGGAACGTATCCGACGTTCTCCGCGGTACCGGACGTCGTGTTACTCCACATCGCGTGCCCGGAGGGCGTGGTCCCCGGGCCTGGGACTCCCTGCGTCCCACCGGCGGACGGCGCCTGCGCGCCCTCGTCCGCTCCGGATCCGCCCAGGCCGGACGGCTGCTCGTCGGGGGATTCGTCGGCGCGGTCAGGCCGGCCCAGTCCTGGTCCCGTGCTCATGAAGACCTCTTCCTCGACCCTTTGGCACGCCGGGGGGCGCGCTGTCGTCGCCCGACAACCTCACCTCGGCCGGCGACCACACGGACGAGTGTTGTCGGCGGGTCGACCATACCGCGCCCAACTTGCAGCAGTTCCGTCGAGCGCGCCCCGAGCCGCTTCAGGACGGGCTCCGCCTCGTCCAGTTCGGCCTGGGCCCGTTCGCCCTTGAGCGCGAGGAGTTCGCCGCCCGGACGCAGCAGCGGAAGGGCCCACTTCGCGAGGCGTTCGAGAGGCGCGACCGCTCGCGCGGTGGCCACGTCCACCGAGAACTCCTTCGTCACCTCCTCGGCCCGGGCCCGGCGCACCTCGACGTTCTCCAGGCCGAGCATCTGGACGCACTCGTCCAAGAAGGTGGTGCGGCGCAGCAGCGGCTCGAGCAGGGTGATCCGCAGGTCGGGCCGGACGATCGCGAGGACGATGCCGGGAAGCCCCGCGCCCGAGCCGATGTCGACGACCTGCGCGCCCGCCGGGACGGCCTCGGACACCACCGCGCAGTTGATCAGGTGGCGTTCCCAGAGCCGGTCGACCTCGCGCGGCCCGATGAGCCCGCGCTCGACCCCGGCGTCCCCGAGGAACGCCGCATACCGCTCCGCGACCGGCAGCGCCTCATCGAATACCTCACGTGCAATCCCCACCAGACGAATCGTTCCACATGACGGGGCGGCCGCGTACCCGCGAAACGTCCCTGTGGATAAGTCCGGGCGTCGGGGCGGACGGACCCTTGCGTTATGGCAAGAACCACATGACCCCACGGCATATTCGAGACCCGCCGGGTAGGGGTGCTGTGTCGCCCGACCGTCCCCCCGGAAGGAGCTCCGACACATGGGAATCGGAGTCAGTCTCGCATTCATCGCCGTGGGCGCGATCCTCGCGTTCGCCCTGCGCGTCGACCTCAGTGGCATCGACATCCACCTGGTCGGCTGGATCCTGATTCTGGTGGGGCTGGCCAGCATGGCCTTCACCTACAAGTACACGCGGCCGCGGCGCCAGGCCGGCCGAGTCGTCGGCGCCGACCCCGCCTACGGGGACGAGCCCGGAACCGTCGTCCGCGAAGAGCACATCATCGAGGACCCCGCCCCCATCGGACGTCCGGCCGAGCGAGTCGAACGGGTGATCGAACACCCGGCGGACGAGGGCGTGACGCACGGCCACGTCGCGCAGGACCCGGCGTTCGCCCAGGATCCCGCGCACGCCCAGGACCCGGCGGAGGAGAACCGGCCGTCCGTCGTGGACTCCGGTGACCGCATCCCGCCGCGCCGCAGGTGGCGGCGCACCGCTCGCCGATAACACGGACTCGGGTACCCGCTCGGTGTGCTTGGGCGGCGGTGCACACCGAGCTCCAGGGGCCCCGCGCCGGCCAGGGCGCGGGGCCCTCCCGCGTCCGCCGAGGCAGAAAGGCGACCGGCCCCGCTGCCGGGTGGGCAGCGGGGCCGGTCGGGAAGAAAGGTGATCCGGTCGCCCGGATCGGACGGTCAAGCGGGGTAGACGACGACGTAGCGGTCGGGCTCCTCGCCCTCGGACTCACTGCGCAGGCCGGCGGCCGCCACCGCGTCGTGGACGATCTTGCGCTCGAACGGCGTCATCGGGGCGAGCGGCTTCGACTCGCCGGCCTGCTGGACCTCGTCCGCGACGTCCGTGCCCAGCTTGGTGAGCTCGGCGCGCCGGCGCTCCCGGTAGCCGCCGACGTCGAGCATGAGGCGGGTGCGGTTGCCCGTCTGGCGGTGGACGGCCAGCCGGGTCAGCTCCTGCAGCGCCTCCAGGACCTCGCCGCGCTTGCCGACCAGCTCGTCCAGTGAGGCACCGACGACGGCGACCATCGCGCGCTCGCCTTCGACGTCCATGTCGATGTCACCGTCGTAGTCACCGATGTCCAGCAGGCCCTCGATGTAGTCGGCGGCGATCTCGCCTTCCTGCTCGAGCGCCTGGACGTCGACCTCAGTGGTGTCGGTCTGGCTCAACGGGGTCTCCTTATCCGGCACGTGCTCGGGGATCAAACTAGCGCTTCTGGGTACCGCTGCGCTTGCTGCGCGGCTTGCGGGTCGGCTGGTTCCGCACGGTCTTCGGCGTTTCCTCAGGTTCGGGCGCCGGCTCCGGCTCCTTCTTCAGCCTCGTCTTCGCCTTGGCGCCGGACGGGCTCTGCCCGTTCTTCGACGCGGCGGCCTTGGCGCCCGCCGTCTTCGCACCGCCCGCCTTCGTACCACCCGTCTTCGTGCCGGCCGCCTTCGCACCGCCCGCCTTGGTGCCGGCCTTCGCGGTGGTGGTCGTCGTGGCCTCGCCGTTGGTGCCGGGCGGCGGGTACTTCTTGTAGATGTAGTGCTGCTGCGCCAGCGTCCAGCTGTTGGACGTGACCCAGTACATGAGGACGCCCAGCGGGAAGCCGAGACCGAACAGGCCGAACAGCGGCGCGAAGAACACCATCATCTTCTGCGCCTGCATCATCGGGTTGGCGTCGTCGGTGACGGGCTGCCGCTTCATGCTGGCCCGGACGGTGAAGAACGTCGTGACGGAGCTGATCACCACGGCGATGCCGGTGACGACGATCGCCGTCCAGCTCTTCGGGTCGGCGCCCCACGCGTTCAGGAACGTGTCGGGGATGTGCGCACCGAAGATGTTGGCGTTCTGCGCGCTCGCCACCAGGTCGGACGAGACGGCGAAGACGCTCTGCCCCGGCTTGGCGTCCGAGATCCGCTTCAGCGTCTGGAACAGCCCGATGAAGATCGGCATCTGCACCAGGAGCGGCAGGCAGCCCGACAGCGGGTTGGCGCCGTTCTCCTGGTAGAGCTTCATGACCTCCTGGTTCATGCGCTGCTTGTCGTTCTTGTACTTCTTGCGCAGCGCCTGGACCTTGGGGTTCAGTTCCTGCATCTTCCGCGAAGCGTGGATCTGCTTCACGAAGAGGGGGACGAGGATGAGCCGCAGCAGGACGGTCAGCAGGATGATCGAACCGCCCCACGCCCATCCGCTGTCCTTGGGGACGACCGTACTGAGCCCCGTGTGAATCCACACGATGAGCTGAGAGACGATCTCGTACAACCAATCAAGCACCGGGCAGCTCCTTGGGCTCTGCTAGGGCGTGGCCGCTCTCCTCGCGGCCGGAGTTCGAGGAGGCCGCCGCGGATCGCTGGGGAGGGGTCGTCCCCTCGGAATCCCCGGAGAAGACGGACGGTCCCTCTGAGAACGAACCAGCGGACTCCCCGGATTCCCCGGAAGGGGGCTTTCCGGACGTCTTCTTCGGCGGCACCGGGTCGTAACCCCCCGGATTGAAGGGGTGGCACCGCGCGATCCGGCGGGCCGTCAGCCACGTGCCGCGCAGCGCCCCGTGCACCTGGAGCGCCTCCAGGCCGTACGCACTGCAGGTCGGGTGGAAACGGCACTGCTGCCCGAGCAGGGGACTCAAGAAGCGGCGGTAGGCGCGGATGAGAAGGATCAGCACGGTCGCGACGGGACCGGGACGCCGGCCCGTCTCGTGCTGTGCGGGGGACGCGGTCCCCTGCCGACTCCTCATCTTCGCCCCTTGGACGCGGGCCGCAGCAGCCGGTCGAGTGCCGACTCCAGATCCGCGGCCAGTTCGTCTGGACGCGCCTCACCCGCGCGGGGGTTGGCGCGCACTACGAGCAGGCTACCCGCTGGGAGCCGGTCGAGGTGCGGGCGCATCAGGTGGCGGAGCCGGCGCCGCGCCGTGTTCCGGACGACGGCGTTGCCGACGGTGCGCGCCACGATGAACCCGACCAGCGGCGGGACGTCCGCCGCCGGTGCGTCGTCCGGGCGGAGCAGATGAACCACGACAGTCGGCCGTCCGGCGCGGCGACCGCGCCGGACGGCCAACGTGAAGTCGTCCCGCCGCCGCATCCGGTTGCCGGACGGCAGCACAGTGCAGGGTGGCTCAGACCGCGACGCGGGCGCGGCCCTTGCCGCGCCGGCCGGACAGGATCGCGCGGCCGGCGCGCGTGCGCATCCGCAGCCGGAAGCCGTGCTTCTTGTGGCGACGACGGTTGTTCGGCTGGAAAGTACGCTTGCTCACTTGAGGCTCCAGTGCTGCGGTCGGTTCCGAAAGGCTCGATAGGTCGCGTCGAGGGCCGCGTCCGGTCCCCCGCAGCGGGGGCCCACCCGGACTCGCCTGGAGGGGCTGCCGGCGGGCACGCGGCATCTCCGTCGATGCGACTCGACCTCAGCACGTTACGGGCTCCCCGGCTGCCCGGTCAAACGGAGCACCCCTCCACACCAATGGCCGGACGACCTCACCGCATGGACGCACGAGCCGCGCGCGAGCTCGCGCGACCATTTGCGTCCGAGCACGCACCCAGTCCCAACCCTTCACCGCTCCTGCGCTGGCCCTTATACACATCTCCGCGCCCCCGAGACGGCCTCCTGTCTCGTATGCCGTCCTCTGCTTGACACAACAAAAACTCTTTCGTACTCCTTTCGCAGACACCACGCGCATACCGCACACA
>NZ_JABXFD010000113.1 GCF_013372625.1 Actinomadura sp. BRA 177
GTGTGGGGCTCGCTGTGGTGTTAGTTGTTTTTTGTTTGTGGGTGGTGTGGGGTCGGCGGGAGCTTGGGTCACCCGGTCCGTCGGCGGCGTCGGATGGGTATAAGGGGCGGCGGTGCCGGCGACGGCGTTTCATGGCGTTCATCAGGCCGGGATCTTGGACGAGCCGCAGGCGCGGGCGGTCGTTGTCGCGTTCGATGTGATCGCCGAGCGGCGTGCCGAGCTGGTCGATCTGTTCCGGGCGCTGACCGTGCGCGGACGGGCTCTGACCAGCGGCGGGACCCCGGCGCAGGTGGGTGTCACCGGGCCGTCGCCCGATTCCGGGATTCTCGGGCCGGACGTGCCTGGGGGCGGTCTCGCGGTGACCGTCGGTGTTGGTGCGTCCCTGTTCGATGACCGGTTCGGCCTGGCGTCGCGGCGTCCCCGGCGCCTGACCTCGATGCGGACCTTCCCAAATGACGACCTCGACACCGCCTGGTGCCACGGCGACCTGCTGTTGCAGTTGGCTGCGCGTGATGAGGACACCGTCCTGCATGCGTTGCGCGACGTTTGCCGGCATACGCGTGGCGCGATGCAGGTCCGGTGGCGGGTGAGCGGGTTCAGGAGCGGGCCACGGCCGTCCGGTACGCCCCGCAACCTGATGGGTTTTAAGGACGGCATCGCCAACCCCGACGTGTCGCGCGGCGTCGACATGGACCGGCTCGTCTGGGCCGCGCGGGACGGTTCCGAACCCGGCTGGACGGCGGGCGGTACGTACCAGGTCGTCCGGCTCATCCGGATGCTCGTGGAGTTCTGGGACAGGGTCGGCCTCGCCGAGCAGGAGCGCATGTTCGGCCGCAGCCGCGAGACCGGCGCGCCGCTCGACGGGAGCCGTGAGCGGGACGTGCCGCGCTACGCGCTGGACCCGGTCGGCAACGTCATCCCGTTGACCAGCCACATCCGGCGCGCGAACCCGCGCGTCCCCGAGACCGACGGCAGCCGCATCCTGCGCCGCGCCTGGAACTACGACCGGGGTGTGGACGAGGCCGGCAACCTCGACATGGGCCTGGTCTTCACCTGTTTCCAGCAGGACCCGCGGCGCCAGTTCGAGGCCGTCCAGGAGCGGCTGCTGGACGAGCCGCTGACCGACTACATATCTCCGTTCGGCGGCGGCTATTTCTTCACACTTCCGGGTGTCGTGGACGCCTCGGACCACTTCGGCAGGGCTCTACTCATGCAGTAGAGGAGGAGACATGCGCAAGCTCGCAGCATTGGCCGTGTCCGTGGCGACCACCGGGGCGTTGGCGGTCGCCTGCGCGTCCGCCAAGGACGACCGGGTCGCGCCCTCCGAACCCGGAACCCCCATCGAGCATGTCGTGGTCATCTACGGGGAGAACATCTCGTTCGACCACTACTTCGGTACATATCCGAAGGCGGCCAACACCGATGGGACGCCCTTCCACGCCGCCGCGCACACGCCGAAGGTCAACGGCCTGCCGAAGAAGCTGCTCACCCGGAACCCGAACCGGTACGACCCGAAGCGGCTGAGTCACTCCCAGGCCCTCACCTGCGACCAGAACCACGGGTACGGCGCCGAGCAGAAGGCCGTCAACGGCGGCCGCATGGACAAGTTCGTCGAGTACACCGAGCACGACAAGTGCACTGGCCAGCCCATCCTCTTCGGTGAACCCGGGCTGGTCATGGACTACTTCGACGGCAACACCGTCACCGCCATGTGGAACTACGCGCAGCACTACGCGATGAGCGACAACTCCTGGGATTCGGTGTTCGGGCCGTCCACGCCCGGCGCCCTCGACCTCGTCTCGGGCCAGACGCACGGTGGTTACGCGGTTGACCCCGAAACGCATGACAAGGTCTCGGACACGTCCGTGGTGGCGTCCCCGAACTCCGAAGGCATCGGGACGGTCATCACCGACCCGGACCCGGCGTTCGATGACTGCTCGAACAACAACCACACGTCCGACAACAACCTCGCGGTGATGACCGGCCGCAACATAGGCGACCTCCTCAACGCGAAGAACGTGACATGGGGATGGTTCGAGGGCGGGTTCCGTCCGACCGGGACGAAGAACGGATACAAGGTGTGCGGTACGTCGCACGCCAACATCGGCAAGAACCAGGTCATCGACTACAGCCCGCATCACGAGCCGTTCCAGTACTACAAGTCGACGGCGAACGAAAAGCACCTGCCGCCGTCATCGGTCTCCGCGATAGGCCACACCGACCAGGCCAACCATCAATACGACCTGAAGGACTTCGATGCCGCGCTGGCCGCGCACAACATGCCCGCGGTCTCGTTCTTGAAGGCACCTTCGTACCAGGATGCCCATGCGGGCTACTCCGACCCGCTCGACGAGCAGAAGTTCGTCGCGTCCACCGTCAACGAGATCCAGAAGTCGCCCGAGTGGAAGTCGACCGCGGTCATCCTCGCCTACGACGACTCGGACGGCTGGTATGACCACGCTCGTCCACGCATCACCAATGGGTCCGATGACCCGGCCCAGGACCAGCCCGCCTGCCGGCGGGTCAAGGCGTCCGGCGGTTACCAAGACCGCTGCGGCCCCAGCCAGCGCCTCCCCATGCTGGTCATCTCGCCCTACGCGAAGGTGAACTACTTGGACCACCATGCGGTGGAACAGGCGTCCATCCTGCGCTTCATCGAGGACAACTGGTCGACCGGGCGCATCGGCGACGCGTCCTTCGACGCCCGCGCCGGAACCATCACCCACATGTTCGACTTCCGGCGTCCGAAGGCTGGACGAGTTCTCCTGGATCCGGCCACGGGAGCCGTGATCGGCCGGAAGTAGAGGTCCGCATGCCAGTCGCGCCCGGCACCGGGGTCGGCTGGTGCGGGCGCGGCTCGGTCAGGAGATCGACTGGCGGTCATGCGGCCTTTGCGGTGACGCGCTGGATCGCCTGGACGGCGACGGCGGGCTGGTCGACGTAGATGTAGTGCTCGCTGTTCTTGGCCGTGCTCAGCTTGCTCTTGCTGGACACCGCGAGCCACTTGCGCTGCCCCTCGGTCCACGACCGCTCCAGGCTCGGCCCGTACTGGGGGACGGCCGCGAGGTACTGCTTCCCGTGCCGGATCACCTCCACGGGGATGTCCCCGGCGGAACGGACCTTCCCGTCGTCGAAGACGAGCTTCTCCGGGTTCTGGCCCTTGCTCACCCCGAGGGACTGCGTGCGCAACTGGGCCGCCGGCCCGGTCGCGGACTCGGGGATCGCGTTCGTGATGTCGGCGACCGAGGTGGGCGAGGTGGCGTCCATCAGGACCAGGCCCTTGACCGTGTCCTTGTGCTCGGGGGTGTAGCGAGCGGCGATCATCCCGCCCAGCGAGTGCCCGTCGAGGACGACCGGGCCGTCCCCGGCGACGTGGTCGATCACCCCGGTGAGGATCTTGCCGGTGGCGGCGAGGCTCTGCGGGGCGTCCGGCTTGTCGCTCTTGCCTTCGCCGAGCCGGTCGTAGGAGCAGACGCGGTTCTTCTCACCCAGGGTCTTCTGGAGGGCGGCCATCTTGTCCAGGCCGTCGCCGAGTCCGGGCATCAGCACGATGACCGGCTCGTCCTCGGTCAGGTCGCCCGAGCAGGACACGTGCACCGACCGGCCATCGAGCTCGATCTTCTTGGCGCCGATGAAGTCGGCGGCGGACCCGAACGGGAACGCGTCCGAGTCCGTGATGTCGCCGCAACCGGTGAGCCCCGCCCCGGCCACGGCGCAGCACATCGCGATAACGGCGGTCTTCTTGCGGATCATCATTTCCTCCGGCGAAAGAATCGGCTCTCGAAATTGATTCGCGTGAGCGTGCTGCTCACATCGAGAACGCTATTGATTCGCCGGCCTCTAGATCATCACCGTGCAGTGGACAGTCGCCGGTAGCTCGGATGGGGGACAGGGGCGCCAAGGCCTGTCAGGTGCGGGCGGGCGTCTTCTCTTCGGTGTCACCCGGACGGTGGTCGGGGACGAAGCGGTAGCCGACGTTGCGGACCGTGCCGATCAGCGACTCGTACTCGGCGCCCAGTTTGGCGCGCAGGCGGCGGACGTGGACGTCGACCGTGCGGGTGCCGCCGAAGTAGTCGTAGCCCCAGACCTCCTGGAGGAGCTGGGCGCGGGTGAAGACGCGGCCCGGGTGCTGGGCCAGGTACTTGAGCAGCTCGAACTCTTTGAAGGTCAGGTCGAGGACGCGGCCGCGGAGCCGGGCGGTGTAGGTGGCCTCGTCGATGGTGAGGTCGCCGCTGCGGATCTCGCCGGGCACCTCGTCGGCGTCGGCGTCGGCGGCGGCGCGTCCGACGGCGAGGCGGAGGCGGGCCTCGACCTCGGCCGGGCCGGCGGTCTGCAGCAGCACGTCGTCCAGGCCCCATTCCGGGCTGAGGGCGGCGAGGCCGCCTTCGGTCACGACGGCGAGGAGAGGGCAGTCCAGGCCGGTGGTGCGGAGCAGGCGGCACAGGCTCTTGGCCTGGACGAGGTCGCGGCGGGCGTCCACGAGCAGGACGTCGGCCGGTGGCGCGTCGATGAGCGCGGACGCCTCGGCGGGGGCGACCCGGGTGGAGTGCAGCAGAAGTCCGAGCGCGGGCAGGACCTCGTCGGAGGGCTCCAACGCGTTGGTCAGCAAGAGCAGGCTGCTCAAGTGCCGTCTCCCGTCAAAAGACGTAGGACCCAGGCGGCTCATCCTCAGGCCCGACGGCGGTGGCCAGCGGCTCGAGGACGAGGTGGCCGTGCAGGGCCTTACGGATGAACTCCATGGCCTCGTCGCCCGGATCCCTCACCCAGCAGCATAACCGAGTCGCCTGCGCCGACCATGGACCGGCCTGGGCCACACTGGGGGCATGGCCAAGGGGACGATGCGGTACTGGGCGGCGGCCAAGGCGGCGGCGGGGACGCACGAGGAGCCGTACGAGGCGGAAACGCTGGCGGAGGCGCTCGCGGCGGCGGCCGAAAAGCGGGACGAGGAGTTCGCGCGGGTCGTCCGGCGGAGTTCGTTCCTGATCAGCGGCGATCCGGTCGGCAGCCGGCCGCACGAGTCGGTCGTGCTGCCCGAGGGCGGGGTCGTGGAGGTGCTGCCGCCGTTCGCCGGAGGGTGACGCGAGGCGGCGCAAGGTCATTCCCGAGTGCGACTCGGTATGGGCTGAATGCGCACTAAGGTGTGGCGATCGCATGCCGCAGCCTGAAGGAGAGACATGCGGAAAGTACTGCTGGTGCTGCTGATCTTCGTCGCCGTGGTGCTGGTCGCCGCGGACCGGATCGGCGTCCGGGTCGCGGAGGACAAGATCGGCGAGCAGGTGGCCGCGCAGTACAACCTGCAGCAGCAGCCGGACGTCACCATCCACGGCATCCCGTTCCTCACGCAGGCGGTCGGCGGCGAATACGAGCACATCGAGGTCGGCATCGGCGACTGGACGGAGCAGGGCGTCACCGTCAGCGGCGTCAAGGTCGACATGCGGGGCGTGCAGGCGCCGCTGTCGGAGGTCAGCAAGGGCAGCTCCGCGAACGTCACCGCGCGCACGGCGACCGCGTCCGCCGTCATCCCGTACGCGGTGATCCAGAAGGAGGCGCCGAAGGAGGTGAAGTCGATCAAGCCGAAGGGGGACGACCTCGCGGTGGAGATGACCGGCAACATCCTCGGCTTCGCCGTCTCCGGGACCGCGGTCGTGGAGGTCAAGCCGACCGCGAAGGGCATCGCGATCACCCCCGTGTCGGTGGGGTCGGACGGCGCCGCGCAGATCCCGCTGGCGCTCGTGAAGCGGCAGCTGACCTGGCTCGTCCCGGTCGCCGACCTGCCCGTCGGGTCGCGGATCAGCCAGATCCAGCCGACGCCGGACGGGCTGCGGGTCGCCGCGACGGCCGAGAACGTCCACCTGAACGACCTCCAGGCGACGCGGAAATAGGCGCGGCACGGGGTGAACCGGCCCGCCGGGGCGTACGTGTACGTGGTGTGGGTCCGACCGCGGATGAGGCTTTGCTTCGCGCCCTGTACAGCGAGCACGGGGGTCCCGTCCTCGGGTACGTCCTGCGGCTGACGGGAGGGGACCGAACCCAGGCCGAGGACGTCGTACAGGAGACGCTGCTGCGCGCCTGGAAACATCCGGAGGCGCTGGCGGGACGTCCGGTGCGGCCGTGGCTGTTCACGGTCGCGCGGAACCTGGTCGTGGACGCGCACCGGGCCAAGCGCGCGCGGCCGCCCGAGACCGGCATCGACGAGCACGTCATGATGACGGCCGACGGTTCCGACGACATCGACCGGGCCCTGGAGTCCTGGACGGTCGCGGAGGCGCTGGCCGGGCTCAGCCCGTCGCACCGGGCGGTCCTGGTCGAGACCTACTACAAGGGCCGGTCGGTGGCGGAGGCGTCCAAGACGCTCGGCATACCGCCCGGCACGGTGAAGTCCCGCACCTTCTACGCACTGCGGGCGCTCAAACTCGCATTGGAGGAGCGGGGGTTGGCGCCATGAACGACTGCACGGACGTGCGCACGTCCCTCGGCGTGTACGTGGTCGGCGCGCTGGATCCCGGGGAGCGGAGCCGGCTGGAGGAGCACCTGGAACGGTGCCCCGCCTGCCGGGACGAGCTCGCCGGGCTGGCCGGCCTGCCCGCGATGCTCGGGCGGGTCGAGCGGGAGCAGCTGGAACGGGTGACCGGGCCGCCGCCCGAGCTGCTCGACGGGCTGCTCGCCAGGGCGGCCGAGCGACGGAGGGGATGGCTCGGCCGGCTGACCGGCGGGCGGGGCATCGGG
>NZ_JABXFD010000392.1 GCF_013372625.1 Actinomadura sp. BRA 177
GGCGAGGGAGTGCTCGATGCGGTCGAGGGCCGTCCACCGGGGCGCCCGGACGGCCCTCGACCGCATCGAGCACTCCCTCGCCGCCGCCGTCCGCCGCCGCGAGGCCGCCGAGCAGGCCAAGGCCGCGCGCGAGGCCGAGCTGAAGGTCGTCCGGACGCAGGTCCGCGAGCTGTCGGCGACCCTGGAGCGCCTCGTCAACGTCGTGCACGGCAACGAGGTCGCCCGCGCCGAGCAGCGGCTCCGGCTGGAGCAGTACGAGCAGCGGGCGCTGGAGGAGTTCGGCCTGGAGGTCGAGTCGCTGGTCGCCGAGTACGGGCCCGACCAGCTCGTCCCGCCCGACCCCGACCAGGGCGAGGACGCGCGGCCCGTCCCGTACGACCGGACCGTCCAGGAGAAGCGCGCCAAGGTCGCCGAGCGGCAGCTCAACCAGCTCGGCAAGGTCAACCCGCTCGCGCTGGAGGAGTTCGCCGCGCTGGAGGAGCGGCACGCGTTCCTCACCTCGCAGCTGGAGGACCTCAAGAAGACCCAGCGGGAGCTGCTCGGCCTCGTCAAGGAGGTCGACGACCGCGTCCAGGAGGTGTTCGGCGCCGCCTACGACGACACCGCCCGCGAGTTCGAGCGGATCTTCGCGCGGCTGTTCCCCGGCGGCGAGGGCAGCCTGTCGCTGACCGAGCCCGACGACATCCTCACGACCGGCGTCGAGGTCGCCGCCCGCCCGCCCGGCAAGAAGGTCAAGCGGCTGTCGCTGCTGTCCGGCGGCGAGCGCTCGCTGGTCGCCATCGCCTTCCTCGTCGCCGTGTTCAAGGCGCGCCCGTCGCCGTTCTACGTCCTGGACGAGGTCGAGGCCGCGCTGGACGACACCAACACGCAGCGGCTCATCACCGTCTTCGAAGAGCTGCGCGAGTCGTCCCAGCTGATCGTCATCACCCACCAGAAGCGCACCATGGAGGGCGCCGACGCCCTCTACGGCGTCAGCATGCGCGGCGACGGCGTCACCCAGGTCGTCAGCCAGCGGTTGCGCGACTGACCGCGTCGCGGGCCGGAGACTGTGCGGACGCCAGTCCGTAACAATCTGCCACCCATCTTTTGGAACGTTGCAACATCCTATATCTTCACAATTCGGACAATGGGAAAACTCTCATAAATGAGCCGTTCCCGGCTAGGTTCGGCGTATTCATGCGGGTTACGCCTGGCTGGTGGGGTCGTCCCGCACCGAACGTGACTTGGTGGCGACTCCCTCGAACTTGTGTCGTGCGTGGGCGTCCGATACCCATATGCACCGTGGCTCTTCGGCTTCCCCCACCGGGCGGCCCCGCCCGGTACGAAGAGCCACCCTGAAAGGTGATACTCATGAACGGCCAGGACCTGAAAGAGAATTTCGCCATTGTGGGCGCCAATGGCGTGGACGTCGCCGAGTACTTTTACGCCGACCTCTTCGCGCGCGAGCCGCGGCTCCGGCCGATGTTCCCGGTGGCGATGGCCAAGCAGCACAAGGTACTGCTCGGCGCGCTGGAGCAGATCGTCGCGTCGGTGGACGACCCGGACACGCTGATCCCGTACCTGCAGGAACTCGGTCGAAGCCACCGGGGCTTCGGGGTCGCCGCGGACCACTACCCGCTCGTGGGGGCCAGCCTCCTGGCGACACTCGCCTACTTCAGCGGACCGGCCTGGAACGAGGACCTCGAGCGTGCCTGGACGGCCGCCTATGGCCTTGTCACCGAGGTCATGACGGATGCCGCCGCCGATTCCGTCTCCTAGCCCGGCATGGACTCCCAACGGCTGAAGGACAACTTCGCCCAGGTCGCCGGCGAGGGCGACGCCGTCGCCCTGTTCTTCTATTCCGACCTCTTCGTGCGCAATCCGCACCTGCGCGACATGTTCCCGATCGGGATGAGCGGCCAGCGTGACAAACTGCTGCGCGCCCTCGGCCACATTGTCTCCCAAGTCGACGATCTGAACGCGCTCGTCCCGTTCCTCCAGCAACTCGGCCGCGACCACCGCAAGTTCGGGATCGTCGCCGAGCACTACCCGCAGGTCGGAGCCAGCCTTCTCGCCACGCTGCGGCACTTCACGGGTGATGCCTGGACCGATGACATGGAGGGCGACTGGAACGCCGCCTACACCTTGGTCGCCAAGGTCATGCTGGAAGCAGCCGACGAGAACGCGTCCGACAGTCCCGCCTGGTGGAACGGCCGGGTCGTCGCGGTGGAACGGCGCCGCTTCGACATCGGTGTCCTCCGCATCCAGCCGGACCGCCCGCTGCCCTACCTGCCGGGCCAGTCGGTCGCGGTGGAGGTACCGTCCCGGTTGCGGCACTGGCGGTACTACTCGATGGCGAACGCGCCCCGCGCCGACCACACCATCGACTTCCACGTCCGTCTCGTGGACGGGGGGCCGGTCAGCCCCGTCCTGGTGCGCGGCACCGAGGTCGGCGACCGGGTGCGGATGGGCGCTCCTATCGGAACGCTCGTCCTGGACGAGGAGTCGCCGCGCAACGTCGTGCTGGTCGCGGGCAGCACCGGTCTGGCGCCGCTCAAGGCGATCCTGGAGCAGATATCCCGCCGTCCCGTCCCGCCGAGCGTGCACCTGTTCTTCGGCGCCCGCACCCGTGACGGCCTGTACGACCTGGAGGAACTGAGCAAGCTGGCCATCCGGTCTCCGTGGCTCACCGTGACCTCAGCGGTGTCGGACGAACCCGGTGGTCACGGCTTCTCCGCATACCTGCACTCGGCCGAGGGGGAAGTCGAGCATGGCGATCTCTCGGACGTCGTGGCCAGGCACGGGCCCTGGGAGGGCCATGACGCCTACGTGTGCGGGCCGTCCGCCATGGTCGGGCACACCATCGAGCAGCTGACCCGGCTCGGGGTCGCACGCGACCGCATCCGCCTGGAAACCTTCGCAGACGCACAGAGGTGAGCGCCTTGAACTCCCCTAACCTTCCCGTCGTCTCCAAACGGTCACGGCTGGCGCCGAGCGAACTCAGCTCGGCGGTGTTCGCCCGGGCCGCCCTTGGACGGCGCGGTTATGACGAGGAGCAGGTCCGCAGCTTCCTGCAGTACGTCGAGGGCGAGCTCGTCAAGATCCTCAATGACAAGGCCGCCGTCGATGAGGAGCTGAACCGGCTGCGCGCCCAGTCGGCCAAGGGCGCCCGGGGCGTGCTGGCGCCCGAGCACGCCCACTTCCAGGCCGTCCGGATCCTGTCGCAGGCGCAGCAGACGGCCGACCTGTACGTCGCGGACGCCGAGCGCTACACCCGGGAACTGGCCCACGAGGCCCGCCTGCAGCGAGAGGCGATCCTCGCCGACGCCAAGGGGCGGGCGGAGTACCTGCTGGAGGAGGCCCACCGCAGAGCCGCCGCCGTCGCGGACGCCGCCGTCCGCTCCGCCGGACCGGCCCCGTCGGCGTCCCTGCTGCCCGACGAACGCCGGGAGATGGAGCGCGAGATCGCCTACCTGCGCACCTACAGCGACGTCTACCGCACGCACCTGCGCACCTACCTGGAGGCCCTCCTCCGCAACGTCGACGAATGGGAGAGCTCCGAACGCGCGTCCGTGCCGGGCCACCCATCGCACTGAGCCCCGTCACAGCGCACATGGTCGCCACCGCGATCATGTGCGCGGCGCGGCGACCCTGGGTAGACACAGCGCTGGTCCGGGTCTGGGAAACTAGGGGGCGCTATGGAATATCTGATCGTCATCGCCGCGCTGGCCGCCGTCGCATTGATCGTCGGCGGCATCACGCTGTTGCGGCCCCGCCGTACACGTCCGCGTCCGCCGGTGGAGCGGCCGACGGAACGGACCGGTGGCGCGTCCGCCGTCGACGAGGCGGAGGCCCCGACCGTCGAGCGGGCGCCGCCGACGGAGGTGCCCGCGCCGCGGCCGACGGTGGAGATCGAGAAGCCGCCGCCGGGTGCGGGCCGGCTGGTCCGGCTGCGGGCGCGGCTCGCCCGCTCCCAGAACACGTTCGGCAAGACCCTGCTCGGCCTGCTGTCGCGCGACACGCTCGACGCCGACGCCTGGGAGGAGATCGAGGACACCCTGATCACCGCGGACATGGGCACGTCCGTGGCCCGGCAGGTCACCGAGGACCTGCGGACCCGCGTCCAGGTGCTCGGCACGCGCAGCGTCGCGGAGGTCCGGGAGCTGCTCAAGCAGGAGCTGGTCAAGCAGATCGGCCCCGACCTGGACCGCTCGCTCCGCACCGAGGCGCACGGCGACCGTCCGGCCGTGCTGATGGTCGTCGGCGTCAACGGCACCGGCAAGACCACGACCTGCGGCAAGCTCGGCCGCGTCCTCGTCGGAGACGGCAACACGGTGCTGCTCGGCGCCGCCGACACCTTCCGCGCCGCGGCCGCCGACCAGCTGGAGACGTGGGGGACGCGCGTCGGGGCGCAGGTCGTCCGCAAGGACGAGGGCGCCGACCCGGCGAGCGTCGCGTTCGACGCGGTGAAGCAGGGCATCGAGACCAAGGTCAACGCGGTGATCATCGACACGGCGGGCCGGCTGCACACCAAGACCGGGCTGATGGACGAGCTGGGCAAGGTCAAGCGCGTCGTGGAGAAGCAGGCCACGGTGGACGAGGTCCTGCTCGTCCTGGACGCGACCACCGGGCAGAACGGCATGCAGCAGGCGCGCGTGTTCGCCGAGGTCGTCAACGTCACCGGCGTCGTGCTGACGAAGCTGGACGGCACCGCGAAGGGCGGCATCGTCGTCCAGGTGCAGCGAGAGCTGGGCGTCCCGGTCAAGCTGGTCGGGCTGGGGGAGGGGCCGGACGACCTCGCACCGTTCGAGCCGGAGGCGTTCGTGGACGCGATTCTGGGCGACTGAAATCAACCTCTAAATGGGTCGATTACGGCATGTGAGGACTTAGAAACACCTGCGAAACACGCCGGTATCGGTTTTCACACCCGCGAAACGTGGGGGCCCCGCGCGCGAAACCGCCGGGGCCGAGTCTCTGAGCAGTTCGAAGTTCCTGGCGAGGAGGGACTCTCAGAGAGATGAAGATCGACAGCGGTAGTACCGCCTGGATGCTGACGAGCACCGCGCTCGTCCTGCTGATGACACCCGGGCTGGCCTTCTTCTACGGAGGCATGAGCCGCGCGAAGAGCGTGCTCAACATGATGATGATGAGCTTCGTCAGCATCGCCGTCGTGGGCATGGCGTGGGTCGTCTACGGCTACTCCCTCACGTTCGGCGACGGCGGCGCGCTCAGCTCGTTCATCGGCGGATTCGGCGACTGGGGGCTCGTCGGCCTGGAGAAGGCGGCCACGGCCGACGACGGCACGGGCATCCCGCAGCTGGTGTTCGTGGCCTTCCAGGCGACGTTCGCCATCATCACCGTCGCGCTGATCAGCGGCGCCGTCGCCGACCGCGCCAAGTTCGGGGCCTGGGTCCTGTTCACCCTGGTCTGGGCCACGCTCGTGTACTTCCCGATCGCGCACTGGGTGTGGTGGTCGGACGGTGCCAAGTCCGGCTGGCTGTTCGACCTCGGCGCCCTCGACTTCGCGGGCGGCACGGTCGTGCACATCAACGCAGGCGTCGCCGCGCTCGCGCTGGTGCTCGTCCTCGGCAAGCGCAAGGGCTGGCCGAAGGAGCCGATGCGCCCGCACAACCTGCCATTCGTCCTGCTCGGGGCGGGCCTGCTGTGGTTCGGGTGGTTCGGCTTCAACGCCGGATCCGCCCTCTCCGCCGGCGCGACCGCCGCGGTCGCGTTCATCAACACGCTGGCCGCGACCTGCGCCGCCGCGTTCGCCTGGATCATCGTCGAGAAGCTGCGGGACGGCGCGTCCACCACGCTCGGCATCGCGTCCGGCGTCGTCGCCGGGCTCGTCGCCGTCACCCCGGCCTGCGCGTTCATCACCCCGCTCGGCGCCATCGTCCTCGGCCTGGTCGCCGGCGCGGTGTGCGCGTTCGCGGTCGGCCTCAAGTACAAGCTGGGCTACGACGACTCGCTCGACGTGGTCGGCGTCCACATGGTCGGCGGCATCGTCGGCGCCCTCCTGATCGGCCTCCTGGCCACGACCGCCGTCAACGACGCCGGCGCGGACGGCCTGTTCGCCGGCGGCGGGCTCGCCCTGCTCGGCAAGCAGGCCATCGCCGTCCTCGCGACGCTCGCCTACTCGTTCACCGTCACCTACGTGATCGCGAAGGTCATCGACCTCACGATGGGCTTCCGGATCAGCGAGGAGGACGAGGCCGCCGGCATCGACAGCACGGCGCACGCGGAGACCGCCTACGACTTCGGCACCATCCGCGCGGGCACCGGCTCCGGCGCGACCAAGGCGGCACCCGCTCCAGCGAAGAAGGTCGAGGCATGAAGCTCATCACGGCGGTCATCAAGCCGTTCAAGCTGGACGAGGTCAAGAAGGCCCTGGAGACCTTCGGGGTCAGGGGCATGACCGTCAGCGAGGCCAGCGGCTACGGCCGGCAGAAGGGCCACACCGAGGTCTACCGCGGCGCCGAGTACCAGGTCGACCTGGTCCCCAAGCTCCGCATCGAGGTCCTCGTCGACGCCGCGGACGCCGACGACATCATCGACGTCATCGTCCGCGCCGCCCGCACCGACAAGATCGGCGACGGCAAGGTATGGGCGGTCCCCGTCGACACGGTCGTCCGAGTCCGCACCGGCGAAACCGGCCCAGAAGCCCTCTGACCCCATGCCCGAGACCAGCCCACCGCCCCGGACGACCGTGTCGACGGGGACCGCCCATACCG
>NZ_JABXFD010000148.1 GCF_013372625.1 Actinomadura sp. BRA 177
GGGTTAGGGGTGGTGGGGTGGAGGGAGGACGACGCAGATGATCACTAGACAGCAGATTCCCCAAGTGCTGAACCACCCGCTGCAGGATGCGAACGGCCGGAAGGTCGGGGATGTCAAGAACGTCTTCCAGGACGACGCGACCGGGCGGCCGGAGTGGTTGGGCGTCCAGACCGGGATGATGGGGAACAAGGAGACCTTCGTACCCGTCGTCGGGTCCGATCTGGTGTCCGACCACATCGAGTCCCGGTGGGAGAAGGACTTCATCAAGCAGGCGCCCGAGGTCGCCGTCGACGGCGAGGGGCACATGTCGTCGGACGAGGTGCGGCGGCTGTACCAGTACTACAACATCGAGTGGGGCCGCACGGTGGAGCCCAGGCCCACGGGCGATGACGCGATGACCCGCTCCGAGGAGCGGCTGCACGTCGGCAAGGAGACCCGGGAGAGCGGCCGGGCCAGGCTGCACAAGTACGTGGACACCGAGGAGCAGCGGATCGACGTCCCGGTGAGCCACGAGGAGGTGCGGGTCGAGCGTGAGCCGATCACGGGGGAGAACCGGGACGCGGCGATGCGCGGGCCTGAGATCAGCGAGGCCGAGCACGAGATGACCCTGCACGCGGAGGAGCCGGTCGTGTCCAAGGAGACCGTCCCGGTGGAGCGGGTGCGGGCGTCCAAGGAGACCCGGACCGAGCAGCGGACGGTCGGTGGCCGGACGCGCAAGGAGCGCATCGAGCTTGAGGAGGATGACGACCGGTGACCCTGCCGAGCCCATCGTCGCCCTGGGGCGGCGGTGGGCTCAGTCCCAGCGGGACGAGCGCTGGCGTTTGACCGCGGAGCGGCGCTTCTTGTTCTCCAGGCGGCGTTCGTTGATGCCGCGGGGGACCTTCTTCGGGATGCGCTTCTTCGGGGGCGGGGCCGTCGCGTCGGCCAGGAGCGTCGCGAGGCGGGTGCGGGCGGCGTCGCGGTTGCGCTGCTGGGAGCGGTACTCCTCCGCGCGGATCGTGAGGACGCCGCGGACGAGGCGTCCGGACAGGCGGTCGAGGGCGCGGGCGCGCAGATGCTCGGGGAGGGACGGGGAGTTCGCGACGTCGAAGGAGAGTTCGGCGGCGGTGGCGCTGGTGTTGACGTGCTGCCCGCCCGGCCCCGAGGAGCGGGAGAAACGCCAGCTGAGCTCGGACTCCGGGATGGAGACCGAGCCGCGGACGTGGATCGTTGCGGGCATGGTCCCATTGTCGCAAATGAGAAGTGATCTTGTCGCCTGGATTACCCCCGGGTAGCCGCGACTGCAAGTACTTACTTACAATGCGGGCCATGACTGACGGAATCTTCACGGACGGCGACCTCATCCGCGTGATCACGCAGGAGGGGGCGCTCATCGCGGCGGGCGGGGCCGCGTCGCTGCTGCAGACGGCGCATCCCAAGGTGGCGCAGGGCGTGTACGACCACAGCTACACGGCGGACGATCCGGCGCGGCGGCTGCGCAACACGATGGGGTGGCTCTACGTCGTGCAGTTCGGGACGCGGGAGGAGGCCGAGACCCTCAGCGCGCTCGTCACCAAGGGGCACGAGGCCATCACCGGGCCCGACTACGAGGCGAACGACCCCGAGTTGCAGGTGTGGGTCGCGTCCACGCTGTTCGCGGTGGCCACGCAGTTCTACCAGCTGCTGTTCCGGCGGAAGTTCAGTGAAGGCGAGCTTGAGGAGTTCTACCAGCAGAGCAAGGTCTACGCGACGATCCTGGGCTGCCCTGAAGACCGCATGCCGAAGACCTACCGGGACTTCCGCGAGTACTACGCGGGCATGCTCCACAGCATCGAGATCAGCGACGCGTCCCGGGCCGTCGCGGTGCAGGTGCTGAATCCGAAGCTGCCGGGCGGGCCGCTGAACGCGCCGGGGCTGATGATGATCCGGCTGCTCACGGCGGGGCTGATGCCCGAGCCGATCCGCGTCCAGTACGGGTGGAAGTGGAGCAGGGCGCGGGAGTTGCGGTTCCGGCTGCTGCTGGCGGTGCTGGCGGCGGTGTATCCGCGGCTGCCGGTGCGGGTGCGCACCCTGCCGCGTGAGGTCTACCTGCACTCGACGCGCAAGATGCTGGCGAAGGTGAAGCGCCGCAGGCCGGCGATCCGGGTGCAGAGCTGAACGGCCGCGTGACCCACAGGCAGGTCACGCGGCCGTTCTCCCTTGCTGGCCCTCCCATACCCGGCCCGGCCGGGAGGACCTTCTGACCGGTCCGCCGCCCGTCCGCCCGCTCCCCCCAGAGCCTGGCCGGACGGCGATCCCGGGTCAGACCGAGGCGCCGGCGATGATGCTGTCGGCGGTCTTCTTGGCGGAGTTGATCGGGATGGCGAAGCCGACCCCGATGTTCCCGTCGCTGTTGCCGGACGTGGCGATGGCGGTGTTGATGCCGATCACCTGGCCCGCGGAGTTCACCAGGGCGCCGCCGGAGTTACCGGGGTTGATGGCGGCGTCGGTCTGGATGGCGTTCTCGATCACGGTCTGCTGCTGCTGGGACAGCTGCCCGCGCAGGCCCGGCGGCAGCTGCTGCTCGGAGCCGCCCTCCTGGACCTGCCGGCCCAGCGCGCTGACGATGCCGGACGTCACCGAGCCGTCCAGCCCGAGCGGGCTGCCCACGGCGAGGACCTGGTCGCCCACGGCGAGCCGGCCGCTGTCGCCGAGCGTCGCGGGCTTGAGGCCCGACACGCCCTGCGCCTTGATCACGGCGATGTCGTGGCCGGTGTCGGCGCCCAGTAGTTGCGCTGCCGCGGTCTTGCCGTTGCTGAACTTCACCGCGACCTGCCGCGCGCCCGACACCACGTGCGCGTTGGTGAGGATCACCCCGTCCGAGCGCAGGATCACGCCGGAGCCGGTGGCGGTACCGGACGCCGTCCGCGCCTGGATCGACACGACGCTCGGCTGGACGGCCGCCGCCACCTGCGCGGTCGAACCCTGGGACGACGCCCCCGAAACCGCCGTCGGGCTCGCGTAGACGGTCTGCTCGTGCGTCAGCGCCAGCGTCACCGCCGCGCCCGCACCGCCCGCGCCCAGCGCCAGCGCCGTGGCGGCCCCCACCGCCGCGAGCTTCCGCCGCGCCGTGCCGAGCAGTCCCGGACGGACCGGCTGGTCGGGTGCGGGCACGCTCTGCCAGGACCCCCACGATCCGTGCGGAGCGAAGTCTGGTCTTTGCGGCTCCCATGGCGGCTGCTGCGGCCGGTCGGTGTTCATTCGGATCCCCCTGTCGTCCTTTCACCCTTGAGAGTGGGGCCCGGGGCTGCAGGCCGCCTGGATTGAACCTGAAAGTGTGCTGAAAGCCGACATGGCGATAAAAAAACCGCGGCCGAGGGGACGTGCGGCGTCTCGTCCCCTCGGCCGCGGTGCCGGTGTGAAGTTGGCCAGGGCGCGGACTCCCGTTCCCCGTCGAGACCGGGGCGCGCCCTGTGTGGCCCACCTAACAGGACCTACCTGAACGTTCCCTGAATGTGAACTTCGTCGTACTTTCAGGAACGGCCCTCCGGTCGCAGGGTGAGCGTGCGGTCGCTATCCGTGGGTGCTGACACCGTCTCCGGGCTTCGATCGCCGTCCCGGTGCGGGCCCCACCTGGGCTTTCCTGCCGCCGGTCTAGTCGTCGTCCAGTGGGAGGACGACCTGGAACGTGGCACCCTCGCCCGGCGTGGAATCCGCCTCCACGATGCCCTCGTGGGCGGCGACGAGCGCGGCGACGATGGCGAGACCGAGGCCGGCGCCGCCGTAGTCGCGGGAGCGCGCCTCGTCCGCGCGGTAGAACCGCTCGAAGACGCGTTCGGCCTGCTCAGGGGAGAGGCCGGGGCCCTTGTCGGCGACCGCGATGATCGCCGCGGGGGCGTCGCGCAGCGTGCCGGGCGTGAGCCGCACGTCGACCGGCGTCCCCTCCGGGGTGTGCGCGATCGCGTTGGTCAGCAGGTTGCCGATCACCTGGCGCAGCCGCGGCTCGTCCCCGTGCACCTGGTACGCCAGCCCGCCCTCGACCGACAGGTCGATCTTGCGGTCTGGTGCGAGAACCCTGGCCTCCTGGACAGAGTCGGCGGCGACGGCGAGCAGGTCCACCGGGCGCCGCTCGATCGGGCGCTGCCGGTCCAGCCGGGCGAGCAGCAGCAGGTCCTCGACGAGCAGCCCCATCCGGGACGCGGTCTCCTCGATCCGGCCGATCAGCCGGTCCAGCTCGGCGGGGCTGCGGGCCGCGCCCTGCCGGTAGAACTCGGCGAACCCGCGGATCGCGGTCAGCGGGGTGCGCAGCTCATGGCTGGCGTCCGCGATGAACCGCCGCATCCGCTCCTCCGACCGCAGCGCCGTCTCCTCCGAGCGCCGCGCCGCCGCCTCCGACTCGGCGCGCGCGCCGAACGCCGCCTCGATCTGGCCCAGCATCGTGTTCAGCGACCGACCGAGCCGTCCCATCTCGGTCCGCGGATCGGCCTGCGGGACGCGGCGGGACAGGTCGCCGGCCGCGATCGCGCCCGCCGTCTCCTCCACGGCGGCGAGCGGGCGCAGGCTCTTGCGGACCACCCACACGCCCAGCACGACCAGGACCGCGAGCACCAGCAGGCCCACGATCGCGTCGATCACCACCAGCCGCTGGACGGTACGGTCCACCTCCTCCATGCTGAACGCGAGGACGATCACGCCGCCCGGGATCGGCTCGGCCAGGATCCGCCACTGCGAGCCGCCCGTCCCGCGCACGGTGAACGGGCGGTCGATGTGCTTGCTCAGATCCGCCGGAAGCTTCGGATGGCCGGTCTCGCTCCACGCCGGGTTCTGCCCCAGGGCGTGGCCGTCGTTCGTGCGGACCTGCCCGTACATCTCGCTCGGGATCCGGACCTCGATGTGGTCCTCGCCGCGCTGCAGCTGCGGGATGACCTGCTCGATCGCCCGCCCCACCGAGCCGCGCAGCTGGTCGTCGGCCCGTCCGACCAGGTACTGGCGCAGCACCGACGCGCCCGCCGCGCTCATCACCGTCATCCCGAGCGTGACCAGGACGAGCATCCCGGCGATCAGCTTGACGCGCAGCGACGTCCGCCCCCACAGCCGCGCGAGGACGCGGCGCGGTGACCGGGACGGCGGGTCGGCGGGCGCCTCCTCCGGTTCCGGCGGCGCTTCCGGGCCGGCCGGCGCGGACGCGGGGACGCGGGTGGCCATCAGCCCGATCTCGACGGCTCGCGCAGGACGTAGCCCACACCGCGCAGCGTGTGGATGAGGCGCGGCTCGGCGTTGTCGACCTTGCGGCGCAGCGCGGACACGTACGACTCGACGATGCCCGCGTCGCCGCGGAAGTCGTAGTTCCACACGTGGTCGAGGATCTGCGCCTTCGACACGACGCGGCCCGCGTTGGCCATGAAGTAGCGCAGCAGCTTGAACTCGGTCGGCGACAGCTGGATGGCCTTGCCGCCGCGCCACACCTCGTGGCTGTCCTCGTCCAGCTCGACGTCCGCGAACACCATGCGGGGCGGGGGCTCGGTCACGCCGCCGCGGAACCGGCGCAGCACGGCGCGGATGCGGGCGATGACCTCTTCGAGGCTGAACGGCTTGGTGACGTAGTCGTCGCCGCCGATCGTCAACCCCGTGATCCGGTCCTGGACGGCGTCGCGCGCGGTGAGGAA
The DNA here is from genome assembly GCF_013372625.1 of Actinomadura sp. BRA 177. Classification (GTDB taxonomy): domain Bacteria; phylum Actinomycetota; class Actinomycetes; order Streptosporangiales; family Streptosporangiaceae; genus Spirillospora. The sequence continues at coordinate 5,625 of NZ_JABXFD010000148.1, forward strand.
CAGGACGGGGGTGTGGTCGCCGCCGGAGCGCAGCCGCCGCGCGACGTCGAACCCGTCGATGTCGGGCAGCATCACGTCCAGGACGATCAGGTCGGGGCGGTGCCGCCGCGCCGACTGCACCGCGTCCGCGCCGTTGGTGGCGGTCACCACGTCGAACCCGGTGAAGCGCAGGCTGCCGGCGAGGAGCTCCAGAATGTTGGGCTCGTCCTCGACGACGAGCAGAGTCGCCTCCGCCGTCGCCGTCTTGCCGCTGCCGCTGGCCTGCCGTTCAGTCACTTGCCCAGTCCCCCTCCACATCATCGCAGAGGATTCCAGCCGAACCTGAACGTCCCCTGAATGCCCGCAGAGGAATCGTTGAGTGCGGTGCTACCGCTGCAAGCCGCGGATCGCGCGCATCGCCTCGCGCCTGACGTCCCCGGACAGGACGTCGATGTAGACGCCGCCCTCCAGGTGACCGCACTCGTGCTGGAGGCAGCGCGCGAAGTACCCGGTGCCCTCGACGCGGACGGGCTTGCCCTGCACGTCCACGCCCTCGACGACGGCGTGCGCGTAGCGGGGCGTCTCGAAGCGCAGGCCCGGGAGGGACAGGCAGCCCTCCGACTCGACGAGCTGCTCGCCGTCGGCGGCCACGAGCCTCGGGTTCACGACGTGGCCGATGTGGCGGCGCTTCTTGTCGTCCTCGCAGTCGTACACGAACAGCCGCAGGCCGACCCCGATCTGGTTCGCGGCCAGCCCGGCACCGTCCTCGTCGTACATGGTGACGAACATGTCGTCGACGAGGCGCTCCAGGGACGCGTCGAACGTCCGGACCGGGTCGCACTCGGTGCGCAGGACCGGATCGCCGAGCAGCCTGACCGGACGGACGGTCCCGCCGCGCGCATGTCTCCGCTTCCTCACGCGGAAGATCCTATAGAGCGTCCGGCGGCGCGCCCCGCCCGCGAAGGGCCGGGCACACCGCCGGATGGGACGCGAAGCGCCGTCCTACAGCTCGATCGGGCCGCGGGGCTGCTGCGGCCCGATCGAGCTGTAGGACGGCGCTTCGCGT
>NZ_JABXFD010000401.1 GCF_013372625.1 Actinomadura sp. BRA 177
GAACCGCCCGTGACCACCGACGGCGACGGCCGGGTCGTGCTCGACCACGAGGACGAGGCCGCCGCCGTCGGTGGTCACGGGCGGTTCCGGGCGGTCGGGTCCTCGCCGCGGTCCAGGGAGCGCCACATCGCCGACGGGTCTTCTGGAGCGGTTTCCTTTGGCGCGGGAGTCCCCGTGCGTTCGTAGCGGGACGACATGCCGGGCCAGCGGGTGCCGCGTACGGCTGTGATCAGGCCGGCGGCGATGAGGAGGATGCCGCCTGTCACGGAGACCAGCCACCACAGGTTCACGTGGAGGGTGGGGTCGGTGCCCAGTTTCAGCAGGGCGCTCTTGTCGCCGGCGGCGTCCAGGACGTTCTGGTGCTGGACGGCGATCGTCGAGGCGTAGGCGATTCCGGCGCCGAAGAGGGCGATGAGGACGCCGACGGCCGCGCGGACGCGGCCGCGGGTGGCGAACAGGGCGGCGAGGCCGGCGAGGCCCGCCCAGCCCAGGGCGCCCGCCGCGCCGCCGAGGTCGCCGCCGGTGAGGGTCTGGGAGAACGGGGTGATGGCGTCCTTCGCCTCGGCGGTGGCCCAGGTGCGGCCGGCGGCGAGCAGGGCGAGACCGGCACCGGCGGCGCACAGCAGCGCCGTGAGACCGCGTTCACGCCCGGGCGTCATGCGGGCCGTTCCCCGACCGCGGCGTCGAGGACGTCGGCGTCCCAGCAGGTGCGGTCGCCGGTGTGGCAGGCGCCGCCGACCTGGTCGACCTTCACCAGGACGGCGTCGGCGTCGCAGTCCAGCGCGACCGACTTGACCCACTGCTGGTGGCCGGAGCTCTCGCCCTTCACCCAGTACTCCCGCCGGCTGCGCGACCAGTAGGTGCAGCGGCCGGTGGTGAGGGTGCGGTGCAGGGCCTCGTCGTCCATCCAGCCGAGCATGAGCACCTCACCGGTGTCGTACTGCTGGGCGATGGCGGGCACGAGGCCGTTCGGGTCGCGCTTGAGCCGTGCGGCGATTTTCGGGTCCAGATTGGACGTGGGTGCGGACATGACCCGAAGTTTATTGCGCCCGGGGTCCGGCATGAACGCGGTCCCCTGCCGGACGAAAGGGCCCGCTCCCCCGGCGGAGGGGGAACGGGCCCAGACGTACGACTACGGGTGTTACAGGGGGACGACCTGGTCGGCCTGCGGACCCCGGTTACCCTGCGTCACCTCGAACTGGACGCGCTGGTTCTCGTCCAGCGTGCGGTATCCGGAGGACTGGATGGCCGAGTAGTGCACGAAGACGTCCGGGCCGCCGCCGTCCACGGCGATGAATCCGAAGCCCTTCTCGGCGTTGAACCACTTCACGGTGCCCTGCTGGGGCATGTCTTTCTCCTTGCGGCAAAACCTGGGCCCACACCTCGCGGGCCCGTGCGGTCGCTGCGGAACGCTCTCGCCTCCCGGTACGGTCCCGGAAAAGCCAAAACGCCCGCTGCCATCAGTCCGCGGGCGTCTGCACGATCGAGAACCACGACTGCAACCGACGGGCCCACAGTATCACCGCTCCCGCGTAAAGCGGAGGAGCCGCAAGGCACGCGATTCGCCTCCCGGCGAACCATGCCGTTACCTGGCCGTTAAAGACTCCAACCGGTCTCGGTCAGGCTCTTGACAGCGTCCGTCGCCCCGGTGAGCCGGACGTCGGCGACGTCCCGGCGGCCCAGCGCCCACAGGACCAGTTCACCGACCGGGCCGTGCACGCGGACGGCCCCGGGGGCGTTACCGCGCGCGCCCCGGCCGCGGCCGGGCACCCGGACGCTCCGGCCGTCCGGTTGCACCAGCGTTACCTCGACGTGAACCTTTCTTAGGACAAAGCGGGCAATTTTTATCCGCCGCCAGAGCAGTTCCGCGAGTTCCGGCGAGATGTCCCGGGGCTCCCAGTCGGGGCGTGCGCGCAGGACGTCCTCATGGTGCACAAAGAACTCGACACCGTTCGCGTTTTTGTCAACTCCCGGAAGCGCGTAGGGCGAGAACTTCGCCGGTCCGTCCCGAAAGCGTTCGACGAGGCGCTTGAACGGGACGGCGCGCGCGGTGCGGCGCCGGACGCGCTCGGTGTAGAAGGCCAGCGGCGGCAGGAGTATTCCGGGGCCGGCGTCGGGGCGGTTCTCCCGGACCACCAGATGGGCGGCCAGATCGCGGGCGGTCCAGCCGGCGCATTTCGTGGCCGCGTCCGGCCCCGCCTCCGCCAGCGCGGCGGCCAGCAGCAGCCGCTCGCGGCGGACGGGACCGGGACCGGCGGGGCCGCCGTCCTCGGGGGTGCTCATGCGCCGATCGTAGGCCGCGGCGGGACGGCCGGGAATAAGCACCGCGCCCGGATGGTAGGCAATGTGCGGGCAGATCCCCCCGCCGTGATCAAGGAGTCGCCGTGCCACCTGCGTCGAGACGCGTCAGCCCGCACGTCCTCGGGGAGGGGATGCGCGTGCTGTGGGTCGCGGTCAAGGCGGAGCCGCGGGTGTTCACGGTGTCGGTGCTCGCGAGCGCGCTGTACGCGGCGATGACCGTGGCGACCGCGCAGGTGCTGGGCTGGGCGACGCAGGAGGTGGTGCTGCCGGCGTTCGAGTCCGGGCGCACGACGGCCGGGGCGCTGGCCGGGGCCGCCGCGCTGATCATGGCGGTGGCGGTGCTGAAGGCGCTCGGCGTCGCGGGCCGCCGGTTCTACGCGGGCCTGATGCAGTACCGGCTGCAGGCGTCCTACCGCCGCGCGGTGACCCGGCAGTACCTGCGGCTGCCGCTGGCGTGGCACCACCGGCATCCGACCGGGCAGCTGCTGTCGAACGCCAACGCCGACGTGGAGGCGGTGTGGGCGCCGATCGCGCCGCTGCCGATGGCGGTCGGCGTGGTGTTCATGCTGCTGATCTCGGCGGTGTCGATCCTGGTGACGGACGTGGTGGTGGCCGCGGTCGGCTTCCTGGTCTTCCCCGCCGTCGCGCTGATCAACGTGGTGTACCAGCGGCGGCTGTCGCCGGTCGCGACCCGCGCGCAGCAGCTGCGCGCGGAGGTCAGCGAGGTGGCGCACGAGAGCTTCGAGGGCGGCCTGGTGGTCAAGACCCTCGGCCGGGAGACGGCGGAGACCCGGCGGTTCCGCGAGCGCGCGGAGCAGTTGCGGGACGCCAACATCGCGGTCGGCCGGATCCGCGGGCTGTTCGACCCGGTGCTGGAGGCGCTGCCGAACCTGGGCGTGCTCGCCGTCCTGCTGATCGGGTCGCTGCGGCTGGAGGCCGGCGCGATGTCGGCGGGCGACCTGGTGAACGTCGCCTACCTGTTCACGCTGCTGTCGTGGCCGATCCGGGCGCTCGGCTGGGTGCTCGGGGAGGTGCCGCGCAGCGTCGTCGGGTGGGAGCGGGTCCGCGGCGTGCTGGACGCGAGCGGCTCCCTCCCCTACGGCGAGGACGGGCTGGACGGCTCCGGCGAGGCGACCGGGCTGGAGGTCCGCGAGATCCGGTTCGCCTACGAGACCGAGGCGGAGCGGCCCGTCCTGCACGACGTGTCGTTCGCGACGTCGCCCGGCCGGACGGTCGCGGTGGTCGGCCCGACGGGCTCCGGCAAGTCGACGCTGACCTCGCTGCTGGTCCGGCTGGTCGACCCGGCGGACGGCTCGGTCCTGCTGGACGGGGTCGACCTGCGGGACGTCCGGCAGGGCGGGATCGCGGCGACCGCGGCGCTCGTCCCGCAGCAGACGTTCCTGTTCGACGACACCGTGCGCGGCAACGTGACGCTCGGCCTGGACGTGCCGGACGAGCGCGTCTGGGAGGCCCTGCGCCTGGCTCAGGCCGAGGGGTTCGTCGCGGCCCTCGCCGACGGGCTCGACACGAAGGTGGGCGAGCGCGGCGCGACGCTGTCGGGCGGCCAGCGCCAGCGGCTCGCACTCGCCCGCGCGCTGGTGCGCCGGCCTCGCCTGCTCGTCCTGGACGACGCCACGTCCAGCGTCGACCCGCAGGTCGAGGCGCGCATCCTGCAGAGCCTGCGGGAGGCCCAAGCGGACGAGGCGGGCGGCTCCACCGTCGTGGTCGTCGCCTACCGCAAGGCCACGATCGCGCTGGCCGACGAGGTCGTCTACATGGAGCACGGCCGCGTCGTCGCGCGCGGCGCCCACGCCGACCTGCTGGACGGCTCGGAGGGCTACCGCAACCTCGTCAACGCCTACGAGCGTGCCGAGGCGGAGCAGGAGGCGGTCGAGGGCGGCGAGGAGGCACTGGCATGACGGTTCTGGACACGACGTCGACGACCGAGGGCGCGATGAGCACCCTCAAGCGCGGGTTCCTGCTGAGCCCGGAGTTCCGCGCGGGCCTCGCCGGGACGATCGCGCTCGCGCTGGTCTCCACGGCGGGCCGGGTGGTGGTGCCCATCGCCGTCCAGCAGACGATCGACAAGGGCCTCGGCGGCCCGGGCGGCCCCGACATCGCCTTCATCCGGACGGCGGTGCTGGTGTGCGCGGGCGCGGTGCTGGTGACGGCCGTGTGCGCGTACCTGATGAACGTGCGGCTGTACAAGACGTCCGAGGGCGGCCTCGCGGGGCTGCGGGTGAAGGCGTTCCGGCACGTCCACGACCTGTCGATGCTGACGCAGAGCGGGGAGCGGCGGGGCGCGCTGGTGTCGCGCGTGACGAGCGACGTCGACCAGATCAGCCAGTTCATGCAGTCCAGCGGGCTGATGTTCATCGTGTCGATCGGCCAGCTCTTCGTGGCGAGCGTGCTGATGCTGGTCTACTCGTGGCAGCTGGCCCTCCTCGTCTGGCTGGCGTTCCTGCCGCTGGCGTTCGCGCTGCGCCGCTTCCAGCGGATCCTGTCGAAGGCGTACATGGCGGTGCGGGAGCGGATGGGCGACCTGCTGGCAGCCGTCGGCGAGTCGGTCGTGGGCGCGCCGGTCATCCGCGCGTACGCCTCGGAGGAGCGCACCGGCCGCCGGGTGGACGAGACCGTGGAGGCCCACCGGTCGGCGCAGACCCGCGCGCAGGCGATGGTCGCGCTCACGTTCCCGGTCAGCGAGCTGGTCGCGGCCCTGGCCACCGGGGCCGTCGTCATCGCCGGGACGCTGCTCGGCATCGCCGGGGACGTGTCGGCCGGGCGGCTGATCGCGTTCCTGTTCCTCGTCACGCTGTTCGTCAGCCCGATGCAGACCGCGACCGAGGTGTTCAACCAGGCGCAGAACGCGATCGCGGGCTGGCGCCGCGTGCTCGGCGTGCTGGACACCGCCCCGGACGTCGCCGACCCGGGCGACGCGGGCGAGACGCTGCCGCGCGGCCCGATCGAGGTGCGGTTCGAGTCGGTGGGGTTCGCCTACCCGGGCGGCCCGCGCGTGCTCCACGACGTGAACGTGGACATCGCGCCGCGCAGCCGTGTCGCGATCGTCGGCCAGACGGGCTCCGGCAAGACCACGTTCGCCAAGCTCCTGACCCGCCTCATGGACCCGGCCGCCGGCCGCGTCCTCGTGGACGGCGTGCCCCTCACCGATGTCCGCTTCTCGTCCCTGCGGGAGCGGATCGTGATGGTGCCGCAGGACGGCTTCCTGTTCGACGCGTCCCTCGGCGACAACATCCGCTACGGGAGGCCCGGCGCGTCCGACGAGGAGCTCGCGCTCGCCCTCACCGAGCTGGGCCTGGCCGACTGGCTGGACGGCCTCCCGCAGGGCCTGGACACGCCCGTCGGCCAGCGCGGCGAGTCCCTCTCGGCCGGTGAGCGGCAGCTCGTCGCCCTGGCCCGCGCGTACGTCGCCGACCCGGACCTGCTCGTCCTGGACGAGGCGACCTCGGCCGTCGACCCCGCCACCGAGGTCCGCATCCAGCGGGCTCTGGACGGCGTCACCCGGGGCCGCACCGCGATCGCCATCGCCCACCGCCTCTCCACCGCCGAGGCGGCCGACGAGGTGATCGTCTTCGAGGCGGGGCGCGTCGTCCAGCGCGGCCCGCACGCGGCCCTCGTCGCCGAACCCGGCGTCTACGCCGACCTGCACGCCTCCTGGATCGCCCAGCGCGAGATATGACGGACACGACTGCCTGGGGTAAAGCACTTGCCCGTTATCTGGTCCAGTGCGCATTCTGGCGGGGTGAGCAACGAGGTCGTCTTGGAATCGGCGGGCACGCTGCACGGTCAGCTGCAGCGGGGGCTCGGGAGGGCCGCGCGGCGCGCGGCGGACATGCGCGGGGCGGGCGAGTACGTGTACGCCTGCGTGCGGCGGGATCCGCGGTGGGACCGCCAGTGCGAGTCGCGGCGGCTGTACTACGCCCGGTTGATGGTGGATCTGGAGTTGCCGGCGGGGCCGGTGGGCGAGCATCTCTTCGACCCGTCCGACCACACCGATCCGGACGACTGGCGGGTCGACCTGGCGCTGGGCGTGCTCGCGGACCTGGTGCGGCTGTCCCGGCGGGAGGCGGCGGTGCCGCTGCGCCGGTACGCCGAGGAGGGCGCGCAGTGGTTCGACGCGGTCGTGGAGCTCATCGACCTTGCGGACCCTTCACTGACGGCGGGTTTGGACGAGCTGGTGGCGGCCCGGTGCGACGACGCCGATCTGGCGCTGCTGATACCGGGCGGGCACAACCCGGTGATCGAGGCGTGGGCGGCGCCGCAGCCGCGGGGGGCGGGGGGCGCCACGCCTCCACCCGCCCCTTATACACATCTGA
>NZ_JABXFD010000272.1 GCF_013372625.1 Actinomadura sp. BRA 177
GCCGGACGTGCGCGAGGCAGTGCTGGACCCAGGCCAGCTCGGGCTCGCCGCGCGGCGGCAGCCCGTACTCCCAGCGCGGGTCGCCGGCGAGGTCCTCGCGGCCCCACGCCCGGTCGCCGGACGGCGGGTCGCACACGACGGCGTCGGCGGCCTCGCCGGGGAAGCCGTCGCGGCGGAGGGAGTCGCCCGCGACGACCTCGGCGGGCGTCCCGGCGAGCAGCAGCCTGACCGCGGCGATCCGGGCGGCGGCCGGGTCGGTGTCCTGGCCGAGCGCGCGCCGCGTATCGGGCGCCGCCAGCAGGAGCGTGCCGAGCCCGCACGCCGGGTCGAGGACGGTGTCGCCGTCCCGGCAGGCGAGGCGGGTCATCAGCCCCGCGATGTCGCCGCGCGTCAGGACGAGGCGCCGCGAGTGGGCCTGGACGTAGCGCCGGAGGAGCAGGTCGAAGGCGGCGGCGTGGCCGTGCTCGGCGGCGAGGTCGGTGAGCAGGCCGGGCAGGCCGGGATCGTCCGGTTCCACGCCGGGCGCGGGCGGCCGCTCCGCGTCGCCGCGGAGTTCGAGGAGGTGCAGCCCGGCCCAGCCGACGAGGTCGGCGAGCCGGAAGTCGTCGCCGGACGCGCGGAGCCGCTGCCAGACCCGGTCGCCGAGCGACACCTCGAACGGCTTGCCGTTGCGGCGCAGCCAGTCCTCGACGTCGGCGAGGGAGAACAGCGGGCTGGCGGCGGTCCCGCCGACCGGGCGGGGGAAGTCGCCGTGCCGGCGGCGCCAGTTGCTGACCGTCGCGCGCCCCACGCCCACCAGGCGGGCGATGTCGCCGGCGGTCACCCCCGGGTCGGCGCTCATGGACGGCCCGTCCCGGCATGTCCCGGGGCCGCGGCGCCGACCAGCACCGGGCGCTGGTCGCCGGCCTCCCCGGCGGGGACGACGTCCGCGACGACGCAGGTGCTGTTGTCGTGCCCGCCGGCCTGGTTCGCGAGGCCGATGAGCCGGGCGATGACGTCCGCCGGACGGGCCTCCTCCGCCATCGCGGCGCGGATCGCGTCGGCCGGGACGAGTCCGGAGACGCCGTCGGAGCAGAGCAGGTAGCGGTCGCCGGGCAGGGCGTCCTGCCAGAACACGTCGGGTTCGCCGCTGCCGCCGCTCTGCAGCGCGCGGACCAGCACCGAGCCGCGCGGATGGTTCGCCGCCTCCTCGGGGGTGAGCTTCCCGCCGTCCACGAGCGTCTGGACCATCGTGTGGTCGCGGGTGAGCTGGAAGAGGTCCGGGCCGCGCAGCAGGTAGGCGCGGGAGTCGCCGATGTGCGCGACGGCGAAGCGGTGGCCGTCCCAGGCCATCGCGGTCAGGGTCGTGCCCATCCGCGCCAGCGCCGGGTCCTGCCGGCCGAGGTCGTCGAGCCGCGCGGCCACCTCGGCGACGCCGGTGGCGAGGGCGGCGGCCGGGTCGCCGGCGAGCGGCAGCCCGGCGACGGTCGTGACGGCGGTCCGGCTGGCGACGTCGCCGTGCGGGTGGCCGCCCATCCCGTCGGCGACCGCGAGCAGGCGCGGGCCGGCGAACGCGGAGTCCTCGTTCGTCCTCCGCCGCCGGCCGATGTCCGTTCCCGCGGCGTACCGCAGCATCTGGTGAGCCATGCGTGCAATGCAAGCACCCTAAAACTCGATTCACAAGCACCCCCGGCCGGGCGGGCGGATCGGACAGATCATGCTAAGTTGCACTGAAAACCGTTTTCATTTTCAGGAGCGTCTCATGTCCTCTCCCCAGCGTGCCCGCATCTCCGGGGCGGGTGCCCTCCTCGCCGTCTCCGCGCTGCTGGCCGGATGCGGGTCGTCGTCCGGCGGCACGGCCGAGCCGGGCGACACCACCGTCTCCGTCGTGGCCTCGACCAACGTCTACGGCGACATCGCCCGGCAGATCGGCGGCGGCAACGTGAAGGTGACGTCCTTCATCAGCGACCCCGCGCAGGACCCGCACTCGTTCGAGGCGGGGACGCGCACCCGGCTCGCGCTGTCCGAGGCCGGCGTCGTCATCGAGAACGGCGGCGGCTACGACGACTTCATGGGCACGCTGCTGAAGGGCACGGGCTCGAAGGCGGAGGTGCTGAACGCGGTCGAGGTGTCGGGGAGGACCGCGCCGGCGGGCGAGGAGCTGAACGAGCACGTCTGGTACGACCTGCCGTCCGTCGCGCGGCTGGCCGACCGGGTATCGGCCGCGCTCGCCGAGGCCGACCCCGAGGACGCGCAGACCTACGCGGCGAACGCCGGCGCGTTCAAGACGAAGCTGAAGACGCTGGAGGAGAAGGTGGCCGCGCTCAAGGCGGCGCACGCGGGCGAGGGCGTCGCGGTCACCGAGCCCGTCCCGGTCTACCTGCTGGAGGCGGCCGGGCTGGAGAACCGGACGCCCGAGGAGTTCAGCGAGGCGATCGAGGAGGGCGACGACGTCCCGCCGCGCGTCCTGCGCGACACGCTCGCGCTGGTCGGCGGCAAGAAGGTGAAGGTGCTCGTGTCGAACGCGCAGACCAGCGGGCCGCAGACCGAGCAGGTCGAGAAGGCGGCGAAGGAAGGCGGCGTGCCCATCGTGCCCGTCACCGAGACGCTGCCCGAGGGCGCCGACTACATCTCCTGGATGGACGGCAACATCGCCGCGCTGCAGAAGGCGCTGTCGTGATCGCGCTGCGGGACGCCGCCCTCGTTTATGGGGAGCGGACGCTGTGGAAGGGGCTCGACCTCGATGTGAGGGCGGGCGAGTTCCTGGTCGTCCTCGGGCACAACGGGTCGGGGAAGACGAGCCTGCTGCGGGTGCTGCTCGGGCTGCAGCGGCTGTCGGCGGGGACGGTCACCGTCAACGGCCGTCCGCCGCGCCGGGGCAGCGGCTTCATCGGCTACGTCCCGCAGCACCGGGCCGTCCCGCCGCACACCCCGCTGCGCGCCCGTGACCTGGTGGGGCTGGGGGTGGACGGGCACCGGTGGGGGCCGCGGCGGCGGTCCCGCGACGCGCGCCGCCGGGTCGCGGAGGCACTGCGGGACGTGGGCGCCGCCCCCTACGCGGACGTCCCGCTCCACCTGCTGTCGGGCGGCGAACTCCAGCGGGTGCGGGTCGCGCAGGCCCTGGCCGCCGATCCGCGCGTCCTGCTCTGCGACGAGCCGCTCGCGTCGCTGGACGCCGGGCATCAGCGGATCGTCGGAGAGCTGGTCGACCGACGGCGGCGCGAGCAGGGCACGGCGGTCGTGTTCGTCACCCACGAGGTCGACCCGGTGCTGCCGTTCGCGGACCGGGTGCTGGATCTGGGCGAGGCGGCGTGAGCTGGCACGAGATCGTCAACTTCGACGACTACGGGGCGCTGCTCGCGCTCGTCCGCAACTCGCTCATCGCGGGGGCCGTGCTCGGGGTCGTCGGCGGGCTAGCCGGGACGTTCGTCATCATGCGCGACCTGCCGTTCGCCGTGCACGGCATCAGCGAGCTGTCGTTCGCGGGCGCGGCGGGCGCCCTGCTGCTCGGGACGAGCGTGGCGGGCGGCTCGATCGCGGGCGCGCTGGCCGCCGCCGCGCTGATCGGGGTGCTCGGCGCGAGGGCGCGCGACCGGGGCTCGGTCATCGGCGTGCTGATGCCGTTCGGGCTCGGGCTCGGCGTGCTGTTCCTGTCCCTGTACAAGGGCCGGTCGGCGAACAAGTTCGGCCTGCTCACCGGGCAGATCGTCGCGATCGACACGCCGCACCTGTCGTGGCTGCTGGGGACGTCGGCGGTGGTGCTGGCGTGCCTGGCGGTCATGTGGCGGCCGCTGGCGTTCGCGAGCCTCGACCCCGACGTGGCGGCGGCGCGGGGCGTCCCGGTGCGGTCGCTGTCCCTGCTGTTCATGCTGGTGCTCGGCCTCGCGGTCGCCGTGTCCGTGCAGGTCGTGGGCGCGCTGCTGGTGCTCGCGCTGCTCTGCACGCCGGCCGCGGCGGCGGTGCGGGTCACCGCGTCGCCGGTGCTCGTGCCGGTACTGAGCGCGGTGCTCGCGACCGTCTCGGTGGTAGGCGGGATCCTGCTGTCGATCGGCTCCACCGTCCCCGTCAGCCCGTACGTCACGACGATCTCGTTCGCCCTGTACGGGGTGTGCCGCGCGGCCGGGGCGATCCGGGCGCGGCGCGGCTGGACGGTCCGGCGCGGCGGTGCCCGGCTCGACACCGTCCCAACATGATCTCCCCCACATGATCTCTTGGTGCCCGCCCGGCACTGGGCGCCGGGCGGGCATCGGACGCCGGGCGGCGTTCCGGATATTCCGGATCTCCGGTAGTCAGGACATTGCGATTCGCTTACCGGCCCGTGGGCATCGCCGCGAGGCGCAAGGGCATCAACAAGACTCTTGCGACTTTCGGGGCGATTGGGAGGGACGCGATGTGGGACTTCGCGGGCCGTGACACCGCTATCGACCTGGGCAGCGACACCGTGCGGATGCACGTGCGGGACCGCGGCGTGGTGTGCCGCGAGCCGTCGGTGCTCGCGCGGTCCAAGGAGACCGGGCACATCCTCGCGCTGGGGCTGCCCGCGCGGGAGATGGCCGGACGCAACCCCGACGTCACGCTCGTCCGGCCGATCCGCGAGGGCGCGCCGACGGAGACCGACGAGGCCGAGTACCTGATGCGGCACCTGGTCCGCCGGCACCACCGGCGCCACTACACCGCACGCCCCCGGCTCGTCGTCACCGTGCCGAGCGGGATGACGTCCGTGCACTACCGGGCCCTGCAGTTCTCCGCCTACCAGGCCGGCGCGCGGCGGCTGACGCTCGTGCCGACGCCCATCGCCGCCGCCATCGGGATGGGGATGACGACGTCCACCCGGCCGGAGATCGCCGTCATCGCCTGCATCGGCGCGGACGTCACCGACATCGGCGTCATCGCGTTCGGCGGCCTCGTCACCTCGCACACCGCGCACGTCGGCGGGTCGGCGCTGGACAAGGCGATCGTCGCGCTGGTCCGGCGCGAGCACGGGGTGGCGCTGTCGCGGTCCGCCGCCGAGGCGGCGAAGCTGGAGGTCGGCGCGGTGCCGCCGCTCGGCCGGCGGCCGGTGCGGCAGACGGTCGTGACCGGCCGCGACATCGCGACCGGGATGCCGCGCGAGATCGTCCTCACCACGCTGGACGTGGGCCGCGCGATCGCCGCGCCGGTCGCGGAGATCGTGGCCGCGATCCGGGCCGGCCTGACCGGCTGCTCCCCGGAGATCTCCGGCGACCTGCTCACCGTCGGGATCACGCTCACCGGCGGCTGCGCCCGGCTGCCCGGCCTGGAGCGGATGATCCGCGACAAGACGGGCCTGGAGGCGCGGCTCGGCGACGACACCGGCGACGCGGCCGTGCTCGGCGCCGGGGAGGTGCTGCGCTCCGCCGGCACGCAGGAGCCGTCCGCGCGCAAGTCGTCGCCGCGCCCGCAGGTGCTGACCACCCTGCCGGAGTACTGACCGGGGCTAGACTGCCGGTCCCATGAGCGACGCACCCGGGATCGACGGCCCAGGAAGCCCCCAGCTGCGGGAGGTCTCGGACGGGATCTTCGCCTACGTCCAGCCGGACGGCACCTGGTGGATCAACAACACCGGGTTCCTCGCCGGGACGCGCGGGGTGGTGAGCGTCGACGCGTGCTCGACCGAGCGCCGCACCCGCGCGTACCTGGCGGCGATCCGGTCGGTGACGGACCGGCCCGTCCGGACGCTCGTCAACACCCACCACCACGGCGACCACACGTTCGGCAACTACCTGTTCGCGGGCGCCACCGTCGTCGGCCACGAGGGGACGCGGGAGGGCGCGTTCGCCTGGGGCAAGCCGTTCGACGAGCCGTTCTGGACGAAGGTGGAGTGGGGCGGCATCGAGGTCGAGCCGCCGTTCCTCACCTACACCGACGGCGTGACGCTGTGGGTGGACGACCTGCGCTGCGAGGTCCGGCACGTGGGCACGCCCGCCCACACCACCAACGACTCCATCGTGTGGATCCCCGACCGCCGCGTCCTGTTCTGCGGCGACCTCCTCTTCAACGGCGGCACCCCGTTCCTGATGCAGGGCTCGGTCTCGGGCGCCATCAAGGTGCTGGAGGAGGTCATCGCCCCGCTGGACGCGGAGACGATCGTCCCCGGCCACGGCCCGGTCGGCGGCCCGGAGCTGATCGACCGCGTGCTCGGCTACGCGCGGTTCGTGCAGGCGACGGCCGCCGCGGCGAAACCGGCCGGGCTGACCCCACTGGAGGCGGCGCGCGAGGCCGACCTCGGCGCGTACGCGGAGCTGACCGACGCCGAGCGGCTCGTCGGCAACCTGCACCGCGCCTACGCCGAGCTGGACGGCCTCGAACCGGGCGGCGACATCGACCTGGCCGCCGCGCTGGGCGACATGATCACCTACAACGGCGGCCGCCCGCTCACCTGCCGCGCCTGAACCGCCGCAGCGGACCGCTGCGCCCGAGCCGCCGCAGCACCTGCTGCGGGCGGATCGCCGGCGGCGGCGCGGGCACGTCGTAGCGGCCGGCGCCGCTGCGCACCACCGCCTGGGCCTCCGCCTCGTCCACGCCGGCGAACACCAGCACGTCGATGGCGGCCAGGCGCAGCGCGGTGACGGTGCGGGAACGGGAGAAGGCGGTGCGGCTCGACCTGCTCAGCGGGAGCTGCGTCCTGGTGG
>NZ_JABXFD010000689.1 GCF_013372625.1 Actinomadura sp. BRA 177
TGTGGGCCAGTGACCGGTGGCTACCGTGGCGGTTGGCACGGTTTTTGGATTGGTGTTGTGAGGTGGGGGTGATGCGGTCGGTGGGGGTGGCGTATCAGTTTCGGCATCGGGAGTTGCAGGAGTTCCTGGCCCGTACCGCGACAGCTCCAGTCTCGAACGCGGCGTCCTCTTCCTCGGAGTGCGGTGACGGCCGATGAGAGCCGTCGCCGTGCGTAGAGGGGGACCCATCGTGTCCATTCGAGTCCGCGTGGGTGTCGGGGCGCGTGGCGGGGAGGGGGGTCGGTGGTCGTGGTAGGGAGTGGCGGCGGCGGTGTGCGGGGCACGATCGTGAGCGGCGCTCGCCGTTGGGGCCGGAGCGGCGGGGCGCGCGTGTGGGGGGGGGGTGGTGGCCGTCCAGGGGCGTGGTCGTCGCGACGTCCTGTGGGCGGTCCGGCTTGCGCGTGACGATGAGGAGCGCGTGCTCGGCCAGCAGCGTGGAGCGCGGCTGGTAGGACGAGGGGAAGCACGGCACCTCGATGGGGCCGCCCAGGTCCTCCAGCTGGAACATCGCCCACGAGGTGGCCTGCTGGGTGACCTGGCGCTGCAGCCCGGACAGCAGGCCCGCGACGATCACGATCTGGCCGTCCGGCCGCTCGCCGCCGTTC
>NZ_JABXFD010000071.1 GCF_013372625.1 Actinomadura sp. BRA 177
TCGTGTTTTTTTTTTTCAGACAGAAGCGGGCATACGAGTTAGGAGCCCGTCTCGGGGGCTCGGAGAGGGGTATAAGGGACAGCGGTGGGCGCGGGCCGGGCCCGTGGCCGAATCCGCCGGGCGGCCCCCAGGGCGCGCCGCCGAACAGCGCGCCGAAGTTCGGGAAGTCGCCGCCTGCCCAGGGGCCGTGCGCGTGCCTGTGTCCCATGTTCTAGCACCACCTTCTGAGATCTTCTGAGACCTCTCTATGATCCTTCGCGATACGACAACGATATATCGAAGACGTACCGCTGGGCCAGATGGTTCCCGGACATTCGTCCGAATGGGACAGGCTTCGCTGTCGGCGAACCCGGGCATGATCTCCGATACCGGGCGGCACCGTCTGATTCCGCGATTCCTGGGTAGACACCCGGTCCGAGGGGGACGATGGGCACACACGAGGTGGTGACCGCGCGGGACGCGGTCGTGACACCGCGCGCCGCCGGCGGCAGGCCGCGCGCCAGGAACGAGCTGCTGCTCGGCCTGGCGCTCTTCACCGTGTACTCGCTGGTCACCATGCTGCCCGAGCAGGGCCGGGTGGAGGCCGCCCGCGACCACGGGGAGACGCTCTTCCGGCTGGAGCGCGCCCTGCACATCGACATCGAGCCGACCCTCAACGGATGGCTGGCGAACCAGCCGGTCCTCCGCGTGTTCGCCAACTACGAGTACGCGATCACCTACATCGCGAGCGCGCTGGCGCTGCTCACCTGGTTATTCATCCGGCACCCGGAGCGGTACCGGACGGCCCGCAACGCCTTCGTCATGCTCAACCTGGCCGGCCTGGCCTGCTTCGCCCTGTTCCCCGTGATGCCGCCGCGGCTGATGCCCGACCTCGGCTTCGTCGACACCGTCACCGAGGGCCGCACCTGGGGCTCGTGGGGCTCGCCCATGGTGAAGCACGCCGACCGGTTCGCCGCCGTCCCGTCCCTGCACATGGCCTGGACGATGTGGGTCGGCGTCGAGCTCGCCCGCGTGAAGGCGAAGCGCTGGGTGCAATGGTTGAACGTCGCCCACATCCTCCTTACCCTCTACGTCATCCTGGCGACCGCGAACCACTTCCTGGTGGACGCGGTGGCCGCCGTCCCTTTCGTGGTGGTCCCCGTGTACATCGCCGAGCGCATCGCCCATCCCCTGTCCGCCCGCGTGCAGGGGCCCGACGCCTTCTTCCTCTCCGTGGAGACGCCCGCCGCCCCGCAGCAGGCCGGCGGCGTCATCATGCTGGACACCTCGCGGGGCGAGGTCGGGCGCGACGACCTCGTCCGCGTCATCAAGGAACGGCTGCCCGGGCTGCCCCGGTTCCGGCAGCGGCTCCACCGGCGCGGCCGCTGGCGCCGCCCCGTCTGGCACGACCACGACCCGGTCGACTGGGAGTGGCACGTCGCCGAACGGCACGTCGACGGCATGGCGGGGCTGCGCGCGGCCGTCGCCGAGGTGCAGTCGGAGCGGCTGCCGCTCGACCGGCCGCCGTGGCGGATGGTCGTGATGAAGGGCGCCGAGCCCGGCCGCACCGCCGTCGTGTACCTGATGCACCACGTCGTCGCCGACGGCGTCGGCATCGTCGCGCAGGCGATGTACCTGATGGAGCCGCCGCCCGACAACCTCGGCGCCAAGTTCCCGCGCAAGCCGTTCCAGAAGGCGGTCGCCACCGTGGTCGGCCTGGGCCAGCTCGCCACCGCCGTGACGAAGCCCGACCGGCTGCCCGCCGGCGGGACGTCCGAGCGCCGGTTCAGCTCCATGCAGCTGCCGCTCGTGTCGGTCCGGGACGTGGGGCGCCGCTACGACTCCCGGGTCACCGACGTGGTGCTGTGCGCGGTCGCGGGCGCGCTCAACCGCGTCGTCAGCGAGGACGACGGGCGCCCCGACACCTGCCGCGTCGCCGTGCCGCTCATGATGCGGCCGCCCGGCAGCGCGATGGTCGGCAACCACACCACCGCCGTCATGGTGGACCTGCCGGTCGGGAAGATGGCCGAGGCCGACCGCCTCGCGCTGATCACCAAACGCAGCCGCGTGCTGCGCTCCGGGACCCGCGCGCAGGCCGCCTGGTTCGTGATGTGGCAGGCGGGACGCATCATGCCGGTGCCGCTGCACGCCCGCTTCGCCCGCATGTCGTACAGCGGCCGCTTCCTGCAGGGCACCGTGTCGAGCCTCCCGGGCCCGGACAAGCCCCTGACGCTGGCCGGCGCGCCCCTCACCGCCGTGTACCCGATCGTCCCGCTCGCGCCGGGCGCACCGCTCGCGATCGCCGCCCTCGGCGTCGACCGCGAGCTGTGCTTCGGCGTCTCCCTCGACCCCGGCCTCACCGGCGACGCCGACGCCTTCATGGACGCCGTCCACGACGTCATCGAGGAACTCCGCGACGCGGCGCCCGCGCCCGCGCCCGAGCCGGAGTGACCGCTAGATGCTGCGCATGGCGCGGAGTGACTCCTTGAGGGAGCCCATCGTCGCGAACACGGCGGTGGGCTCGTAGCCGCAGTGCGCCATGCAGTTCGCGCACCGGTCGTCGCGTCCCCGCCCGTAGGCGTCCCAGTCGGTGGTGTCGAGCAGCTCCTGGTAGGTGTCGCAGTAGCCGTCGTCCATCAGGTAGCAGGGACGCTGCCAGCCCTTCAGCGAGTACGACGGGATCGCCCACGCCGTGCACCGGAAGTCGGCCCTCCCTTCGAGGAAGTCCAGGAACAGCGGCGAGTGGTTGAACCGCCAGCGCTTGCGCCGGCCGTCCGCGAACGCCTTCGCGAACAGGCTCCGGGTCTCCTGGACGCCGAGGAAGTGGTCCTGGTCGGGCGCCTTCTCGTAGGCGTACGCCGGCGAGATCATCATCTGGTCGACGCGCAGGTCGTCGTTCAGGTAGTCGAGGACGTCGATCACGGTCTGCGGGGTGTCGGTGTTGAACACGGTCGTGTTCGTCGTGACCCGGAACCCGCGCTCCTGGCACATCCTGATCGCCTCGACCGCCTGGTCGAACACGCCCTCCTTGCAGACGGACGCGTCGTGCCGCTCCCGCAGCCCGTCGATGTGCACCGCCCACGCGAAGTAGCGGGACGGCGTGAACCGGTCGATCTTCTTCGGGATCAGCGCGGCGTTCGTGCACAGGAACACGTACCGCTTCATCTTGATCAGCCGGTCGACCAGCTCGCCGATCTGCGGATGCATGAGCGGCTCGCCGCCCGCGATCGACACCATCGGCGCGCCGCACTCCTCGATGGCCGCGACGGCCTGCTCGACCGGCATCCGCTGCTTCAGCACGTCCGCCGGATGCTGGATCTTGCCGCAGCCCGCGCACGCCAGGTTGCACGCGTACAGCGGCTCCAGTTCGACGATCAGCGGGTACTTCGCCCGGCCCGCCAGCTTGTTGCGCAGGACGTACCCGCCGACGCGCAGGCTCTGCCGCAGTGGCATGCCCATGGTTCAGGCCCCTCTCAGGTACCGGCCCAGCGCCGAGAGCGGGAACACCAGCCGGTACAGGTGGTAGTTGATGTAGAAGTCGCCGGGGAACCCGGTGCCGGTGAAGTGGTCCTCGTCCCACGTCCCGTCCGGGCGCTGCCGCTCGGTCAGCCAGCGGACCCCGCGCTCGACGGCCGGGCCGCGCTCACCGGCGGCGAGCAGCGCGAGCAGCGCCCACGCCGTCTGCGACGCGGTCGACGCCCCGTGCCCGACCCACGACCGGTCCCGGTAGGAGCGCAGGTCCTCGCCCCAGCCGCCGTCGTCGCGCTGGTGGCGCTCCAGCCAGCCGACCGCGTCCCGGATCACCGGCTTCTCCGGCCGGACGCCCGCCGCGATCAGCGCCGGGACGACGCTGCCCGTCCCGTACACGTGGTTGGCGCCCCATCGGCCGAACCAGGAACCGTCCGGCTCCTGCGCCTTCAGCAGCCACACGACGGCCCGTTTGGCCAGCAGCGAGTCGGCCATGCCGCGGTGCGCCAACGCCTCCACGACATGCGCGGTGACGTCGGCGGACGGCGGGTCGATGACCTCGCCGAAGTCGCAGAACGGCAGCTTGCGGCACAGCGCGCGGGTGTTGTCGACGTCGAACGCGCCGAACCCGCCGTCCTTGGAGACCATCCCGGCCATCCACCGGACGCCCCGCTCGATCGCCGGTTCCGCCCTCGGGTGCTGGACGCGGTCGAGCGCGATCACGACCTCGGCGGTGTCGTCGACGTCGGGGTAGACGTCGTTGTCGAACTCGAACGCCCACCCGCCCGGCGGCAGGCCGGGGCGCCGCACCGACCAGTCGCCCGGCCCCTTCACCTCCTCGCCGATCACCCATTCCGCGGCCCGCTCCAGGGCGGGGTGGCCTGCGGGCAGGCCCGCGTCGGCGAGCGCGTTCATCGCGAGGACGGTGTCCCAGACGGGGGACTGGCACGCCTCCAGGCGCCGCCCCTGCTCGTCCCGGATCGTGAAGCGTTCGAGCCCGTCCAGGCCGCGCTGCATGACCGGGTGGTCGAGGCCGTAGCCGAGCAGGTGCAGCGCCAGCAGCGAGTACACCCACGGCGGCTGGATGCCGCCCCACGACCCGTCCCGCTCCTGCCGCGCGACGATCCACTCGGCGGCGCGGCGCAGCGCCGCGTCCCGCAGGCCCTTCACGGGGCGCCGCTGGTAGAGGTGCAGGGCCTTGTCGAGCGCCCCGAACGCCTCGCCCCAGCCGGGCGTGCGCCGCCTCTTGGCGCGCGGAATGTCGTAGTCGGGGACGAGCTCGTCCAGCCCGAACGGCAGCGGCCGGACGGGACGCACCGCGCCCACCACGGTCAGCGGGACGATCGTCTGCCGGGCCCAGCACGCGAAGTCGTAGACGTTCAGCGGGAACCAGCGCGGCAGGAACATCATCTCGGGCGGCACCACCGGCAGCTCGTCCCAGGACCAGCGGCCGAACATCGCCAGCCAGAACCGGGTGAACACGCGGGCCGCCGGGACGCCGCCCTCGCTGCGGATGTAGGCGGCGGCGCGGATCATGTGCCCGGCGTCCGGCAGGTCCCCGGCGAGCCGCAGCGCCACGTACGCCTCGACGGTCGTGGACAGGTCCGGCGGGCCGTCGTGGAAGTTCGCCCACGTGCCGTCGGGGGCCTGCTGCGACCGGATCCAGCGGGCCGCCTCGTAGGTGTCCTCGTCGGTGCGGATGCCGAGGAACTCGCGCAGCAGCAGGTCCTCGGCGTCCATCGTGACGTTGGTCTGCAGCTCGCCCTTCCACCAGCCCTCCGGGGACTGGAGCAGCAGCAGGTGGTCGCGGGCGGCCTCCAGCGCCTCGGCGGCCGTCCGGGCCGGCGCGGTCTCTGGTGTTTCCGGTGTTTCCAGCGTTGTCATCAGTGGTCCCGGCGGGTGACGAAGTCGGCGATGCGGAGGAATTCGGCGCGGACGGAGTCCGGCAGGCGGGCGGACAGCAGGTGCTCGGCGGCGCGCTGGATGCGGCTCTCGGCCTCGATCTCGGCCCAGGCGCGCCCGCCCGCCGCCTCCACCAGCGCGGCGGCCTCGGCCAGGTCGTCCTCGGACGGCTCGGGCCGCGCGTACAGGTCGGCGAGCTTCGCCGCCTCCGGCGTCCCGGCGTTCAGCGCGGCCACGACGGGCAGCGACATCTTGCGGGACCGCAGGTCCGACATGGCCGGCTTCCCGGTCGTCGCGGGGTCGCCCCAGATGCCGAGCAGGTCGTCCACCAGCTGGAACGCGATGCCGAGGTCCGTGCCGAACGCGTCCAGGGCGTCCGAGAGGGACTCGGGCGCCCCGTCCAGGACGGCCCCGATCGAGCAGGAGCACGCCAGCAGCGCGGCGGTCTTGCCGGACGCCATGGCGACGCACTCGTCCACGCTGATCTGGCGGCGCGTCTCGAAGTCCATGTCGAGCGACTGGCCGGCGATGAGGCGGCGGGTGGCGGCGGACAGCGCCCGCGCCGCCCGCGCCGAGCCCTGGCCCGGCGCCTCCAGCAGCACCTCACTGGCGAGGGCGAGGAGCGCGTCGCCGGCCAGGATCGCGGACGCCTCACCGAACACCGTCCATGCCGCCGGACGGTGCCTGCGCATGCGGTCGCGGTCCATGATGTCGTCGTGCAGGAGTGAGAACGCGTGGACCAGCTCCACCGCGACGGCACCCGGCAGAGCGCTCTCCGGCGGGGCCACCGCGGCGCGTGCCGACAGCAGCGCGAGCGCCGGACGGAGCGCCTTGCCCACGGGCTTCTTGCGCGGATGCCCCTCCTCGTTCGTCCAGCCGAGGTGGTAGGCCGCCACCCGGTACGTGCGCGGATCGAGCCGCCCGACGGCGGCGCGCAACGCCCCGTCGACCAGCTCGCGAACATCGCTCATCGAGACCGGAATAGCAGTCACCGGCCCCTCACCCCCTCTAGGCGCAGGATCGGTCTCTAGGCGCGGGATCGGCCGGGGCTCGGGGGACACGGCGCTCACCGGTCCCGCACCCCCTCCAGGTGGCGGCGGACCAGCCGCGCGGCGGTGAGGCCGCTGCCTGGCTCCTATACACATCT
>NZ_JABXFD010000558.1 GCF_013372625.1 Actinomadura sp. BRA 177
TTTTTTTTTGTGTTCTCAAGCAGATGAAGGCATAAGAGGAAGGAGTGCGTCGCGTGGGCTCGGAGATGGGTAGAAGAGACAGGCACGGCATCACGATGTGCTCGCTCGGCCTCGGCCTGGTGTCCGAGCCGGTGTTCGCGGGGGCGCTCACCCCGCTGTTCCATTCCGCCGGGCTGCCCGCGGGCGCCGCGCACGCGGTGGCGTTCGTGCTGGCCCTGGCGCTGGTGACGTTCCTGCACATGGTCGTCGGCGAGATGGCGCCGAAGTCGTGGGCGATCGCCGACCCGGAGCGCTCCGCGACCGTGCTCGGGCTGCCGTTCCGCGCGTTCACGACCGTGGCCCGGCCGGTGCTGGCGGCGCTGAACGGCACGACGAACCTGCTGCTGCGCGCGGTGGGCGTCCAGCCGACCACCTCGCGGGAGGTGGCGCGCACCCCGGAGCAGCTGCGCAGCATCGCGGAGGACTCGCGGCGGCTCGGGCTGATCGACGAGAACGAGCTGACGCTGCTCACCACCGCGCTGGACGCGCCGCGCGCGCCGCTCGCCGGCCTGGTCGTCCCGGTCTCCGACATCGTGTCGGTGCCGGCGGCGGCGTCCCCGCAGGAGGTGATCGACGCCGCCGCCCGCACCGGGCACATCCGGATCATGCTGCGCGGTTCGGACCGGCCGGGCGCCGCCCGCATGGTGCACGTCCGCGACGCCTACCTGGCCCGCGCGCGGGGCGCCGCGACGCCGGCCGGGCAGCTGGCGCACCCCGTCCCGGCGATGCCGGTCGCCACCCCGGTCGGCGAGGCCGTGGCCATCCTGAAGTCCCACCACAGCCACCTGGGCCTGGCCGTCGGCCCGGACGGCGGAATCACCGGCCTGGTCAGCCTGGACGACCTGCTCACCACGCTGCTGACCGTCCACTGAACCACGTCAATGTTGGTTGACATGGCCGCCATGTCAACCTACATTGACAGCATGAGCGATGGAGTGACACTCGCCCAGGAGGCGAGCAGCCGGGACCCGGCGGTGGGCCTGCGGGCCGTGCGGGCGCTGCGCGAGCTGGCGGAGCGGCTGGAGGCGCTGCAGGTGGCCAGCGCCCGCGACCAGGGCTGGTCCTGGCAGGAGATCGCGGTCTGCCTCGGCGTGAGCCGCCAGGCCGTCCACAAGAAGCACGGCGGCGGCCGCCGCCTTCTCAAGAAGGAGCAGTAGTGTTCGAGCGTTTCACCGACAGCGCACGGCAGGCCGTCACCGGCGCCCAGACGGAGGCGCGGGCGCTGCACGCGCCCTTCATCGGCACCGAGCACCTGCTGCTCGCCCTCCTGGACGGCGGCGACGCCACGGCGCGGGTCCTCGGCGAGCACGGGCTGAAGGCGGCCGACCTGCGCGTGCGCCTCGCCGACCTCGGCCGGACGCCGCTCGACGCGGAGGCGCTGAAGAGCATCGGCATCGACCTGGACGCCGTCCGCGAGGCCACCGAGCAGAGCTTCGGCGCGGGCGCCCTCGACTCCCCCGCCGGGCGGCGCGCCGACCGGAAGCACATCCCCTTCACCCCGAGGGCCAAGAAGTCGCTGGAGCTGAGCCTGCGGCACGCGCTCCGGCTCAAGCAGAAGCACATCGGCAGCGGGCACATCATGCTCGGCGTCCTGCATGACAAGGACTTCATGGCCGTCCGGCTGGCGACCGCGGCGGGGGCGGACATCGGCGAACTGCGCGCCGACATCGAGCGGCTGCTCCTCTCCGAGGCCGCCTGATCAGCGCCCGAACTGATCATTGAGCACGGCGACGCAGGCGGCCCTGCGGCGCGGATCGTCCGGGAAGCGGCGCCGGCACTCGGCGCCGATCCAGGACGGGGACTTGGGGCGCGCGGAACGCGTCTTGTGCGGTTCGCGCTTCGCGGACGGGCGAGGACGCGGCACGGCGGTCCGATGATGCGTGGCCGCGGGAGCGGAACGGCCGCGACGAGGCGTCCGCCGCTTCGGGTGCGCAGCGGGCTCCTCACCCTTCGGCTCGGGCTCCTCCTGCGCCGGCGGCGCGGCCGGCTTCACGGACGGCGAGGGCGTGGCAGCGTCCGGCGTCACCGTCCGGGCAGGTGACGTCCGCGTCATCCCGTAGCCGACAGCGAGGACCAGCCCAGCCCCGAGGACGAGCACCACCACCACGGTCAGGAGCACGTGCCGCCGCCCGGGCGGGCTCGGCTCGGCGCGAGTGAATCCGGCAGGCGGAAGGCTAGAGGAGAGACGCACCCTCCGATAGTCACGCTACGCGCCCACCCGAACACGCAAAACCGGCGACCGTTGCCACCTTGATACACGCACCCCCTGACTTGCGGGCCAGGCAGGTACACAACCCCCACCAGCACACGCACCACACTGGAACACGAGCCACGCCGGTACAGAGGCCACGCCGGTACAGAGGCCACGCCGGTACAGAGGCCACGCCGGTACACGGGCCGCGGTGCAAGGCGGGTCAGTGTCCGGTGAGGAGTTCTGCCACGGGTGCGAACTCCTCGATGAATGGGGACGAGACCGACACGTACGACACGCCCAGTTCGTCCCGGCGGCGGGCGAGCGTGTCGGCCATCTCGCGGGGTGTCCCGGACAGCTTCGCGATCGCGGCGGAGTTCGCCATGGCGGCGGGGTCGATGCCCATCTGGCCGCTGAGCCATCCCGGCACCTCGTCGCCGACGACGTGCACCTGGGTGCACAGCTCCAGGTCGTCGAACCGCTCCCCCGCCGCCTTCCGGACGATGCCGACGTATCCGGCGAGTTCCGCGGGCCGGGTCGCGGCGGAGAGCACGAACGTGCCGACCCGCAGCGTCGTCGTGGCGCCGGCCGCGGCGGCGAGGGCCGCCGCCGGCATGGCCGTGCCGGACGTGTCGGGCGTCAGCAGCGTCGCGTACCCGAGTTCCTCGGCGCGCCGCGCCTGCGCCGCCCAGTGGGCGCCGTCGCGCGCCCACGCCGCCATCACGCCGAACCTGAACAGCCGATCCGCCATCGCGGTGCCTCCCGTGCCGATGTTCCCTTCCCCTCAGTTTGAGTGGGCACTCACTCAAGGGTCAAGGCGCCGGTGCCGCCGGGGGCGGTGCGAGGATCGCGTCGTGCTCGCAGCCGGGCACGTCCACGCACACGGCGGCGCCGGTTGGCGCGGAACTAGTCGGTCTGCGTGATGGTGAAGCGGCGCAGGCGCAGTGCCGGGTTCTTCTCCCGGACGGCGACGACGCGCTCGGGCGAGATCTCCCCGGACGCGACGCCCGGCCCCTCCCCGAGCCCCGCCACGACCACGCCCATCGGGTCGACGATCATGCTGTTGCCGGCGCCGGCCGGGGCGCACTGGCCGGCCGCCGCCACGTAGATCGTGTTCTCGATCGCGCGGGCCCGCCCCAGCGTCCGCCAGTGGTCCTCCTTGAGCGGCCCCGGCACCCATTCGGCGGGCAGCGCCAGAACGGCGGCGCCCGCGTCCACGATCCGCCGCGTCACCTCCGGGAAGCGGACGTCGTAGCAGGTCTGCATGCCGAACGCGACGCCGTCGACGAAGAACGTCTCGGGGTTGCCGATCTCGCCGGGCTGCACGATCTCCGACTCCCGGTACCCGAACGCGTCGTACAGGTGGAGCTTGCGGTACTCGGCGACGATCTCCCCGGCGGGGTCGACGGCGACGAGCGTGTTGGAGATGCGGCCGGGGTCGTCCAGCCGCTCGTTCATGCCGGCGACGAGGTGCACGCCGTGCCGCCTGGCCAGGTCGCCGAGGCCGGCCGCGAACGGGCCGTCCAGCGGCTCGGCCGAGTCGACGAACCGGCCGTCCATCTTCGGCGCCGTGAACATGGCGAACTCGGGGCACACCACGACCTTCGCGCCGCGCGCGGCCGCCTCCCCGGCGAGCTTGCCGATCGCCGCGAGGTTCTCGTCCTTGTTGACGCCGGGCGCGAACTGCGCCACCGCGACCTGCACCATCCGCTGCCTCCTCTACATCCGGTCGACGCCGGTCACCCGGATCACGGCCTCGCCCTCCTGGTCGGATCCCGCGAGGTCGACCTCGGCGCCGACGCCCCAGTCGTGATGCCCCGCCGGGTCGTCGAACACCTGGCGGACCCGCCACAGCGCGTCCTCCGGCACCTCCTCGATCTGCAGCAGCTTCGGCCCGCGCGCGTCAGCGCCGGTGAGCAGCTCGTCGTGCTCCTCGAAGTAGCCGTCCATGGCCTCTGCCCAGGCGTCGGCGCCGAAATCGGGGTCCAGCTCGCCGAGTTCGCGGTACCGCTCCAGCGCGGCCAGCTCCACCCGCCGGAACATCGCGTTGCGGACCAGCACCCGGAACGCCCGCACGTTCGCGGTCACCTTCGTGACCCGGTCCTCGATCGGCTCGTCCACGTCCTCGTCGGCCGGGTTCGCGAGCTGCTCCCACTCGTCCAGGAGGCTGGAGTCGACCTGCCGGACCAGCTCGCCGAGCCACTCGATCAGGTCGATCAAGTCGTCGGTCTTGATCGACTCCGGGACGGTCTGCTGCAGCGCCTTGTACGCCCCCGACAGGTACCGCAGGACGAGCCCCTCGGTCCGCGCCAGCTCGTAGAACCCGATGTACTCGGTGAACGTCATCGCCCGCTCGTACATGTCGCGCACGATCGACTTGGGACGCAGCGGATGGTCGCCGACCCACGGGTGCCCGGCCCGGTAGATCTCGTACGCGGCGTCGAGCTCCTCTTCGAGGGGCTTCGGGTGGTCGACGTCCTGGAGCAGCTCCATCCGCTCCTCGTACTCGATGCCCTCGGCCTTCATCTCCTGGACGGCCTCGCCGCGCGCCTTGTTGACCTGCGCCGCGAGGATCTGCCGCGGGTCGTCCAGCGTCGCCTCGATCACCGACAGGACGTCCAGCGCGTACGAGGGCGACGCCGGGTCGAGCACCTCGAACGCCGCCAGCGCGAACGTCGACAGGGCCTGGTTGAGCGCGAAGTCCTCCTGCAGGTCGACGGTGACCCGTGCGTAACGTCCCAGGTCATCGGGTTCGGGCAGCACCTCGACGACCCCGCCCGCGAGCAGCGACCGGTAGATCGCGATGGCCCGCGAGATGTGCCGCCGCCGCGCCGCCGGCTCCTCGTGGTTGTCGGTCAGCAGCCGCTTCATCGCCTGGAACGCGTTGCCCGGCCGCGCGATCACCGACAGCAGCATCGCGTGGCTGACCACGAACCGGGACCGGAGCATCTCCGGCTCGGCCGCCTGCAGTTTCGCGAAGACGTCCTCGTCCCACCCGACGAACCCCTCGGGCGGCTTCTTGCGCTGGACTTTCCGCCGCTTCTTCGGGTCATCGCCCGCCTTGGCGAGGGCCTTCTCGTTCTCGACCACGTGTTCCGGGGCTTGCGCCACCACGAACCCGACCGTGTCGAACCCGGCCCGTCCCGCCCGTCCGGCGATCTGGTGGAACTCCCGCGCCCTGAGCCGCCGCACCCGATGCCCGTCGTACTTGCTCAACGCGGTGAAGACAACGGTCCTGATCGGTACGTTGACGCCCACCCCCAGGGTGTCCGTCCCGCAGATGACCTTGAGCAGCCCGGCCTGCGCGAGCCGCTCCACGAGCCGCCGGTACTTGGGCAGCATCCCCGCGTGGTGCACGCCGATCCCGTGCCGGACGAACCGCGACAGGTTGCGCCCGAACTTCGTCGTGAACCGGAAGTTGCCGATCAGCTCCGCGATCCGGGCCTTCTCCGCCTTCGTGCAGACATTGATGCTCATCAGCGCCTGTGCCCGCTCGATCGCCGCCGCCTGCGTGAAGTGCACCAGGTACACCGGCGCCTTCTGCTCGGCCAGCAGCTCCTCGATCGTCTCGTGCAGCGGCGTCACCCGGTAGTCGTAGATCAGCGGGACGGGCCGCTCCGCCGACGTCACCAGCGCCGTCTGCCGCCCCGTCCGCCGGGTGAGGTCCTTCTGGAAGAACGAGACGTCCCCCAGCGTGGCCGACATCAGCAGGAACTGCGTCTGCGGCAGCTCAAGCAGCGGGATCTGCCACGCCCACCCCCGCTCGGGCTCGGCGTAGAAGTGGAACTCGTCCATGACGATCACACCGATGTCGGCGTCGGACCCGTCCCGCAGCGCGATATTGGCCAGCACCTCCGCCGTGCAGCAGACGATCGGCGCGTCCGCGTTCACGCTCGCGTCGCCGGTCATCATGCCGACGTTCTCGCGCCCGAACATCTCGCACAGGTCGAAGAACTTCTCCGACACCAGCGCCTTGATCGGCGCCGTGTAGAACCCGACCTGGTCCTTCCCGAGCGCCGCGAACAGCGCACCCGCCGCCACCAGGCTCTTCCCCGACCCGGTCGGCGTCGACAGGATCACGTTCGCCCCCGACACCACCTCGATGAGCGCCTCCTCCTGCGCGGGATACAGCGTGATCCCGCGCCCCGACACCCACCGCTCGAACGCCTCGAACAACGAATCGGCGTCGGCGTCGTTTCCAGAGGGAAGCTCATCGATAAACTCACCCCTCCATCCTGCCCTTAACACCATCTGACGCTGCCGACGAACAGATAAAGTAT
>NZ_JABXFD010000715.1 GCF_013372625.1 Actinomadura sp. BRA 177
CCCCGCGCCCCGACCCCCGGGGCGCGGGCCCGGGCCGCCGCTACTGGACGCTGTTCGGCGAGGTCACCGGCGAGCCCGCGACCCCTGGGGCGATCAACACCTGGCTGGTCGACGCACTCGGATGCCGACGGGCCGCCGGAGTCGTCGTCCGGCGGCCCATTGGTGCGCGCGTGCTACATCTTGCGGAGGACGGCGACGACGCGGCCCAGGACGGACGCCTCGTCGCCGGGGATCGGCTCGTAGGCGGGGTTCTGCGGCATCAGCCAGATGTGCCCGTCCCGCCGCTTGAACGTCTTGACCGTGGCCTCGCCGTCGATCATGGCGGCCACGATGTCGCCCTGCTCGGCCACCGGCTGCTGCCGCACGACCACCCAGTCACCGTCCGCGATCGCGGCCTCGATCATCGAGTCACCGGTGACCTTCAGCAGGAAGTGGGTGCCCTCGCCGACGAGCTGCTTCGGCAGCGTGAACACGTCCTCGACGGCCTCCTCGGCGAGGATCGGGCCACCGGCGGCGATCCGGCCGACGAGCGGCACGTAGGCGGGCGCGGGCTGCGCGGACGCGGGCTGGCCCCCCGCCGCTTCGAAGGCCTCCTCGTCGGTGCGCACCGGCGTCGTGCCCGGCACCCGCACCTCGACCGCGCGCGGCCGGTTGGGGTCGCGCCGCAGGAAGCCCTTGCGCTGGAGCGACCGGAGCTGGTGCGACACGCTGGAGGTGCTGGTCAGCCCCACGGCCTCGCCGATCTCGCGCATGGACGGCGGGTACCCGCGGCGCTGGACCGAGTCGCGGATCACCTCCAGCACCATGCGCTGCCGCTGCGTCAGGCCCGTCTCGTCCATCGGCCCGTCGGGCAGCTCCCGGACCTTGCTCATCGCTAGTCGCCTCCCGGGCGCCTCGATCGGTCACTCCTTGTCATGGAACGCTATCGCGTCCCGGCCTAATGATCAAACAATTGTTCGAAGATGTGCTCGCTTTTTCCGGCCGTCTCCTGGTAGAACATCGTACAGGCGTTCGATCGAAAATTCATTCGACGTCGAGGAGGGGAGAGATGTCCGGTTCACCCCACAGTGACCGCGCCCCGATCCGCCTGACCCGCCGCGGCCGCGCCGTCCTGGTGGCTTTCGCCGCCACTGTCACCCTGGTGGGCCTCTGGCTCACCGTCGGTCCCGGCGCCTTCGCCGGATCGGGCGACGGCCGCCACGGGACGTCCCGTCCGCCCGAGACCGTCGTCGTCCAGCCGGGCGACACGCTGTGGGGCATCGCGTCCGCCGCCGACCCGGCCGCCGACCCGCGGCTGACCGTCCGGCGCATCATGGACCTCAACGGCCTCGGCGGCGATCCCGTCGTCCTGCCGGGCCAGGAGATCCGCCTCCCCGCCGGCTGACCGCGTGACGGCCGAGCTGGCCGCCGCGCCGCTGCCGAGCGTCCGGCCGGACGGCCTGTTCGGGCTGCGTCAGTCGCGTGCGCCGGCGGGGGCGGTCGTGCGTTCTACCAGGCGTTCTGTGATCGCCGCGGACGTTGCGTGACGACACGCCCGGGAAGAAAAAGGGGAGGCGCGAGGTGACCTGCGCGGACGTGCAGGATGTGACGCGTGAGGCCCCGGATCAGGTTGCGAACGGCTGCGGCGAGCCGTACGGTTGACCACAACATCTAGTAGTCACATCGATGTAGTTCCCTATATATGGCGCCCACATCGGTGTAACTCGTTTACGTCAGGGGAGGAGAACTAGCGTGCACTGCCCGTTCTGCCGCAACCCTGACACCAAAGTGATCGACAGCCGTTCCACCGATGACGGCGGCGCCATTCGGCGGCGCCGGTCGTGCGCGGAATGCGGCAGGAGATTCACGACGCAGGAGAATGTGCTCGTGATGGTGGCCAAGCGCAGCGGGGTCACCGAGCCGTTCTCCCGGGAAAAGATCATCGCCGGTGTGCGCAGGGCCTGCCAGGGCCGTCCGGTGGACGAGGATGCGCTCGCGAAGCTGGGGCAGCGGGTCGAAGAGGCGATCAGGTCGTCCGGATCCGCGGAAATCCCCTCGCACGAGGTCGGCCTCGCGATTCTGGGGCCGCTCCGTGAACTCGATGAGGTCGCCTATCTGCGATTCGCCTCGGTCTACCGGAGCTTCGAGTCGCTGGACGACTTCGCCAAGGAGATCGACGCACTGCGGAAGGCCGGTTCCTCGGGGGAGCCCGGCCCGTCCCGGTAGGGGACGGTTCCGGCAGCACAAAGCAGCACATTGAAAAGCGCCTCCGCGCGGGCATGCCCCGTGCGGCGGCGGAGTTGTTCCTGAACAGGGCCCGGCGGGAGCCCGAGAAGGGGGAAGGTCATGACGGAGACGGTGAGCGGCTCGGCGGCGCGGCGCGGCAAGGGGGGCCGCAAAGGGCTGAAGGTCGAGCGCATCTTCACCACGCCCGGCGTGCACCCGTACGACGAGCTGCACTGGGAACGTCGTGACGTCGTCATGACCAACTGGCGCGACGGCTCGGTGAACTTCGAGCAGCGCGGCGTCGAGTTCCCCGACTTCTGGTCGCTGAACGCGGTCAACATCGTCACGTCCAAGTACTTCCGCGGCGCGGTCGGCACCCCGCAGCGGGAATGGAGCCTGAAGCAGCTCGTCGACCGCGTGGTGGGCGTCTACACCGAGACCGGCATCCGGGAGGGCTACTTCGCCTCCGAGCAGGACGCCGAGATCTTCGACCACGAACTCAAGCACGCCCTCGTCCACCAGCTGTTCAGCTTCAACTCCCCGGTCTGGTTCAACGTGGGCACGAAGTCCCCGCAGCAGGTGAGCGCGTGCTTCATCCTGTCGGTGGACGACACGATGGAGTCGATCCTCGACTGGTACAAGGAAGAGGGCGTCATCTTCAAGGGCGGCTCCGGGGCCGGCCTGAACCTCTCCCGCATCCGGTCCAGCAAGGAACTGCTCTCCTCCGGCGGCACCGCCAGCGGTCCCGTGTCGTTCATGCGCGGCGCCGACGCGTCCGCCGGGACGATCAAGTCCGGCGGCGCCACCCGCCGGGCCGCGAAGATGGTCGTGCTGGACGTCGACCACCCCGACGTCGAGGAGTTCATCGAGACCAAGGCGCGCGAGGAGGACAAGATCCGCGCGCTGCGGGACGCCGGGTTCGACATGGACCTCGGCGGCAAGGACATCAACAGCGTCCAGTACCAGAACGCCAACAACTCCGTCCGCGTGTCGGACGAGTTCATGCAGGCCGTGGAGTCCGGCGGCGAGTTCGGGCTGCGCGCCCGGATGACCGGCGAGGTCATCGAGACCATCAAGGCCAAGGACCTGTTCCGGGTCATGGCCAAGGCCGCCTGGGAGTGCGCCGACCCCGGCATCCAGTACGACGACACGATCAACGACTGGCACACCAACCCCGAGACCGGCCGCATCACCGCGTCCAACCCGTGCTCGGAGTACATGAGCCTGGACAACTCGTCCTGCAACCTCGCGAGCATCAACCTGCTGAAGTTCCTCACCGAGGCGGGCACGTTCGACGTCGCCAAGTTCACGAAGCTCACCGAGCTGATCATCACGGCGATGGACATCTCGATCACGTTCGCCGACTTCCCGACCGAGAAGATCGCCGAGACGACGCGCGACTACCGGCAGCTCGGCATCGGCTACGCCAACCTGGGCGCGCTGCTGATGGCGACCGGGCACGCCTACGACTCCGAGGGCGGGCGGTCCCTCGCCGCGGCGATCACGTCGCTGATGACGGGCGTCGCCTACAAGCGGTCCGCGGAGATCGCCGGCGTGGTGGGCCCGTACGCGGGCTACGCGCGCAACGCCGAGGCGCACAAGCGCGTCATGCGCAAGCACGCCGCCGCCAACGACGGCATCCGCACGCTGGACGAGATGGACAAGGCCGTCCACGCCGCCGCCGCCAAGCAGTGGGCGGACTGCCTGAAGGCCGGCGAGAAGCACGGCTACCGCAACGCGCAGGCCAGCCTGCTCGCGCCGACCGGCACCATCGGCCTGATGATGGACTGCGACACCACCGGGATCGAGCCCGACCTCGCGCTGATGAAGTTCAAGAAGCTCGTCGGCGGCGGGTCCATGCAGATCGTCAACCACACGGTGCCGCGCGCGCTGGAGCAGCTCGGCTACCAGCAGGAGCAGATCGAGGCGATCGTCGAGTACATCGCCGAGCACGGCCACGTGGTGGACGCGCCCGGCCTGCGCCCCGACCACTACGAGGTGTTCGACTGCGCGATGGGCGAGCGGTCGATCAGCCCGATGGGGCACGTCCGGATGATGGCGGCCGTCCAGCCGTTCCTGTCCGGCGCGATCTCCAAGACGGTCAACATGCCGGAGAAGGCCACCATCGAGGACATCGAGAAGGTGTACTTCGAGGGCTGGCGGCTCGGCCTGAAGGCCCTGGCGATCTACCGCGACAACTGCAAGGTCGGCCAGCCCCTGTCGGCCGCCGGCAAGAAGGAGAAGGAGGAGCCGGCGGAGACGCTGGCCCCGCGCCCGATCCGCAGGCGGCTGCCGAAGCAGCGCCCCGCGACCGTCACCCGCTTCTCCGTCGCGGGCGCCGAGGGCTACATGACCGCCTCGTCCTACCCGGACGACGGCGTCGGCGAGGTCTTCCTGAAGCTCGGCAAGCAGGGCTCCACGCTGGCCGGCGTGATGGACGCCTTCTCCATGGCGATCTCCATCAGCCTGCAGTACGGCGTCCCGCTGGAGACGTGGGTGGAGAAGTTCACCAACATGCGGTTCGAGCCCGCCGGGATGACCGACGACCCCGACATCCGCATGGCGACCTCGGTGATGGACTACATCTTCCGCCGCCTGGCGCTGGACCACCTGCCGTTCGAGGACCGCGCGGAGCTCGGCATCCTCACCGCCGGGGAGCGCGCGATGCAGGCCAACGGGGAGGACCCGGCCGCCCTGCACGCCGAGGACGAGGTCGACCACGAGTCGCTCGCCCAGTCCGCCGCGATCACCAAGCCGTCCGCCCCGGCGCCGGCCCCGGCACCCGAGGCGCACTCGTCGGTCGAGGCGATCGAGAGCCGCCAGGGCCGCACCGCGGACGCCCCGCTCTGCCTCACCTGCGGCACGAAGATGCGCCCGGCGGGCAGCTGCTACGTCTGCGAAGGCTGCGGCTCCACCAGCGGCTGCAGCTGACGCACGACCGACCGGCCCCCGGTGAGCACACGCTCGCCGGGGGCCGGGTCGTTTGCGTCAGGGGGACTTGGACTTGTCGTCGGTGGTGGGTTTGATTGGCTGGGTGGTTGAGGCGCGGCGGCGCTGGGTGGATTTGCGGGGGCCGGCGACCAGGGTGTCGTCCTCGGTGCCTTCGGGCTTGGCCGGCGGGGCGGACGGCGGCAGCTCGGGGGACTTCGGGGTGCGGCGGGGCTTCTTCGGGGGCTTCAGTTCGGCCTGGCGGAGGGATTCGACGAAGCTCGCGGCGTCGTCCTCGTCGTCGTCGGCGGGGCCGCGGAGGCGCTTGCCGATGATCCACTGGTCGATGGTCAGGCGGCCGCCGCCGCCGGCGGCGAACACGAGGCTGATCATGCCGAGGGCGAGGACGAGTTCGTAGCCGTTCTGGATCGTCGCGCCGTCCACCACGAACAGGCCCTCGCCGGCGTGGACGAAGATGAACGCGCCGGCCATGTCGATGAACAGCAGGACGCCGGTGATGGGCAGGCCCAGGCCGGCGATCAGCGCGGCGCCGCCGAGCAGTTCGACGAACGCGGAGTAGACGGCGGCCGCGGTGGGGAGCGGGACGCCGAGGTCGTCGAACGAGCGGCCGGTCGCGGTGATGCCCGCCTCGATCTTCTGCCAGCCGTGCGCCATGAACACGATGCCGACGCCGAGCCGCGCGAGGACTGCCACAACGTCGTAGAGCGGCCGAGAGCACATGCCGTCGTCTCCTTCAGCACGGGGGATGGGGGCCCGGTCAGACGGAGAGTATGACGGCCTCGCCGGAGATATCGCGAACGTCGCAGGTGGCGGCTACGGTCGGCGGGTGAAAAGACATCGGTACGAAGTGTCGGTGGCCTGGACGGGGAACACCGGTTCGGGGACGAGTTCCTACCGCGCCTACGAGCGGGCGCACGAGGTGCGGGCGGAGGGCAAGCCGCTCATACCGGGGAGTTCCGACCCCGGGTTTCGCGGCGACCCGGCCCGGTGGAACCCGGAGGAGCTGCTCGTCGCCTCTCTGGCGCAGTGCCACATGCTGTGGTTCCTCCATCTGTGCGCCGTCGAGAAGGTGGTCGTGACGGGCTACGAGGACCGGCCACGCGGCGTCATGGTCGAGACGCCGGACGGCGGTGGACGGTTCGCGGAGGTCGTGCTGCGTCCCAGGGTCGTGCTCGCCGATCCCGAGCAGGCGGGACGGGCCGCCGAGCTGCATGAACGGGCGCACGAGCTGTGTTTCATCGCGAACTCGGTCAACTTCCCCGTCCGCCACGAGGCGACCTGTTCGTGAGGTTCAGCGGGTGCGGCCGCGGGGTTTCAGGCGGGCCGGGGGGCATGGC
>NZ_JABXFD010000697.1 GCF_013372625.1 Actinomadura sp. BRA 177
CTCTTGGTCTCGGAGATGTGTCTACGGGCCAGCGCCTGCGCCTTCCTGTGCCCCGGCACCGGCTCCACCGGGGTCCCCGACCTGCCCGCCCTCGCCGCCGCCGGGCCCGGCGGCGGCGAGGGCGGGCAGGTCGGGGACCCCGGTGGAGCCGGTGCCGGGGAACAGGAAG
Organism: Actinomadura sp. BRA 177; assembly: GCF_013372625.1. Classification (GTDB taxonomy): domain Bacteria; phylum Actinomycetota; class Actinomycetes; order Streptosporangiales; family Streptosporangiaceae; genus Spirillospora. The sequence goes on from NZ_JABXFD010000697.1 coordinate 170, forward strand.
GCGCAGGCGTCGCCGGGTTGCAGTGCTGGGAAGGGGCTGGATGCGGTGGACGGCACGCGGGGTCTCCTTACCTGGAAGGAAGGCTGACTTTCCCATTCGGGGATAAAGGCCGCTTAATACTCAGATATGGACCATAAGCCGTGAAATGGGATTATTCACTCGCGTGGTGGGTCTGACAACCGTCCGTGGTGCGAGGGAGAAACGAGCATGGCCATGAGGGAAGGCCCGGTCACCGGGAACGAGTCGGGATGGGCGATCCGCGGGACCGGCGCGTACCTGCCCGAGCGGTGCGTGCCCAGCGACGAGCTGTCGCGGACGCTGGGGCTGGAACCGTCCTGGATCGAGGACCGCACCGGCATCCGCCGCCGGCACCTGGCCGTGCCCGGGCAGGCCGCCTCCGACCTGGCCGCGGCCGCCGCCGCCCGCGAGGGTCTCGGCGGTGGCCGGGGTGCGGCTGCCGCCGGCGGGG
>NZ_JABXFD010000690.1 GCF_013372625.1 Actinomadura sp. BRA 177
CTCAGGCTGGTGTGTGGTGTCTCTCATTAGTCAGTGTCTTAGGTTGTTTTTGTTGTTTGTACTAGGCTGACCGTCGGGTTGTACCGTATCCTCTTCGTCGGCAGCGTCAGATGTGTATAAGAGGCGGGCGCGGGCGCCGCCGCGGCGGACACGGCGGCCGGCAGCGCGACGGCGCCGAGGCCCGCCGCGACGATGAAGCTCTTGCGGCTGATGCCGCCTTCCTGGGCGGCGGCCTCCTGGCCGGTGCCGCGGTCCTGCTCGTCCTCTGGCATGGGGGTTCCTCTCGGGGGTCGTCCGGGATCGTCCGGAATGGCGGGGCTCCCTGGGAGTGCGGGACGCGGCCGGTGGGTGCGTCCGGGACATGTATAGGCCGGTCGGGGACGGGTGGTCTTGCGGCTGCGTGCCCGGTCTTTGGCGGCGAGTGCCAAAGCGCGCCCGGAGCGTCGTGCTGACTCGCTCATTGACCTTCCTGACGGCGCGTAGAAGCCTGGCGGGTGGCGTCCGAGACCCCGCCCGCCGACCGGAGGAGCGTCATGCCCACGCTCGTTGACACCTCGGACCACCCTGCCCGCGACCAGGCCGACTACTGGCGGTACCTGATCACCTCGGCGTTCGGGCCGTTCCACGTCCGGCCGCGGTGCGCCGGCGGGTTCGCCGCCCGGCTGTCCGGCCGGACGCTCGGCCCGGTCGAGGCCGGCGACGTGTACGCGCCCGCGCACGCCGTGCGGCGCAGCGCCCGGCAGATCGCCCGCGACACCCGCGAGTGCTACAAGCTCGGCCTCGTCCTGCGCGGCTCGTGCGTGCTGCGGCAGAACGGCCGCCGCGCCGAGGTCGGCGTCGGCGACGTGGTGTTCTACGACCTCACCCGCCCGGTCGACATCGCGTTCGACGCCCACCACATCTTCACGGTCGTGATCCCGCACAGCGCCGTGCCGCTACCGCCGGAGCGGCTGGCCGCGTTCGGCGGCACGCTGCTGGGCGGCGGCGCCCGCGGCGGCCGGCTGGTCTCCTCCTTCCTCGGCGCCCTGGCCGAGAACACCGCCGACAACACCGCCGAGCCGGACGAGACGGAGGACGGCGAACCCTACGCGCACCATCTCGGCGGCGCCCTGGTCGAGCTGGTGACGGGCACGGCAGGCGAGTGGCTGGGGGCGCCGTCCGCCGCGTCCCCGGAGAGTGCGGAGATGCTGCGCGCGATCCAGGCGTGGATCGAGGAGCGGCTGCACGATCCGGCGCTGTGCCCGGCCGCGATCGCCGCGGCGCACCACATCTCCGTCCGGCAGCTGTACCGGGTTTTCCAGCCGGCCGGGACGACCGTCGCCCGCTACGTCCGCGCGCGGCGGCTGGAGAACTGCCGCCGCGAGCTGGGCGACCCGTTCCTCGGCACGCAGCGGATCGGCGCGATCGCGGGCCGCTGGGGCCTGCCGGACGCCGCCGCCTTCAGCCGGGCCTTCCGCGCCGCCTACGGCCAGACGCCCACCGCGTACCGGGCCCGCGCCACCGGCCTGCACCGGGACGACTAGCGCGCGGGGAAATGCCGGGTTGATCTGCATCGATCCCCGGATCGGGGGAACGCGGGGAGAACGACGGAAATAAGGGGGACGTCGCCATGCCACGCCCAGGAAGCCACAAGTACGACACCGAGCGCGCGCGGACCAGGAAGCGGCTGCAGGACGAGGGCGTCGCCAGCGGCCAGGAGGCCGACGAGCGGGCGAACGCCGAGCTGCAGCTGGACGAGAACCGCAGGCCCCGGCGCGCCACGGAGCGGGGTGAGGGACCGAAGGGGGAGCGGAGGGGATCGCAGTGAGCCCCGCGCCGACGCATGACGGGCCCGAAGCCGACGACGTGCAAGGAGCCGCGCTGCCGCTGGAGTACGAGGAGGACCTCGATCCGCTCCTGGACCGGATCGGGGACGCCCGCTGCGTGCTGATCGGCGAGGCCAGCCACGGCACGCACGAGTACTACGCGTGGCGGGCGGCGCTGACCCGGCGGCTGATCGCCGAGCGCGGCTTCTCGTTCGTCGCGGTCGAGGGCGACTATCCGGACTGCCGCCGCGTCGGCCGCTCGGTGACGCTCGCGCCGGGCTCGCCGGCGGACCCGCGGGACGTCCTGGACGCCTACGAGCGCTGGCCGACGTGGATGTGGGCCAACGAGGAGACCGTCAAGTTCACGCGGTGGCTGCGCGGCCACAACGCCGGCCTGCCGTCCGACGAGCGCGCCGGCTTCTACGGCCTGGACGTCTACAGCCTGTGGGAGTCGCTCCGGGCGGTCGTCGACCATCTGGCGGAGCACCGTCCGGACTACCTCGCCACGGCGCTTGAGGCGTACCGCTGCTTCGAGCCGCACAGCGAGGATCCGCAGGGCTACGGGTGGAACACCGCGCTCGTCCCGGACGGGTGCACCGAGGAGATTTTGGCGCTGCTGACCAGGCTGCGCCGGCCCGTGCACGAGGCGGACCCCCGCGACCCGGCGGCGGAGTTCGACGCCCGGCAGAACGCCGAGGTTGCGGCGAACGCCGAGCGGTACTACCGCGCTATGATCGGCGGCGGGCCGGAGTCGTGGAACGTCCGGGACGTGCACATGGCCGACACCCTCGACCGGCTCCTGGCGTTCCACGAGTCGGAGCGCGGCGAGGGCAAGGCGGTCGTGTGGGCGCACAACACCCACGTCGGCGACGCACGGGCGACCTCCATGGCCGACGCCGGCATGGTCAACCTCGGCCAGCTGGCGCGGGAGCGGCACGGCCGGGACGCGGTCGTCCTGGTCGGGTTCGCGGGCGGTCCCGGCGAGGTCGTCGCGGCGCCGCGCTGGGGCGGGACGATGGAGGTCATGCAGGTCCCGCCGCCCGTCCGGGGATCGCTGGAGGAGGTCCTGGGCGAGTCGGAGCTGCACCGCGGGATGTTCATCGTGCCGCCCGAGCCCGACATGCCGGACTTCCTCACCCGGACGCTCGGGCACCGCGCGATCGGCGTCGTCTACGACCCGGACGTCGACCGGCGCCAGTACGTCCCGACCCGGGTCGCCGAACGCTACGACGCGCTGTGCTGGTTCCGGATCACGTCCGCGCTCGAACCGCTCCACCGGGAGGCGGCGCGCCGTGGTGAACTGGAGACGATGCCGTCCGGGGTTTGACGACCCGAGTGTGAGGAGACCCGATGTCCTTGACGATGCGGCCGGGGCCGCTGGCGGGCTCGCCCGGCGACCAGGTCAACTTCACCATCGACGGGCCGAAGCACCGGCTGTTCATGCACGAGTTCCCGCGCCGGGTGCACGCCTGGTTCGCGGGGGAGATCGTCCTGGACACCGAGCGCGGGCAGTTCCTGCACGAGACGGGTCTGCTGCCCGTCCTGTACGTCCCGGAGGAGGACGTGCGGACCGACCTGCTGGTGCGGACGGACCACACCACCCACTGCCCGTTCAAGGGCGACGCCGCGTACTGGACGATCCGGGTCGGCGACCGCGAGGCGGAGAACGCGGTGTGGGGGTATCCCGACCCGAAGCCGGAGTCGGCGTGGCTGCGCGGGCTGATGGCGTTCTACTGGGCGCCGATGGATGCCTGGTACGACGAGGACGAGGAGGTCCACGGGCATCTGCGCGACCCGTTCCACCGCGTCGACGCGCGGCACGCCCGCCGGCACGTCCGGGTGCTGCGGGACGGGGAGGTCGTCGCGGAGACCGAGCGTCCGATCGTGCTGTCGGAGACCGGGCTGCCCAACCGGTACTACATCCCGGCCGAGGACGTCCGCCGCGGGCTGCTGACCCGGAGCCAGAAGCGCACGGTCTGCCCGTACAAGGGGGAGGCGTCGTACTGGTCGCTGGAGGGCGCCGAGGACGCGGCCTGGTCCTACGAGGAGCCGCTGGTGGACGCGGCGAAGATCGCGGGCCATCTGAGCTTCGACCATGACGCCCTGACCATCGAGTCGCAGCCGCCGCCGGGCGCGTGATGGACGTCGCGGTCGTCGGGCAGATCGCCCGCGACCTGGTCCTGGTCGTGGACGAGGTGCCCGGCCCGGGCGGGTCCGCGGACGTGCGGCGGCGCCGGGAGATGCTCGGCGGGAAGGGCGCCAACCAGGCGGTGTCGCTGGCGCAGCTCGGCGTCCGGCCGGGGCTGGTCGGCGTCGTCGGCGACGACGAGGTGGGCGCGCGCCTGCTCGACCAGGCCCGCCGCGACCGGATCGACGTGTCGCACGTCGTCCGGCGCGAGGGCGCGGAGACCGGCCTGATCGTCGATGTGGTGGACGGCTCCGGCCGCTGGCACTACCTGGAGGACCTGCCGGAACCCGTCCTGCTCACCGAAGCCGACGTCATCGCGGCCGAGCCGATGCTGCGCGAGGCCGCCTGGGTGAGCGTCCAGCTCCAGCAGCCCTCGGACGCGGTGCACGCGGCCCTCGGCTGCGCGGGTGACGCCCGGATCGTCCTGGACGGGGCACCGGCCGAGGACGACCGCGACGCGCTGCTGGCCGCCGCGCACCTCGTCCGGGCCGACGCGCGGGAGGCCGAGATGCTGGCCGGGACCGGCCTCGACGCCGAGACCGCCGTGCGCCTGGGGGAGGACCTTGTCCGGCGCGGCCCGTCCCTGGTGGCCCTCGCCGTCGAGTCGGCGAACGTGTTCGCCTGGCCGGACGGCCACCTCGTCCTGCCGCTGGACGACGTCCCCGTCGCCGACACCACCGGCGCTGGAGACGCTCTCACCGCAGCACTGATCGCCGCGCTGACCAGGGGAGACCCGCCCGAACGCGCGGCCCGGCTCGCCGTCGCCGCGGCGGGCGCGACCGTCGGTCACCCCGGCGGCCGCCCCGATCTCGACCTTGACAGACTCCGGCGGCGCGCCGGCGTGTGACCCCGGCCACCGGGTTCTCGCGGTGCCCAAGGCGCGGTGTTCCGGTTTACAGTTCGGATGACCGTGGGCAGTGACAAGGGCAAGAGCGACGGCGGGGCGAAGGAGACGGGCTGTTGGCAGCGTACGCGGCGTCCTCCCCGCGGCCGGGGTTCTGGGCCGCGCTCGACCCCGCGCAGCAGTCCGCGCTGCGCGAGGCCGCGCGCCCCCGGCAGTTCGCGGTGAAGGCGCCCCTCGTCTACCAGGGCGACGAGTCCGACCACGTGATCATCATCGAGCGCGGCTGGGCGAAGGTCACCTCGTCCACCGCGGATGGCCACGACGTGGTGCTCGCCGTCCGCGGCCCCGGCGACCTGATCGCCGAGAGCGCGGTGCTCGGCGGCCGGCCGCGCGCCGCGACCGTCACCGCGCTGTCGCCGATCCGCGCGCTGGTCGTGCCCGCCGCCCGCTTCACCGGGTTCCTGGACGGGCATCCGGACGTGTGGATGCACGTCACCGGGACCTTCGTCCAGCGGATGGACGAGTCCGGCGCCCGGCTCACCGCGCACGTCACGAGCCGCGGCCCGCAGCGCCTCGCGGGACTGCTGACCCACCTGGCGGAGCTGTCCGCCCAGCACGCCCCGCCCGCGCCGGACGGGTCGATCGAGATCGGCCCGCCGCTGTCGCAGGAGGAGCTGGGCAGCTGGATGGACGCGTCCCGGGAGACCGTCGCCCGCGCGCTCAACGGCCTGCGCCGCGAGGGCCTGATCCGCACCGGCTGGCGCAGGATCACCGTGGTGGACCTGCCCCGCCTCCGCGAGTTCGGCAAGGAGGGCGACTGAATAGGATCTCCGGGATGAGCGGCGACGGCTACCACCACGGGGATCTGCGGCGGACGATCATGGCGGCCGCGGTCGCGGCGATCGGCGAGTCGGGGCCGGCCGGGTGGAGCCTGCGCGAGCTGGCCCGCCGCGCCGGGGTGTCGCACGCCGCGCCCGCCCACCACTTCGGCGACAAGACCGGCCTGCTCACCGCCGTCGCCGCCGAGGGGTACGCGCTGTTCGCGGACGCCCTCGAAGCCGCCGGCGGCGACCTGTACGCGGTCGGCCTCGCCTACGTCCGGTTCGCCGTCGGGCACCGGGCGCACTTCGAGGTGATGTTCAGCCCCGGCCTCTACCGGGCGGACGACCCCGAGCTGACCGCCGCCCGCGACCGCGCGGGCCGGGTGCTCGCCGAGAGCGTCCGGGACGTCGCACCGGGCCGCCCGGAGGACGCCCGGGCGCGCGGCCTCGCCGCCTGGTCGATCGTGCACGGCTTCGCGCACCTGTGGCTGAGCGGTGCGCTGCCCCCCGACCTGGGCGACGACCCCGTGGCCGTCGCCGCCCCCGTGATCGAGCAGCTCTTCAAGCGCTGAGGCTCCCGAGGAACCACAGGGCCTCGCCCTCGTCCGCACACAGCCGGTAGGGCCGCACGGCCCGCTCCGATGCCGTCTCCATGGCCATCCCCATTTCAGTAGACGACGTTATGGTCAATATAATCCTAGTATTGCGAACATGGAAGACGATGGGGGCGGGACGCGCGGCAGGCGCCGGTACCGGTCGCCGGCTCGGGCGGACGCGGCGCGCCGCACGCGGCGGGCCGTCGTCGCGGCCGTGATCGAGCAGCTCGCT
>NZ_JABXFD010000296.1 GCF_013372625.1 Actinomadura sp. BRA 177
TATTAGTATAGTGTGTCGGTTATGGTTGTCCGTCTGGGTGTCTGGGAGTTGTGTATGAGGGCCAGTGCGTCTCGTTCGTGGTCCGGATGACGATCGGTCCGGCCGTCATGGGGGTGTCCGGCTGCGCCGCGTGGTTGCTGCCGGGGGTGTGTGCTGGTGTTGTGCCAGACGACGGCGTAGGGGGTAGGAGGCTGCGTCGTGGGCTCGGCGACGTGTCTGGGGGTCCGTCCGGCGTCGTCGTCGAGCAGATGACGAAGCCTCTCACCCTCCACGTCCACGTTGGGCACGACGCGCGCCAGCCACCCCGGCAGCCACCACGCGGCGCGGCCGGACAGCGCCATGACGGCGGGCACGATCGTCATCCGGACCACGAAGGCGTCGAAGGCGACCCCGGCGGCCAGCGCGAACCCCATCATCTTGATCATCGACTCGGGCGAGGCGGCGAACCCGGCGAACACCGCGATCATGATGACGGCGGCGGCGCTGACGACGCGGGCGCCGTGCCGGAACCCGGTGACGACGGCCTCGGTGGGGGGACGCGCCGTGCACGTGCTCCTCGCGCATCCGGGTGACGAGGAAGACCTGGTAGTCCATGGCGAGGCCGAACACCACGCCGATCAGGAAGATCGGCATCATGCTCATGATCGGGCCGGTCTCGGCGACGCCGAGCAGCCCGGCGAGCCAGCCCCACTGGAAGACGGCGACGACCGCGCCGAAGGTGGCCGCGACGGTGAGCAGGAACCCGAGCGTCGCCTTCAGCGGCACGAGCAGCGACCGGAACACCAGCAGGAGCAGGACGAACGCGAGCCCGACGACGACGGCGAGGTAGGGCGCGAGCGCCTCGCCGAGCTTGGCGGACACGTCGATCGCCATCGCGGTCTGCCCGGTCACCATGGCGTCGACCCCCGTGGCGTCGCCATGGTCGCGGATCTCGGCGACGAGGTCCTCGGTCTGCTCGGTGCTGGGCCCGCTCTTCGGCACCACGCTGAGGACGGCGGTGTCCCCGGCCTCGTTCGGCACGGGCGGGGTCACGCCGGCGACGTCCGCCATGCCCTTGACCTCGCCGGCGAACCGCTGCGCGGTGGCCGCGGCCTGGCCGCCGTCCCCCTTGACGACGACCATCAGCGGGCCGTTGAAGCCGGGGCCGAAGCCGTCGGCGAGCAGGTCGTAGGCCTTGCGCTGGCTGGTGTCGGGCGCGGCGATCTCGTCGCCGGGCAGCCCGAGCCGCAGGTCGAGGGCGGGCGCGGCGATGATCCCGAGGCCGGCGATCGCGGCGAGCAGCACCGGCAGCGGGCGGCGGGCGACGAACCGGGCCCACCGCTCCCCCGCCGGCGCCCTCCCGTTCTCCGGGTGGCCGCCGCGCAGCCCGGGGAGCCGGCCGCCGAGCACCCGGCGGCCGGCGAGGCCGAGCAGCGCGGGCAGCAGGCTGAGCGCGATGAGGACGGCGACGACCACGGCGAACGCGGCGGCGAGCCCCATCTCGGTGAGCAGCGGGATGCCGACGACCGCGAGCCCGGCGAGCGCGATGACGACGGTCAGCCCGGCGAACACCACCGCGGACCCGGCGGTGCCGATGGCCCGTCCCGCGGCCTCCTCGCCGGGCCGTCCCTCCGCCAGCTCGTGCCGGTAGCGGGAGACGATGAACAGGGCGTAGTCGATCGCGACGGCGAGGCCGAGCATCAGGGCGAGCGTCGAGGTCGTGGAGCTCATCTCGAACAGCCCGGTGGCCGCGGTGATCGCCGCCATCGCGATGCCGACGCCGAGGAGCGCGTTCAGCAGCGGCAGCCCGGCGGCGACCAGCGACCCGAACGTGATGACCAGCACGACGGCGGCGACCGCGACGCCGATGACCTCGGTGACGCTCTGCTCGGGCATGCCCTGGGTGGCGGTGCCGCCCATCTCGACCTGGAGCCCGGCGTCGCGGCCCGGCTCGGCCGCGGCGGCGAGCGCGTCCCGCATCTCGTCGGTCACCTCGATCGGCGTGACCTCGTAGGTGACCTGGGCGTAGGCGATCCGCCCGTCCTTCGACACGGCCCCGGCCCGGTACGGGTCGACGACGGAGGCGACCTGCGGGGCCGCCTTCAGCCGGCCGACGACCTGCTCGACGGCCGCCTTACCGGACGCGTCGGTGACCGTGGAGCCGGCGGGGGCGGCGAAGACGACCCGGGCGGTGGCCCCGTCCGCGGACAGCTGCGGCATCTCGTCCTCGAGCACGTCGATCGCCTGCTGCGACTCGGTGCCGGGGATCGAGAAGTCGCTGGACGTCGGGCCCTTCAGCGTGGCCGCCCCCACCCCCGCGAGCACGAGGAGCCCGGCCCACAGCAGCGCGACGAGCCTGCGCCGGCGGTAGGAGAACCGGCCGAGCCGGTACAGGAACGTGGCCAAGGAATCCCCCAGTCGGCCAGCAAACGCGGACATCTCGCCATCGACCCGTCCACGCTAGACCGAACTTGCCCAGGCGGCAAAATTTCAGAGGCTGCCAATTCGCGTGATGTGCATCTCACTGAACCGGGCACCCGCCGCCGGCCGGAGGGAGCCCCTAGAAGATCGGAAGGCCGGCGTAGTTCTCCGCCAGGGACGCCTTCGCCGCCTCCGACGCGGCCACATAGTCCAGGTGGGAGCGCTGGAGCCGCAGCTCGAAGTCGGTCGCGGCCGGGTCCACGTGCAGCAGCGTCGTCATCCAGTAGGAGAAGTGCTCGGCCCGCCAGACCCGCCGCAGGCACGCGTCGGAGTAGCCGTCCAGCGCCGTCTCCGAGCCGGAGGCGTACCGGTCGGTGAGCGCCCGCGCCAGGATGATCACGTCCGACACGGCCAGGTTGAGGCCCTTCGCCCCGGTCGGCGGGACGATGTGCCCGGCGTCGCCCGCGAGGAACAGCCGGTCGTGCCGCAGCGGCTCGGCCCCGAAGCTGCGCATCGGCGTGACCGACTTGTCGGTGATCGGGCCCTCGTGCAGCTTCCAGCCGTCGTCGGTGGCGAACCGCGTCGCCAGCTCGTCCCAGATCCGGGCGTCGGACCACCGCGCGAGGTCCTCGTCCGGCGCCACCTGCAGGTACAGGCGGCTGACGTGCGGGGAGCGCAGGCTGTGCAGCGCGAAGCCGCGGTCGTGGTTGGCGTAGATCAGCTCCTCGGTGGACGGCGCGACGTCGGCGAGGATGCCGAGCCAGGCGAACGGGTACTCCCGCTCGAACGTCCGCAGGCCGGGCACCGCCGGGCGGCTGACGCCGTGGAACCCGTCGCAGCCCGCGATGTAGTCGCAGTCGAGGGTGTGCGTCTCCCCGCCGCTGCGGAACGTGACGCTCGGCGCGGACGCGTCCAGGTCCACCACCTCGGCCTCGAAGCGCACGTCGCCGCCGTCCGCGAGCCGCCGCGCGACGAGGTCCTTGACGATCTCGGTCTGCGCGTAGACGGTGACCGTCCGGCCGGTCAGGTCGGTCAGCGGGACGCGGTGCCCCGCGCCGCCGAACCGCAGCTCCAGCCCGTGGTGGACGAGGCCCTCCCGGTCGAGCCGCGCGCCGACGCCGCTCTCGCGCAGCACGTCGGTCGTGCCCTGCTCCAGCATCCCGGCCCGCTGCCGGTGCTCCACGTAGTCGCGGTCCCGGCTCTCCAGGACCACCGAGTCGATCCCCGCCAGGTGCAGCAGGTGGGACAGCAGCAGCCCGGCGGGGCCACCGCCGATGATCGCGACCTGGGTACGCATCGAGCCTCCTCGTCGTCGGTTCACCCGGCGATGCTGGCGTGCATCGCCGCAGGTTCAAGCGCCGGTCTTCCGCTCACCGGAAAAAGCGTCGGGATCGCCGCGCCAGTGCGCCGCCACGTCCCGGGACAGGGCGCGCACCGCCGTCTTCAGCGGCGGCAGCAGCCGCCGCAGGTCGGCGCCGCGGGTGCCGGCGACCAGCGAGACGGCCGCGACCACCTCGCCCGACCCGTCCCGCACCGGGGCGCCGACCGACGCGGCGCCCAGCGTCATCTCGTCGCGGGTGAGCGCGTAGCCGGTGCGGCGGATCTGCTCCAGGTTCCGCCGCAGCTTGGCCGGGTCGGTGATGGACCGCACCGCGTGCCGGGCCAGCTCGCCGGCCAGGACCTTCTCCCGGACGTCCGGCGGCGCGTAGGCCAGCAGCACCTTGCCGACGCCGGTGGTGTGCAGCGGCAGCATCGCGCCGACCTGCGTGACGACCGGCACCGACCGGGTGCCGCGCAGCCGCTCGACGATCAGCACGTGGTCCTCGCGCAGCACGCCGAGCTGCACGTTGTCGTGCGTGGCCTCGTACAGGTCCTCCATGTGCGGCAGGGCCAGCTCGCGCAGCCCGGTGACGGCCGGGGCCTGGCTGCCGATCCGCCACAGCCGGGTGCCGATGCGGTAGGTGCCGTCCGGGACCCGCTCCAGGAACCCGCCGCCGACCAGCTCGCCGACGAGCCGGTGCCCCGTCGCCAGCGGCAGCCCGGAGCGGCGGCAGATCTCGCTCAGGTTGAGGCGGACGCCGCCCTGCGCGAAGGCGTTCAGGATGGCCATCACCTTGCCCGCCACGCTGACCGGCCGCGCGCGTTCCGCCATCTCACTCCACCCCGGTCACTCCGGCTCGTCGAGGACCCGCTGGGCGACGGCGAAGGCCGAGTTCGCGGCGGGCACTCCACAATAGATCGCCGTCTGCAGGAGCACCTCCTTGATCTCCTCGTGCGTCAGCCCGTTGCCGACGGCGGCGCGCACGTGCATCGCCAGCTCGTCCAGGTGGCCGCCGGCGACCATGGCGGTGAGCGTGACGCAGCTGCGGGTCCGGCGGTCCAGGCCGGGGCGGCTCCAGATCTCGCCCCACGCGTACCGGGTGATCATGTCCTGGAAGTCGGCGGTGAAGTCGTTCTTGCGGGCCTCGGCGCGGTCGACGTGCGCGTCGCCGAGCACCTCGCGGCGCGTCCTCATGCCCTGCGCGTGCCGCTCTCCGTCCGTCATGCGCTCCCCGGTCATCTGTCGTGTCCCTTCCATGTGCGGTCGAGGTGCGCGGTGATCTCCCTGGTGACCGCGACGGGCCGCTCGGCGTTCGCCAGGTGCGCGGCGCCCTCGATAACGGTCAGGCTGGCGCCGGGGATGCCCTCGGCGAGCCGGTCGGCGTGGCCCCGCGGCGGCGTGGGGGCGTCCTGCGCGCCGGCGATCACCAGGGTCGGCGCGGTGATCGCGCCGAGCCGTCCGGTGGCGTCGAACCCGGCCAGCGCGTCGCAGCAGGCCGCGTAGCCCTCGGGGTCGGTCGCGCGGAGCATCGCCACGTACGTCTCCGCGTGGGTGAAGGCGGGGGTGAACCAGCGTCCCGCCGCAGAGCCGGCGACCGGGCCGACGCCCTCGCGGCGGACGAGGGCGGCCCGCTCATGCCACGGCCCCGGGTCGCCGAAGCGCGCGGACGTGCAGCACAGGGTCAGGCTGGCGACACGGTCCGGGGCGCGGAGCGCGAGCGCGGTGCCGATCGCGCCGCCGAGGGACACTCCGGCGTAGGCGGCGCGCTCGACGCCGAGATCGTCCAGCAGGGCGACGATGCCGCCGGCGAGGTCCTCCACGGTGAAGGGGGCGTCCGGCGTGGGCGCGCCGCCGTGGCCGGGCAGGTCGTAGCGCAGGACGCGCCAGCCGCGGGTCAGGGCGGGCAACTGCGGGAGCCACAGGTCCATGGACGTGCCGAGGGACGGACCGAGGACGACGACCGGCGCGTCCTCGGGGCCGTCCAGGCGGTACTGCGGCGTGGTCATCGGCGGCTTCTCCGGTACGCGTCGAGGGCCTGGTCGACGAGGACGGCGGCGTTGCCGGGGCCGGGGTCGTCGCCGAGCATGTCGAGGAGATCGTCGAGGTCGGCCCGCATCAGCTCGGTGGACACCTCCAGGCCGTCCAGCAGTTCGGCGGCGGTCTCGGCGGCGCCGCCGGTCAGCCGCAGGCACTCGCGCAGCGGCAGCCACTCGGCGTGCCACTCCCCCGCCGGCCGCTCGTGCGGCGCGGCCTGCGCGGCGAGGATCACCTGCACCTGCGCCGGGACCTGCAGCGCGGCCGAGCGGATCAGGGTGGACAGCGCCGGGTTGCGCTTGTGCGGCATCGACGACGAGCCGCCCTTGCCGGCGCCCGCCGCCTCGGCGACCTCGGCCACCTCGCTCTGCGACAGCAGCCACACGTCGGTGGCGATCTTGCCGAGGGCGCCGGTGACCTGCGCCAGCGCCGCCGCGAGCGCCGCGATCGGCGTGCGGCGGGTGTGCCAGGGCAGGACCGGGCGCGCCAGCCCCGTCTCGTCGGCGTAGGCGGCGACCAGGTCGAGGGCCCGGTCGCCGAAGGCGTCCAGCGTCCCGGCGGGGCCGCCGAGCTGGACGGGCAGCGGCACGGCGGCCAGGGCCTCGCGGGCCTCCAGGCAGCCCAGCAGCCAGTTCGCGGCCTTCGCGCCGAACGTCGTCGGCACCGCGACACGCCCATAA
>NZ_JABXFD010000441.1 GCF_013372625.1 Actinomadura sp. BRA 177
CTCAAGTCATGGCGGATCCTACGGAAGCTGCGCTGCAGCCCGAGCAAGGCCGGCCACATCGTCAAGGCCATCGCCGTCCTGCAAAACCACCGCGTCGCTCAGACCGCCCGAGGATGAAATGGATTCAGTGTTGGGCCCAAGGGGTTCAGGCTCGAAAGGGGCTACCTGTGTTCTTGTCGCTGCCCACCGGCACATGGGTGCTGATCGCGGTGGGCGCCACTCTCGTCAATCTCGCCGCCATGCAGTGGATCATCCAGATACCGAAGTACCGCAGGAAGCAGTTCTGGCTCCCGGCCATCGGCATCATCGGGGTCGGCGTGCGAGGTCTCGCCCAGAGCCACACACTGGCCCAGACTCTGTACCTGTACGCGGCGGTCATGATCATGTTCCCGGTGATGCTCGCCCCGGTTCGACGTCAGATCACCCGCGACTACTACCGGTGGGTCGAGGACCCGACCACGAAAGCCAGCGGGGGTGCGATGACCTGGCTCGCCACCTCAATGATCGTCATGTTGCTAGCGATCGGTGCCGTCTGGGCGGTGGGCATCAGCACCTCGGCCTGAACCGAGGTCCCGCACCACCTCGGCCAGGTCTGGATCCCCGCACACAAGTAGCGCGCGCATCTCAGCCGCCGGTCGACGCGGCGCAGCGGGACCGGACCGGAGAGACCGCACGCCCGGCGCGCATCTTTGGGCGTCCAGGCCTAGCCCGGCAGGTGGGCAGCGTCGCAGTGGCGCGGGTGGCAGGTTGCCGGTCGTGGTTACCGCGTCCCGGCTCAATCGGGCCGACCTGGCTTACCAGCACCTCGCACGAGCGCGGGAGATCGCCGAGCGGCTTGGGGACGCCGCCACGACTACAACATCGAGTTCGGCCCGACGAACGTTGTCCTTCACGAGGTCACCGTGGCGGTCGAACTCAGGGATGCGGGTTACACGCTGGGAGTGGGCGGCGAGGTAGACACCTCGACGTTGTCCGGGAAGCGTCGCGCGCGGCTGGGAATCGACCTGGCGCGTGCGCATGCCAACGGCCGCAGGTCGATGGGGCCGTCTCGGCCTGCTGGAGGCCGAGTCGATCACTCCCGGACAGAAAGGAACCACCGAATCGTGCGTCAAGTCGTGTCCGACCTGCTGACCATGCAGGATCCACCCTCGTCTGACCTGCGAGAACTCATCGACAGGGTGGGCACAGAAAGGTTCGCCAGCTCATCACGATCTCGGTCGAAACTCGTCCGGCCACTGCGTTGCACCTGGACGAGCACGGGACAGCGTCGGGCGCGTCTGACAGGTGGCCAGAGAGAAGGCGTTCACGCCCGCTCAGGTGGCCTCTCCACACGCCGGACGGGCCGTACGACCTGCGCCACAGCGGCGTGACGCTCGCCCTGAACGCCGGCGTCCCGGCGCCCGAGGTCGCGCGCCGCGCTGGGCACGGCCTTGACGTGCTGCTACACGGGTCTACGCCGGGGTGCATCGACGGCCATGCGCAGATGTGGAACGGCCGTATCGATGACGCCCTCAAGGATGACGACTAGGGAGGTGACGGCCCGCCAGCGTGCCCCGTGACTGTCCCGTGGGCACCCGGCAATCGCCGGTAACAGTCGGGACCTACCGGGACCCAACAAGAACGGCCCCTGGCAGCGTTGTAGCTGGTCAGGGGCCGTTCTACGTGGTGGTGGCGGGTCCAGGATTCGAACCTGGGTAGGCTAAGCCGACGGATTTACAGCCCGCCATGGATTCACGCGGCCAACACCCGCTGACCTGCGGCAAAGCACCCCTTCCGCCCCTCTGCGTCACGCATCATTCCGCGTATTTTCCGGATCTTGGAATCCGCGCGGCCGGACGTCGACGGCGGACACCCGCCACCACTCGCCCCGCCTGATCTTCCCGTCTGCCGTCGTCCCGCGCTCCGCGCTGCCGGGCCAGGACCAGGGGGCCAAGGTGGAGCGCCCCACCGGACGAACGACCTTGGCCCCCTGGCCCTGGTCTGGTAGATCTCCGATCGGGACGACGGCAGACGGGAAGATCAGGCATCCCCCAACCACCAACGACCGTGACGGGTGCGGACTGAGCTTCCCAGAGTCAGAGCCCCCGCCGGAGGCGATTGAGCCTCGACCAGGTTCGCGGACTTGGCGGCGGCGCGGTCCCCGTGGCGGCCGGTTGGGGAAGGGCCGGCGGGAGTGGGCAGGATGCGCGGCCCGGCGCGGCCGTCCGGTGACCGGCGCCCACGCCGCATGCTCCGGGCGGCCTGGCGCGGGGCCGCGCCAGCGGCCTGAGCGCCGCCGCCCCTTGATCTAAAACGGCCTAATTCGGCAACAGTCTGCCGACCTGGACGACACAGGGACCACGGTCACTAAGATGAGGTTGGTGTCCAGTGGACCGCGGGAGGTGCGGGTGTCGAGCGGACCGAACGCTTCAGGACGTGGGCGACGCATGATACGTACTAGTAGCCGCTCAGTACGGTCTGGCATGTCCTATCACCTAGCGGAACTCAACAGAGTCTTGCCGACCATACGCCGGGCTGTCGATGGTTTGGACGCCATGACACCCTCAGAGACATTCGACCGGGCAGCCGACCAAATGTGGCGTGGCGTCCTCATTGCGCGAGAAATTGCAAGTTCCGCGACTCGTACCGGGTGTTCCGAACATCCCGACGGCCCCGAAGACCCCGAGCCGCCCGAAGGGTGGACTAGGTGCCTAATTTGCAATATTCGCCGTAAGCGTGGTACCCAGAATCATCAGAATCTTACTGATGACCAGGCCAGACGAAGAGCACCAGAGAAACGGGACCTGGTTGAACTGGTCCCGGTCGACGTCCATCAAGGTCTCAATGAGCTAAGAAATGCAATGATGGATATCGACGACCGTGCTTTTAATCTACATCTCGAATCGCCTGGCTATGAGCGTGATGCCTTGGCGGATGCCATGCTTAAGGGCTTCACGCTGCTCCGCGAACTGGCACGACCTGTGTCTCTAACGGGCTGCGCTAGGCACCCAGACGGGGCAGTCGATCCCGCACCTCCCCCCGGCTGGGGAAAGTGCCTACATTGCAATACTGAATGGAGGCGCAGAACGAGCGGATATTCCTCCAGAGCTTCCCAAATGGCCCGGCTCTTGCCTCCGTCAAATTCTCAAGCCGCACATAAGGCGCGACGTGATCGACTCTCTTCTCAGCCCGAGAGACAATCACGACAGAAGCCAGGCAGGCAATATTAGCCGCCCATCGACCGGCGCACAAACTAAACACTAGGTGCCATGAACGAAGCAGTCGACCCCGGATACAGCGTCCCCTTTTTCGACGTCATCAAGAAGCAGGCTCGACTTCGTGACGCTATCACGGAGGAAAGGATCAGAGGTTGGCTTAGACAAGAGGTTCTAGCCGATCACGTCGTTATTCGCAACGGCGACGATCACGAAACCGAGAGAGAATTGGAGGGGCCTCACGGTGCTCTCGGTTGGATACCGCGCTGGAAGGTCGCCGAGCTACTCATCGACCTCTCTAAGTCCCATCATCTCGATTTCGAAGATGTCTTGATGGTTCTGGACGACGAAAACCTTTCACTTGGTGAAGTGCATACAGATGGTGAGGCATTCATCGGGGGCGACGGGCAACCCTGGTATTGCGTTTATTCACCTGAAGTGGAAGAGGAGAACTAGGGTCCTCCCGCAAGCGGGGACCTTGTAGCGCACCGAACGTCGCCAGATGCGTTGCGTGGTCGCTGTCTGCGCTGTCTGCGGTGCTCGGTAGGCTCCGCTGCGTGGGGTCAGAGACGCTAGGGAGCGGCATGGAGAAGTGGCGACTGACGTACGTGGTCAACGATGGAAGCGGCATGTTCGGCCTGGAGCCTGCTCGCGAGCATGCGTACGAAGTCGAGTTGGACACGGCGAGCCTGCGGCGGGAGGGTCCGGACGAGCAGACGATTCTAGAGATGATGCGCTCGGCTGTTCGTGATCATGCCGGGGAAGGTGCGGTGCTCACCGATGCCGAGGAGATCTCTAGTTAGCGCTGGTGCGGCTTCGTGCGTCCTGGTAGCGGGCGGAGTAGTACGCGTGGTCGCGTGGGTAGTCGCGAAGCTGGTCAAGGCTCTGGCCGTACCCTGCGGCTGCGTCGCTGTAGTCGCGGACGGCGTATGACAGGTCGGCGCGCTGGAGTTGCGCACGCACCGGGTCAAGCCAGTAGAGCCAACCCGGCCGGTCCTCTGCATCCGGGACTTGCAACGCCAGATCGTAAGCCTCGTCGGCGAGTCGTCGGGCTCGGTCGCGTTCGCCTAGGGCTGCCGCTGCTAGTCCTTCTTGTTGCGCTGCTGCGGCCATCGCTGCGGGCGAGAGTCCGGTCCCGTTCAGGCGTGCTTGGCCGGCGATACGCAAGGCTCTGACGGGGTCGCCTCGGTCTAGCGCGTAGTAGGACCGAACACGGTTGACCCAGGAACTTAGGTTGTCGGCTCCGGCGTCGATCGCCCATCCCTGTGCGAGGTCCAACCAAGCCAACGCGGGGCCGGTCTGGTTCTCCTGGGCGGCCACCCAAGACAGCCAATGCGCGTGTTCAGCGGCCAAGGTGAGAAGCCCGTCGGCAGTCTCTCCGGAGGAGTCGGGGAGTAGCTGGGTGACGGCGTCGAGTTGACTGCGGACTACCGGCCAGAGGTCGCGACCGCTGGCGGTGTCCTCGGCTCGCCGGTACGTCGCGAGGACGTCAGCAATCCAGGTGGCGACGCTGAGGTTAACGCGACCGGTGGTGTGTGCGTGAGCGATGCGTTCCCGTAGTTCTGCCGGTGGCTGCCAGATGGATGGTCCGTCTTCATGGCCTGATACACCGCTCAACTCTTCTGGCACCCCTAGACCGTGTGTGATCCGCTCGACAACTTCGGCGGACGTCACCGTGACGTTCCTGCGCTCGATGTTGGAGATGTAGGGCTGAGCCATCCCGACCAGCGGTTCTAGTTGTCGCTGCGTCAGCCCTGCTACCTGCCTGTACCGACGGAAGATCTCGGACCAATCGCCCTTCGCCCACGCTGCGCGTAGCTGCGGGTCGGTCCAGGGTCGCGGATCACTCACGTCCCGAAGATACGACGTTCATATATGCCCTGCATATCGGTTCCGGTCAGTTGGTCGCCGACGATGGTCCACACCAAAACGCCGTATCGGTTCGGAGGTACCGGGTGAAGGCGAACGACCGGATCAAGTGTGTTGCGTGCATGGGGCGTGGTTGGTCCTGGGTGTCGTCCCGGGTTGACCTGCTGGTCGCGCGTAGCGGCTCCGGACGTGGACCGGAACGACAGCGGGAGAGCTGCACTGAGTGCGGCGGGGTGAGCCGCGCCGAGGTGGCGTAAAGCGGCGACTCCGGCGGCATGGTGCGGGCGGCCGTCGATCGCGGGCCGGTTCTTGGGAGGGCTGGGCCGCAGGGTGACGGCAAAGACCCCGTGTCGCCGGACTCGCGTCCAGAAGGTGACAGGGCGCAGGTGCTCGGACGTGGCGGTTCGTCCTGCGGTATCCGAAACACAGGGAGAGGAGGCGTTGCCATGACAGGCGACGCGGGAAAGGCCGGTGTGGTCATTGGGCCGATGAGATTGGGCGCTGGCGACGACGGCCGGTCCATTGGTCGGCTCAACCACGCGGTTGGTGCGCGTCGGCTGCATCTCGCGGCCTTGGACGCGGTGATCGTGCGGGGCGGTGAGCCGTTGTCGTGTGGGTTGGCGAGTCAGGCGGGCAGGCCACCCCTCTTGTTGGTCGTGAGCAGCGCGGACCGTGCACGGTCGGTCTCCGTGGGGTGTGAGCGGGTCGGCGGAGTGTGGTGGTTCGTTCGCGCTGACTCCGGTGAGCGGGTCGTGCCGGTCGATGACGTCGAGTCGGCTCCGGCGGTGCTGGCGGGCATGCTGGGCGGCCCGGTCGCCGGCGGGGAGGGCGACCTTCGATGACCGCGACGGCCTTGATGGACAAGTCGGCACATCTGCGCGTGCAGACGCTGACAAAAGCCTGTCCCGAAAGCGTGTATCTGAGCCGTGCTCTGGTGCGCGAAGCCCTGGAGGGATGGGGGCTCTCGGCCTACGCAAGCGACGCCTGTCAGCTCATGAGTGAGCTTGTGGCCAACGCCGCAACCCTCTGCAAGGGCACCATGATCCGCGCTTGGGTGACCCGGATCGACGCTGGCATTGAGCTATGCGTGTGGGACGGGCACCCTGGGCGCCCCGCGCTGCAAACGCCGGTCGACGGCGCCGAGTGCGGGCGCGGCCTGATCATCGTCCAGGCGTTCGCGTCCGGCGGCTGGGGATGGTGCAGCCTGGGCGAAGGCAAATTCGTCTGGGCGCGTATCGCCGTCGATTACGCGTTCATGCTCTCCGCCGCGCGGGCGGTCGGCCGTCCGGTAGTGGGAGGTCTGCCGCATGTTGACAGGCCCACCCGCCCGCGCGGCGG